>JAGFIZ010000110.1 GCA_024103135.1 Bradyrhizobiaceae bacterium | reverse complement strand
CATGACGCAATTGGAAACGCTGGCAAACGTGCAAGGCAGGTTGTTGCTACAAGACATCTACCGCGAGCTGCGTTATGAACGCCGTTTGGGTACTGCACAGGTTCTTGGTACCATGTGGCGCATCTGCACGAAGGAGCAGGAGCTTATACGGACGACTCGGCATGACGTGGTCATCCTGCACCCCTTGGGATGGATGCAGGGGACGGCACTATGGATGCAGGAAGTTGTTAACCGATTCTATTACTCGGCGATCAACGCTTGGGTGTATGCCGGGGCTGCCGTGTTGTTGCTTGCCGTTGGACTCAACCGCGTCGGCGTGATTCACCAGCCGGCCTTTGTTGTCGGCGGTATCGTTCTTGAAGCCGCATTGCTCCTGGTGCTCTTCGTGGTGATGTACTATACACCACCGGAAGAACCCACACGGAAGGAACCGGCGGGCGAGAATGAAAGCACCATCGAGCTGCTTAGAGAGATCGGCGAGATTGGACGTGACTATGCAGCAATGGCCGTGCAACTTGAAGCCATTGCCGCGTCGCTTGCCGAGGTGGTGGAAAAACAGGAAACGATGAACGCTGCCGTGCGCGATAGTGTGCAGAGTGCCGTGAATGCCGTGGCACCAAACCCGACGTTGATGAACTCGATGGAGAAGACCTCTGCATCGTTGGATCAGTTTGCGGACAGTATCAATAAACTCGGTAGTCGACTCCAGGCCCTGGAAGCCCAGGAAGTGCAACGCCACGTTCGTGCAGAGTTGGAACGGTTGCTATCTCGTGAAATACTCAAACCGACAGACAACCCCGAAACACACTGATGGCACAATCGCGTAAACGTCGCGTTGAGTTGTACTTTGTCCTGTACCTGGTTGCATTGGTCTTGTTGCTGCCCGACAAGCCCTTGCCTTTAGGTACGAGTGTGTCCGTGCCATCCGATCTTCGCCTCGACCTCCAACCTGAACGCGTACGACTTGAATGTCAACTGATCAAGGATACGGCAGGGGGCTTGCGACTGCGCAAGTTGGATTCGGAAAACGTCATTCGCTACTCGGGCGACGTGTCGGACCTGCAGTTCCGCGCGCGAGTGGAAGATGTTGCAAGTGGACAGGTCTTGACCATCGAAGCAGGATCCTCGCCAAGTGCCTTGTTCGAACTCGTTGCACAACCCGAACGTCAGGCCGTTGTCTTCCGGTGGAAGCCCGACCTGCGCGACCCAGTGGCGAGAACCTTTCGCGTGACCGTGTTGGGGAGTGCCATGCCGCCGAGCCTGGGCGGACCCAACGCGAACGATGCCAATGCACTTCCGTCGGGTCTGCGGATCAATGGGTCCACGCAGTTCGTACTCGCTACGGTGGTCACCGACGAAACCGGAGCCCCCTTCCAACCCGGAAGAACAATCACCGATACACTGCGCATCATTCAACAAGATGGTGGTGCGCTCGGATCGTTCTGGATGGAGGCAGCACGCGACGTACTAACGTCTGCGCCGCTGCAGCAGTGGAGGATGCGACTGAGCATCGGTGGTGCAGATCCGTTGCGTGACCTTCAAGGACTACCGCAAGTTCGCGCAACATCATCGGATGCCTTGGTCGAGCGTTATCTGGATACGGCTGCTCGAACCATTGTGATCAAGGGGCGGGCACCGCGCACTGGCTCCTATTCCGTAACGGTGAGTGCGAGACGCAAGGATGGTCAGCTTGCCGAAACCACCTTCATGGTGCAGGCCATTGCGTTGCAAGGTGTACAGATTGCAGAAGTAATGTACCCGGGAATCGAATACATCATCGATCCACGATTGCCCGAGCTTGCAAACACCGAAGCGGTGTTGCTTGACGGTAGTCGCGAGGTCATGAGCGTGCGATCAGGAAAGATGAGGTTTACTCCGAAGTTGTCCGACACTGGGCGAACACTCACCTTTGTTCGGATGATTGATGATGAACGGGTAGAAAGTGCTACGTCAATTTCCATTCGCAGCTTCCCTGCACCGGAGATTCGTGACGTAAAGGATTTTGGCTCGGGCGATCGTAAGAAGGTCATCGTGAAATTCTATGGTGATCGAAACAAGGACAGACCGTCGCTGGAAGTGATCGACGGTAATGCGCGCTCGCCACGTAAGCTGTACGGTAACATTCACCCGGCGAATTCCGATGATGCGAATGGCTATGCCTGGATCGAAGAATTCGAAGTGAGCCGGAAAGACGGCAGCAAACCGTTCACCTTTGTCGTGCAAGCGATGAGTCCGACTGGCAAGAAGTCGGCCCTGTGGAAGGAATAACCACTTTCACAGGTCTAGTGTACTGCACTTGTAGAGAGGGTGACTGATGCAGAAGTACGATGCAGAAGTACGATGCAGAAGTACGATGTTGAAGTACGATGTTGAAGATCGATGCAGAAGTTCGATGCTGATGATTGATGTTGTAGACCAGTGCAGACCTGCAGGCCATCTAGCGGTAGACTAGATGTAGGAACTCGAAGTGATTACGAGTAGGGTGTCGACGAATGGAGTACCTGACGCGTCCGTTCACAGTTAGTTCTGTGAGGCTGACCGTTGCGCCTTCCGGTAGAGAGCAACGTTACGTAAGTGCTCGTTGTAGCTTGCTGCAAAGCGGTGTTTGCCCGATCCATCACCCATTGCCACGAAGTACAAGTAGTGATGCTTCGCTGGTTGTTGTGCGGCACGAATGGCAGCCATGCCAGGATTGCATATCGGCGTGGGTGGAAGTCCTGCATGTTGATAGGTATTCCACTGATGAGTATCGGCTAGATGTTGGTAGGTAAGTCTTGACCGCATACGTAGGCCGTACTGTACGGTAGGATCTGCCTCGAGGTGTTTCCCGATGTCCAGACGATTCTTGTAAACGCCGGCAATGGTCGGCATCTCCGACACCGATGCTGCTTCGGCTTGAATGATCGAAGCAAGGATCAACTCTTCACGTGTGGGAGGGTTGGCAGCTGTCTTTCGGTTGAATTGGCGGACGAGTTTGTTGACGACTGACAATGGTTCTTCTCTCCAGAAAAACTCATAGGTGTCGGGAAAGAGTTTGCCTTCAAGCGTGTCGACGACTGCAAGAAGCACCGTACTGTCGACGTCGAGCGCACGTCCAAGCTTGCCTGCAACCTCCCACTTCGTCAGTCCTTCCTGGAGCACAACCTTGGTGGTTGGTCGGCGTGCACCGGTGAACAGCGCGCGGAGGACGTCCAATTGAGTATCGGCCGACTGGAACATATACCAGCCACTCTGGATTTGTCGTGGACTAACACGCTGTGCAATGCGTGCAGTTGTGCGTACGAGCCACGGCGTAGGAAGCTTACAGTGAGCATCAACACTATCTATGGCACCAACGACCGTTGTATTGGGTGCAATGAACACCATGCCGCCATTACCCGCGGCAATCTCCATGTTAAGCAGCCACCAGCATAGGCCTAGTGACAGTAGACCACATGCTCCCAGTGTGAAGAGTATTGGCCTAAGTCTGCGTCTCCACCGTGGTCGAGTCTTGCTCATCGTATCAGTCCACCTACGTCGGACGTGTGGCACGAGTCCATGGTTTGCATCGAATTCCGGCGCACAGTGTTAGACAGCATCCTGTCCGGTTACCGTTTTCACGAAGATCTCGTGCAACGTTGGTTCGGTGACTTCGAACTTGGTAATGCTCACATGTGGAATCAAGGATTGCAGTAAACTGTTAGGGCTTACTGATGGATCCGTCAATTGCAGTTCTGCACGGTGTTCGGTAGTCGAGATTATGCTGACGCCATCAATTGCTGGTAGCGAAGAGGTAGCGCTGTCGAATTCAATCACGACGCGATCACTACGGTGCATCGACTTGATGCCCTGTAAGGTATCAGCAAGCACAACGCGTCCGCGATTGATGAGTGCAATGTCATCGCACAACTTCTCGACCTGTTCCATTTGATGCGTAGAGAGCAATATTGTCGTGTCGGCCTTTCGCAGTTCCTGCACGGCGTTGATCAACAGCTGTGCATTCACAGGGTCGAGTCCGCTAAACGGCTCATCCAGGATCACCAATCGTGGATTGTGCACTACGGTACTGATGAACTGCACCTTTTGCTGCATGCCTTTGGAGAGCTCTTGTACCTTCTTTGTCTCCCACCCGTCAGCATCAAGTTTGTGAAGCCACTCACTGATTCGTGCCTTCGAGTCGGCATTGCTCATTCCTTTCAAGCGAGCAAAGTAGGCCAGTTGATCGCCAACGCTGAGTTTCTTGTACAGTCCGCGCTCTTCGGGTAGATAGCCGATACGCTCTTGTGCCAGCTCGCCAACGGGAGCATTGTCCAGGAAGATCTCACCTTCATCTGGTTCGATGATGTTGGTGATCATGCGGATCAAGGTTGTCTTGCCCGCACCGTTTGGTCCGAGCAGACCAAAGATCCTCCCCGGTCTTGCCGAGATGCTCACGCCTGCATTGGCTTGATGAGCACCAAAACGCTTCGAAACATTGCGTACTTCTAGCATGCTGCAAGTTATGCATGACGGGAGTGATGTTCCGAAGAGTTATCAACCATACCATGCTCTAGTTTCACCAATACTGTACTTTTGTGCGGCTATTTCAGAGGGATATTTCACATGCGATCATTTTCGGTTGTTTGGAATACCACGATTATCCAGAAGTGGGTAATGGCAATCACAGGCATTTGCCTGGTGGTTTTCCTCCTTGCACACCTGTCGGGAAACCTCTTGGTCTTCCTAGGACCGGAACACATGAATGCCTACGGAGTGGAGTTGCGCGAAATGTTCCATGGCGCGGCTATCTGGGTCGTTCGCCTAGGCTTGATCGTAGCGCTCATCCTCCACGTACTCTCGGGCATCAAGCTCGCACGGTTGAATCGTGGTGCCAAGGCCGTAAGGAATGACAAGGTGGAGCATCGGACGTCGACCATTGCCTCGCGCTCGATGATCTACACGGGTTTGCTCGTTGTTGTCTACGTAGTCTACCACCTGGCCCATTTTACCTGGGGCGTGGCTCACGGCGAGTATTATCACGTTGTGGATCACCTGGGTCGACACGACGTCTATCGCATGGTCGTTGACAGCTTCCATCAGCCACTGATCACCATCACCTATGTGATTGCCATGATCGTTACGGGCCTGCACCTGAATCATGCCATTAGTAGTGCACTACAGACGCTAGGGATCAACCATCCGCGGTATACACCAATGTTAAGACTGGCAGGACCAGCCCTTGGAATGCTCATCGTGATCGGTTTCTTGTCGATACCACTTGGTATCATGTTTGGACTTGTTAAGTAGGGGGCTTTGAAACATCGTTATGGAACTCAACAGTAATATCCCGTCAGGTCCACTCGAGCAGAAGTGGGACAAGCATAAAGCCGACATGAAGCTGGTGAACCCAGCAAACAAGCGCAAGTTCAAAGTCATCGTCGTCGGCACGGGTCTAGCAGGCGCATCGGCTGCTGCTACGCTTGCCGAGCTCGGTTATAACGTCACTGCCGTCACCTATCACGACTCGCCACGCCGTGCGCACAGCATTGCTGCGCAAGGTGGTATCAACGCTGCCAAGAACTATCAGAACGATGGCGATAGCGTATGGCGGCTCTTCTACGACACCGTAAAGGGCGGAGACTTCCGTGCTCGTGAAGCCAATGTTCATCGTCTGGCGCAAGTCTCGGTGAACATCATCGACCAGTGCGTAGCACAAGGCGTGCCCTTCGCACGGGAGTATGGCGGATACCTCGACAACCGTTCATTTGGTGGTGCACAGGTAAGCCGGACCTTCTACGCACGTGGACAAACAGGTCAGCAACTCCTCCTTGGTGCCTACCAGGCACTCTCACGTCAGATTGGCCTTGGCAAGGTTACCCAACTCAACCGTCGCGAGATGATGGATCTGATCGTCATCGACGGTCGTGCACGTGGCATCGTCACCCGCGACCTCCTTACCGGTAAGATCGAAAGTGTGCTCGGTGATGCCGTGCTGCTCTGCACGGGTGGCTATGGCAACGTCTTCTACTTGAGTACCAACGCCAAGAATTGCAACGTCACCGCTGCCTATCGTGCCTACAAACGTGGTGCATACTTTGCCAACCCATGCTACACGCAGATTCACCCAACGTGTATTCCCGTGAGTGGCGACTATCAGAGCAAGCTCACGTTGATGAGCGAGTCGCTCAGGAATGACGGACGCATCTGGGTGCCGAAGAAACACGGCGATACGCGCAAGCCAGCCGACATTCCGGAGAACGAACGCGATTACTACCTCGAACGGAAGTACCCGTCGTTTGGCAACCTCTCACCGCGCGACATTGCCTCACGTGCTGCCAAGGAAGCCTGTGACGATGGCAGGGGAGTTGGTCCGGGTGGACGCGGCGTATACCTTGACTTTGCCGATGCAATCAATCGTCTGGGTAAGCATACGATCGAGGACCGCTACGGCAACCTCTTTGAAATGTATGAGCGAATTACGGGCGACGATCCGTATAGCGTTCCAATGCGCATCTACCCGGCAGTGCACTACACCATGGGTGGCTTGTGGGTTGATTACAACCTCATGAGCACGGTGCCGGGCCTGTTCGTCCTTGGCGAGGCAAACTTCTCTGACCACGGAGCAAACCGTCTTGGTGCAAGCGCGCTCATGCAAGGTCTGGCCGATGGCTACTTTGTGATTCCGTATACGTTGGGCGGGTACTTCGGACAAGTAGGACCAAGCCCCCTCCCATCCTATGATGCACCAGAAGTCAAGGCCGCTGAGAAGATGGCTGCCGACAAGGTACAATCACTTCTGAGCATCGGCGGAAAGCGTACACCAACAAGCTTCCATCGTGAACTCGGTACGCTGATGTGGGACAAGTGCGGTATGGCCAGAAATCGAAAGGGTCTTCAAGAAGCGCTGCAGGAAATTCCTGCCATTCGTGAAGAGTTTTGGAAGAATCTCTATGTGCCTGGTACTGGCGAGCAGCTTAATCAGTCGCTCGAACTAGCATCACGCGTTGCAGACTTCCTGGAGTTTGCCGAAGTGCTTGTAGGCGATGCACTGCACAGAGAAGAAAGCTGCGGCGGACACTTCCGTGAAGAGTATCAAACGGAGGATGGTGAAGCCAAGCGGAACGATGACCAGTTTACCTACGTTGCTGCATGGCAGTACAACGGAGATGGTGCTGCACCATCGTTGCACAAGGAAGCTCTGAATTTCGAAAACGTCCATCTTGCTACACGTAGCTACAAGTAATATTCAACTGACCATCATAGCGGCAATCAACGGAGAACGAAAGCAATGAATCTGCGACTTCATATTTGGCGGCAAGCAGGACCAGCAGACCAAGGGATGATGAAGACCTACGACCTCGCTGGTGTGAATGAACACATGAGCTTCCTGGAAATGCTTGATGTGCTCAACGAACAATTGCTCAACGCTGGTGAAGAGCCAGTGGCATTCGAACATGATTGTCGCGAAGGTATTTGTGGTACGTGCGGCATGGTGATCAACGGTCGGCCACATGGTCCGATAGCACGTACGACTGCTTGCCAGTTGCACATGCGCTCGTTCAAGGATGGCGATGAGATTTACATCGAACCATGGCGTGCAACGGCATTCCCTGTTGTCCGCGACCTGGTGGTTGATCGGAGTGCCTTCGACAGAGTGATCCAGAAGGGTGGCTTCATAAGTGCAAATACGGGAACGGCACCCGATGGTAATGCCATCCTGGTTCCTAAGACTGATGCCGACCACGCCATGGATGCTGCTGCATGTATCGGTTGTGGTGCCTGTGTTGCAGCGTGTCCTAATGCCAGCGCGATGCTCTTCGTGAGTGCCAAGATGGGTCACCTCAGCTACCTTCCACAAGGTCAGGCAGAACGTTCTACTCGCGCCATGAACATGGTGCTGCAGATGGATGCCGAGGGATTCGGTGGATGTTCAAACCATTACGAATGCGAAGCTGCATGTCCGAAGGGCATTAGCGTAGAGTTCATCGCCCGCATGAACAGAGATGTTGCGGCCTCTGCTCTGTTTGGCCGAGACTGATTACTCGCACAGCTAACGAAGTGAATTATGACAATGCCCTTTCTGGTTCATCGCGAACTGGAAAGGGCATTGATCTTTCTGCTAGGGGGCTAGGTAGGTGAGTGTTGGAGCTAGGGATTACCGTAAGGCAGCGAGATAGGCCTTTACCGCTGCATCGATGCCGACAAAAACGGCATGTCCGATGAGGGCATGACCAATGCTTACCTCCCTGATCTCCGGAATTGTGGTTATTGGGGAAACATTTTTTAGCGACAGACCATGGCCTGCCTTTACCAGGAGTCCAGCTTCTGCGGCGTTGGCAGCTCCATGCTCAAGCCGTCGGAGCTGGTGTGACGCTTCGTCAATGTTCCTCGCTTCGGCATACATGCCAGTATGCAGTTCCACCATGTCGGCACCCGTTCGGGCTGATGCTTCGATCTGAGCTAAGTCTGGTTCGATAAAGAGGCTTACAGAGATACCTCGCTCATGGAAGGTGTCAACAATTCGTGTATACAACTCCTCGTTGTCAGCCACATTGAGTCCGCCCTCCGTAGTAAGCTCCTGTCGCTTCTCCGGCACCAGCGTCACCATATCCGGCAGTGTTTCCAGGGCAATGGCAATGATTTCCGGTGTGGCTGCCATTTCGAGATCGAATTTTGTTGTGACGATTTCGCGTAACGCACGGACATCTCGGTCGTTAATATGTCGGCGGTCTTCCCGTAAATGAGCAACGATTCCGTTTGCGCCTGCCAATTCTGCAAGAACTGCAGCATGAACGGGGTCGGGTTCAATACCTCCACGAGCTTCGCGAAGGGTAGCCACGTGATCGATGTTGACGGAGAGTTTCACGTTGGTGTAGACGTTGGTGGAAGGGTGGTTGACTGATGCTGAGTAGATTTGCTAATTCCAAACACAAGTATACGTCGACGCTGTCGACAGAGCTGGGACAAACCTATGATTAAGCGGATTCTGCTTTTTGCATTGCTGGCAGTGTGTTCGGGCCAACTACTGGCCACAATTCCAACAGCACCACGGGTGACTGGTTTTATCAAGAACAATGGTCAATGGCCTTCGGAGGTGCTCTACCTCCAACGATCGGCTAACATGGACGCCTGGATCATGTCCGACGGTATGGTGCTGGACCACTACACCATGCAGGGAACTACCCGTGTTGGTCACGTTGTTCGGATGCATTGGGACAATGCATCGCAGAACACCCAGGTAGTCGAAGGTCGCACGCTGAGCACGGTAACGTTCCACAAGGGCGGTGCGATGAACGGACTCGTTGTGCCTAGCGTCGAGAAGCTCCGCGTCAACGGTGTGTACAAGGGCGTCGACGTGTCGTACTACACCGACAAGGCTGGTCGACTCCGGTACGACGTTGACCTTGCTGCAGGTACACTTGGAACAGGCATGGCTTTCAGGTTCGAAGGCGACCAAGGCATCGACGTGAAGAATGGCGAAGTACGTCTTCACACCTCGATGGGCGACATCATGATGAATGATCTCTATGCCTTCATGTCGGGCACCAGATCACTCTCGACGCCGGTGTCATTCTCGATCAGTGCATCGGGCGTACAATTCGAAATCGAAAAGCGCGCAGTTACGGAGCCCCTTACCATCGACCCGGTAGTGTACGGAACGTACATCGGTGGTAGTGATAACGACGTCATCACCAGCATTGTTAACGCTGGCGATGGTGTATACGTTGGTGGTTCCACGATGGGTATCGAGTTCCCTGCCGAGGTTGGTGCCTATCAGAAGAAGATGCAGGGGGCCGGTGATGGCTTTGTGGCCTTGCTCAGTAAGGATCTGAGCTCCGTCGTCAACTACACCTACATCGGTGGTACAAGCCGAGACAATCTTGTCGGCATTGCCCTTGACGCAAACGGTATGGTCTGCATCACTGGCGAGACGGAGAGCGATGATATGCCAGTGACCATTGGATCTGTTGGACAGATCTACAAGGGACAGATTGACACCTACATCGCACGGTTGTCGAAGGATCTCACCACGATGGAAGTCTGTACGTTCCTTGGCGGAAACAAGGATGATAAGCCATACGCCATTGCTGTTGAAGCAGCCACCGGTGCCATCTACGTTGCAGGATCAACCACGTCGAATGCACAGTTTCCAACGCAGCTTGCTCATCAGAAAACCCATGGTGGACAAGAGGACTGCTACCTTGCTAAGCTCTCGCCAGGTGGCGGAACATTCGTCTTCTGTACCTATTACGGCAAGGATGGTAACGAAGCGTTCACGGCACTTGCCGTCGACCCAGCTGGTTCGCCTTATGTAACCGGCTATACGTCGTCTTCGACCTTCGAAACAGCACCAACACCTGGCAAGTGGTCATCTGGCCGCGTCCCATACGACCGTACGTATAACGGTGGCAAGACCGATGCATTCGTCATCAAGTTCTTCCCTGACGGAACGCTGTCGAAGAAGGATGACGGAACGTATTCGACATTCTTCGGAGGTTCGGGTGAAGACGAAGGCCGTGGCATCTACATCGATGCTCAAGGTCGTGCAGTAGTGGTTGGTGTAACGAACTCAAAAGGTCTGCCTGCTGCAGGAACATTGTACACTGAACAGATTGGCGGACGTGACATCTTTATGTGTCTGTTCACCGATGATGGTAGGGGGCTAACGGCCTGTACCTACTTTGGCGGTACCGGTGACGATGACGTAAAGGGTATGATGGCCGAGACATCGTTGAATGGCGGCATCATCTGGGGTACCACCTCATCAATTGAGTTCCCTTCGGCCGGTGCGGGGTCCGTCAATGCAAAGAACGGTGCAACCGATGGTTTCCTTGCCATCCTTAATCCCTACACGCTGAAGTTCGGAACCGTCATGGGCGGATCTGCTACCGACACGACAGTAGGCGCATCGTTTGATGAAAAGGGTGACTTCTACTTTGCCGTACGAGGAACATCAGAAGATCTACCAACAACAGGTGAAGCATGGAATCCTTCGGCTATCGGTGCCGAGGACGGTTACGTTGCCAAGTGGGCAGCAGGATCCATTTCGTTGGTATCACCGGCTGGTGGCGAAGTATGGTGCTTGGGTAGCACACGTACGATTAGCTGGTCGGCTGACGGAATGCTTGATAACGATCGTTATCAAGTTGAGATGAGTCCTGATGGCGGCGGATCATGGACGAACATTGGCAAGGACGTTGCAGGACTCAGCTTCAACTGGAAGCCGGCAACGACGCTTGCTAGCGGTAGCGACTATCAGATTCGCGTATTCACTTCACGCGGACACGTTGTCAAGAGTCAGCCATTCACGCTATCAGCCCCACCAAAGGTTGTAACGGATCCCGTGAGCACATCAGCTTGCGACGGTGGATCAGTAACCTTGTCCGTAGTAGCACAAGGTGCAAGCGTCAAGTATCAGTGGCGCAAGAACGGCACAAACATCAATGGTGCAACGGATGCCACGTACGTTGTTGACAATGTGACCATGAATAGTGCTGGCTCGTATGACTGTGTTGTTACAGGTGCTTGTTCACCCTCTGCAACCTCGAAGCCGGCCACGGTGGCCATTGCTGCAAAGACGGCTATCACTGAGCAGCCACAGAGCGTAGTTGTGACGGAACATCAGAGCTTTACCTTGACCTGTAAGGCCAGCGGCGATAACCTGACGTACGCTTGGTATAAGAATGGAAATATCCTTGATGGTGCAAAGGACTTCAAGCTTGTCGTTAGCGATGCTACGATCTCCGACGTTGGTACATACCGTTGTGTGGTTACCGGTGGTTGTGGTAGCGCCGAGTCTGTCGAAGCTACTGTCGACGTTAAGGTTTCTTCCGTACAGGAAGACATCATTGCTGGTCCAGTGACCATGCGCGTCCTCGGACCAAGCCCAGCCTCGGAGTATCTTGCCGTGCGCCTGTCGACGGATGTTCAGACCGACGTAGTGGTACGCCTTGTTGCTACCGACGGAACAACGGCGTTACAGTACCATGCCGAGCAGATTACTGGTGGCGTTTCCAACGTTCAGATTCCTGTTCGGTCCGTTGCTGCTGGAGTGTACGGACTTGAACTTCAGGCCGGTGGACAGGTACTTCGCACGACGGTGGTGATAGCTCGGTAACGTCATTGTGACATTGGCCCTTGCCTATGTCACATTTATCCCGTAATCTCATACAACGCTGTATGAGAACACGTACGCAAAACCTCGCCTTAACGGTCATTTTGGGCCTCCTCGCAACAACAGCACATGCTGGTGTTGGTGGAGGTCCTTTCGTATCTGGCATGATGCGTGGCTTGTCGGCCAACGAAGTCGTCACCGATGCTGTTGTCCTCCCATCGGGCGATCTTGCACTCTGTGGTTGGATCGAGGAGCAACAAGTCTGGGACAATGCCCCTGGGTGGCGTCACTCAGCACTTGGTGGAACGGAGGCATTTGTTGCCATCGTAACCTCGGACCTCTCGAAGGTGAAGTCCTACACTCTTCTTGGCGGAAAGAGCGATGACAAGGCTACGGCAATTGCTGCATCATCGGATGGACGAGTGTTTGTTGTCGGCTATACAGAGTCGACAGACTTCCCGACTACCTCCGGCACCATTGATCCACTCTACAATTCCTACGTCGATGGATTCCTTGCCTGCTTTAACGCTGACCTTACCGAGTTGAAGCTGGCAACCTACATCGGCGGTAGCGGTAATGACTATCCTTACGATGTGATGATTGATGACCTGCAGACAATCTTCATCTGCGGCAGCACCTCTTCTGCATCGGGATTCCCAACCAACAACGGTTTGTACAAGACGCTTGTAGGGAACTCCGACGCCTTTGTCATGCGACTTAGTCCGAATGCTGCAACGGTGCAATTCAGCACCTACTTCGGTGGTAGCTCGAACGACAGCTTTACAGCCATGACGTTGGACAATAGCGGGACAGTGATCCTAACGGGTTCGACCTCTTCGGCCGACTTCCCGATGTTTCCCGCAATCAACACCACCTGGTGGTGGTACTATAAGGAACGTCCATACGATTGGACGTACAACGAAGGGAACTCCGATGCAGTCCTCACCGTGCTCTCGCAAGACGGTGCGCGAGCAATCAGCTCGACGTACTTCGGTGGAGGCGGTGTAGACGAAGGCGTAGGTGTTGCCAATATCGACGGAACCATCTACCTGTTAGGTACAACGGCCAGCGCCGATATGCCAACGCTGTCAGGTCTGCAAGCACAGCGCAGAGGGAAGTCCGACATGTTCCTTGCTGCGTTCAAGGACAATGGGCGTACGCTTACTGCATCAACGTACTTTGGTGGGACCGGGGAAGACGAGGCCGTGAGTTTGAGTGTGTATCGGAAGACATCCCTGCTGATTACAGGGAACAGCAACTCAACGGATTTTCCATCGCGTGGTTTCCTTAGTGCCGAAGATACTCGTGGTGGCTGGGATGGCGTGATTGTCATTGGTGGACCTTCCAACTACCAGTTCGCAACTACGTTCGGGGGCCCAGGCAATGAGGCACTTGTCAGCGGTGTTGCACAAGCAGACGGTGGCGTGATTGTTGTCGGTGGTACGGAATCATCGACCATCGAACTCAGCAGCACGACGCTAACGGGCAAGGGAACCTACGGTGCTACCGATGCCGTTGCCCTGCAGATCGAGCGTGGCGGTATCGACCTTGGCGTACCCTTCGGTGGCGAGCGGTTTTGTGAGGGGGCTTTGGTTCGCGTATCCTGGGCGACTACGGAAATGGAAGATGGCGATACCTATACCATCGAAGTGTCGACTGATCAGAAGACGTGGCTAGTTGTTGCAGACAAGGTACAAGGAACACGTTATGATTGGACGATTAGTTCGACTGCCACGCCTCTCGAGCGCTCATACTACGTCCGTGTGCGATCATCACGCGGACATACTACGCGGACAGCCTCAAGTGTCCGCCTGGACCCTGCACCCAAAATCACTCAACAACCTGACGCAACCGTCGTGCTCTGTCCTGGCGACGAGCATACGATTGCAGCAACTGTCGAGGGCGACGAGATTACCTATCAATGGCTACGCAACTCAGCGGAGATTGGTGGTGCAACGGAGCCCACGCTTACACTGAACGAGTCAGCCCAACCAGGCACATATACCTTACGTTATCGCACCGCCTGCGGCAGCACTGGTACGACTACGCCTTGTGTTGTCAGCAAAGGCCTCGCTACCACGATCACACAGCAACCCAAGGCAGACACGGTCAGAGAGGGCGAGCAGATTCGTCTATCGGTTTCTGCCAAGGGCACGAACCTCACCTATCAGTGGTTCAAGGACGGATCGGAGATACCTGGGCAAACAACAGCGGAGTACACCATCCAACGTGCCGGCCTGGACGCATCGGCAACATATTCATGCAAGGTAACGGGAACGTGCGGTACGGTGGAATCAACGCAAGCTTCTGTGCTCGTGCAACCTGCCCTCGGTGTAGCCGAGTCAGATGACAGTTCGCAGATGCTGTATCCAAATCCCGCAAAGAGTACAGTTACGCTGTGCTTGTCAGCAACCATGCACGCGACCACGGTGATTGCATTCAACACGGTAGGACAGGTCGTGCATCAATGGCACCTTAACACGGGCACGCCGTGCCACACCTTGTCAGTGCAAACACTATCTGCCGGCACCTACCGCCTCGTCGTATCCGAGCACCCCGAACTCGGGTGGAATCTAGTCGTTCAAGAATAGGGTAGCGACCACGTAGGCGACAAGCTCCCATTAGCCATAGAAATGCCCTTCAGCGTCATCCCCGCGAAAGCGGGGATGACGCTTTTTGTTGTAGTAAGGCGGGCTGAAATGGTGTTAATACGTGTTAAAACACGTTACAACAGTGCCGGGGTGTGCACACCCCGGCACTGTTGTCGTGCTAGGAGCACCTAACCCATTGAGTACAAAAGGGATAGTGCCGGTACAATTTTAGGTGCATTTTCAAAATGACTGCATTTTAGTGCCGGGGTGTGAACACCCCGGCACTGTTGTTTCTGATATCAATATCGGACCAAATAAGTCGTATATTGCACGTGTCATCACAAGAACAGCACATGTCACAAGAACTTATCGACGACGTTGTAGGGCGCGAGTATGAGTATGGCTTTGTTTCTGACATCGACCAGGAGCTCATAGCCAAAGGACTCAGTCCCGACGTAATCCACTTTATTTCGAACAAGAAGGAAGAGCCAGAGTGGATGCTAGAATGGCGTCTCAAGGCCTACGAGCAGTGGCTTCGCATGAAGCACCCTCACTGGTCCAACGTACACTTCCCACCCGTTGATTTCCAGGAAATCATTTACTGGGCTGCACCAAAGAAAAAGCCGACCTTGAACTCACTCGACGAGGTCGACCCCGAGTTGCTTAACACGTTCAAAAAACTCGGCATCCCACTCGATGAACAAAAGCAACTCGCTGGCGTGGCAGTCGATGCCGTGCTCGACAGCGTGAGCGTGAAGACAACGTTCCAAAAAGCCCTCGCCGAAAAAGGCGTCATCTTCTCCTCGATGAGCGACGCCATCAAAAATCACCCCGACCTCGTGCGCAAATACCTCGGTAGCGTGGTTCCCGTGACTGACAACTTCTACGCCGCCCTCAACAGCGCTGTGTTCAGCGATGGCTCCTTCGTCTACGTACCCAAGGGCGTACGCTGTCCGATGGAACTCAGTACCTACTTCCGCATCAACGCAAAGAATACCGGACAGTTCGAACGCACACTCATCATCGCCGACGAAGGTAGCTACGTGAGCTACCTCGAAGGTTGCACAGCACCACAGCGCGACGAGAACCAACTCCATGCCGCCGTGGTCGAACTCGTTGCCCACGCCCACGCCGAAATCAAATACAGCACCGTCCAGAACTGGTTCCCCGGCGATAAGGATGGGAATGGCGGCGTGTACAACTTCGTTACAAAGAGAGGACTCTGTGAGGGGGCTAAGAGCAAGATTTCCTGGACGCAGGTAGAAACGGGATCGGCCATCACATGGAAGTACCCTAGCGTCGTTCTCAAAGGCGATGAAAGCGTCGGCGAATTCTACAGCGTAGCCGTCACCGCAAACTATCAGCAGGCCGATACAGGGACAAAGATGACCCATATCGGCAAGAACACGCGATCACGCATCGTAAGCAAGGGCATCTCTGCAGGCAAGTCGCAAAACAGCTATCGCGGCCTGGTGCGCTTCAACAGCAAGGCCGACAATAGCAGAAACTACTCGCAATGCGATTCCTTGCTCATCGGCGATCAATGCGGTGCCCACACCTTCCCTTACCTCGAAACAGCTAACCCAACCTGTACGGTGGAGCACGAGGCAACGACGTCGAAGATCGGCGAAGACATTCTGTTCTATTGCAATCAACGCGGACTCGATACAGAGAAAGCCGTAGCACTCATCGTGAATGGCTATGCCAAGGAAGTCCTCAACAACCTTCCGATGGAATTCGCCGTCGAAGCACAAAAACTCCTGGCCATCAGCCTCGAAGGATCCGTTGGTTAAGCCCCCTTCCCCATGAACTCAACTAGCACTATGAAACCCTTACTGATTATTGATCAACTGCGTGCCGGCATCGAAGGCCGGGAAATTTTGAAAGGCATCTCGCTTACCGTAAACCCGGGTGAGGTGCATGCCATCATGGGACCCAACGGCTCGGGCAAGAGCACGTTGGCTAGCGTGCTCAGTGGCAGGTCGGAATATGAAGTCATCTCTGGTTCCGTTACCTACAACGGCGAGGACCTGCTCGAAAAAGCTCCCGAAGAGCGTGCACAAGCCGGCGTGTTCCAAGCCTTCCAATATCCGGTGGAAATCCCTGGCGTGAGCACGGCAAACTTTGTGCGCACCTCGCTCAATGCCATCCGCGCTGCACGCGGCGAAGAACCTCTTGACCCTTCGGCCTTCCTCATGCGCATGAAGGAACGTATGGCCTTGGTCGAACTCGACCCGAGCTTCCTGCAACGTTCGTTGAATGAAGGATTTTCAGGGGGCGAGAAAAAGCGCAATGAGATTTTTCAGATGGCGATGCTTGAGCCCACGCTGGCGATCCTGGACGAGACGGATAGTGGACTGGACATCGATGCCTTACGCATCGTTGCTAATGGTGTGAACGCTCTGCGTACACCGAACAATGCCATGGTGGTCATCACACACTACCAACGTCTGCTGAACTACATCGTACCAGACGTCGTACATGTGTTGATGGATGGACAGCTTGTGCTGTCGGGCAACAAGGACCTTGCCCTCGAGCTCGAAGCAAAGGGCTACGACTGGTTGCGCAATGATGGAGTGGTAGCGTAATGTCTGCCCAAGAACATCTTGTACAGCAAGGTCAGCCCGTACAGCAAGGACACGAAGCACAGCAAGCACGTGAAGAAGGCCACGAGCATCCTGCAACGGCGGACGTCGGCATCGCCACGTTCTCCGATGCCGTGAAAGCAACGTTCCGTCACGAAGAATGGAAGTACACCAACCTCGCATCGCTCATTACGACGTTTGGCGATGCAGAGCGTGCTACGAAGTCAGCAGAGCTTGCATCGTCCGACCATCGCATCCTGATCGTCAACGGTATTGCCGAACAAATCATCCCGGAGGCAACGGTGCTCGCGTCGGCTCCAGCGATCGAGTCGGTTCCAGGCACAGCCTCTGCATCACCGTTTACGACGTACGTCGCAGCCGAAGCGCAATGCATCGTCGAAGTACGAATCCCGAAGAATACACAGCGTGAGCAGCCCATTGTCATCGACGTTGTGACGAATGGCTCAACCCGTACGATGATTGGTGCTACTCGTATCCGCATCATCGCCGAAGAGGGCGCGTCCGTCGTCGTGCACGAAAAGCATCATGGTAGTGGAAGCCATGAGTGTATGGATTTGACGCTGACGGAAATCGTCGTCCACGCAAACAGCACCGTGCAGTATGCCAAGCATACACAACTGCCCGAAATGCTCCGGCATATCGGGTCGACCATTGCCCACGTGCACGCTCACGGCACGCTTCATACGCATGCGATGTGCCTGGGTGGACCCTACGTGCGGAACGACCTGTACATTCGGCTTGAAGAGTCGGGCGCCGAGGCATACTTGAATGGACTGTCGGTGTTACGCGGACATGAAGTGGCCGACAACCACACGACGGTTGATCACCTTGTCCCTAGGTGCCATAGCGACGAGCTCTACAAGGGCATCTACTACGATGCCTCCATGGGCATCTTCAACGGCAAGGTGCTGGTGCGTCCCGATGCACAGAAGACAACGGCCTATCAAAGCAGCAGGTCGCTCCTGCTAGGCGATAGAGCACAGATCAATGCCAAGCCACAGCTGGAGATCTGGGCCGACGACGTGAAGTGTTCACACGGTGCTACGACGGGTCAGCTTGACAACGAAGCCATCTTCTACCTTCGCTCTCGTGGTCTCACACTCGAACAAGCTCGCGCCTTGTTGGTAGATGCCTTTGCACAAGAGATGTACGATCGCCTGCCATGAGAGACCAGTTTCCAATACTGCAACGCACGGTACACGGTGGTAAGCCGCTCGTCTACCTCGACAATGCGGCTACGACACAGAAGCCACAGGTGGTGTTGGATGCCTTGATGGACTATTACACGAACCACAACAGCAACGTCCACCGCGGTGCTCACACCCTTGCAGCCGAAGCAACGGCACTGTACGAAGAAGCACGCGATCGGGTAGCGTCGTTCCTTGGAGCAAGGAGTTCCGATGAGATCGTCTTTACACGGGGGACAACGGAGTCCATCAACCTGGTGGCAGCATCGTGGGGACAGCAGAATCTTCAGCCGGGTGACGTAATCCTCGTCACCGAAATGGAGCACCATTCGAACATCGTGCCGTGGCAGTTGATTGCCAAGCAGACTGGTGCTGCGGTACGTGCCGTACCGGTGCTGGACAATGGCGAGCTGGACGTTGAATCATGTCTGGAGATGATGTCCACTCGTGTGCGCCTGCTTGCCGTTACCCACGTAAGCAACACGCTCGGCACCGTCAATCCCGTCGGCCAACTCTGTGCCGAGGCACGGAAGCGCGGCATCGTAACACTGGTGGACGGTGCTCAGGCCGTCGTCCATCTGCCCGTGTCGGTACAAGACATTGACTGCGACTTCTACGTCTTCTCCGGTCACAAACTCTACGCCCCCACAGGCATCGGTGTGTTATACGGACGTCGTGAACTCCTTAACGCCATGCCACCATATCATGGAGGCGGGTCGATGATCAAGGACGTCTCGATTTCACACTCGACCTTCCTGGACGCACCACAGCGCTTCGAAGCCGGCACGCCAAACATTGCTGGTGCCGTTGGTTTGAATGCAGCCATCAAGTGGTTTAGCAGTCTGGATCACGAGCAGCTTGCCCACCAGGAACATGCCTTGCTGCAGCAAGCAACGACCGGTCTGCTTGCTATCCCTGGTATCCAGATCATCGGCACGGCAGCGAACAAGGTCGGCATCGTTTCGTTCATCGTCGACGGTGTACATGCCCACGACGTAGGGGTGTTGTTGGACGAGCAGGGTGTGGCCATACGCACCGGACATCACTGTACCATGCCGCTACTTGAACGCTTCAACTGTACGTCGACGGCGCGCATGTCGGTGGCTGCCTACAACAATGCTGCCGACGTAGAACGCTTCCTCACTGCAACGACTAAAGCAACGTCCATACTCTTCTCATGACAACAGAGCGCACCATAGAGAAACTCATCGAGGAGTTCAACATCATTGGCGGTTGGGAAGACCGCTATGCCCACATCATCTCGATGGGCAGAATGCTTAAGCCCTATCCCGAAGAGTTTCGCACCGAGGAGTTCAAGGTGCAAGGCTGTACCTCGCAGCTCTGGCTCTATCCACGATTCGTCGAGGGTAAGCTGCAGTTCGATGCCGATAGCGATGCCGTCATCGTCAAAGGACTTGTAGCCATGCTCCTGCGCATTTACAACAACCGATCACCTAAGGAAATCCTGGCCGTTGCGCCTGACTTCGTCAACAAACTCGAACTCAACAATCACCTCTCGCCAAGCAGGGCAAACGGACTTGCTTCGATGATGCGAGACATCATGCGTTATGCCGTGGCCTATTCAAGTGCAGCCGAAGAATACGAAGCAGCACATGCAGCAGAACAAGCGTCGGCCGACAATACAGCGGCCACAACTGGCGATCAATCGTCAACCACGTCGGCTGGACAAGCCGATGTCGGAGGCTTGCGCGACAAGGTGATCGACGCCCTGCATACCGTCTTCGACCCGGAGATTCCTATCGACATCTACGAGCTTGGCCTGATCTACGAAGTCAGAGTCTCTCCAGCCGGTGCCGTGCACATCTTGATGACGCTTACCACACCTAACTGCCCAAGCGCACAGAGCTTGCCCGCAGAGGTCGACGAAGTCACCCGTGCCGTCCCTGGCGTTACGTCAGTAGAAGTAGAAATCACCTTCGATCCACCATGGGACAGGACCATGATGTCGGAGGCAGCACTGTTCTCCATGGGACTATTCTAGGAAGGTGTTGTAGTTCGTTGTAACAGTTCGCTGTCGCAGTTCGCTGTCGCAGTTCATTGTCATAGCTCACTGTCACAGCTCATTGCCGCAATTCATTATCAATGCCGCATTTTCGCAGTTCTCCCTAACTCACTATTACCCAGCACATCACGTCATACCGCAACTGAATGGCCGTACGCTTCCACGATCTTACCATTACCAACGTGTCGAGAGAGACAGCCGATGCCATCTCCATCACGTTCGATGTTCCGGAAGAACTGCATCCGACGTTCTTGTACAAGAGCGGACAGTACATCACCATCCGCGTGTTTGTTGATGGCGTGGAGCACCGACGCAATTATTCGCTCTGTAGCAGTCCGGCTGACGACGAGCCCATGCGCATTGCCGTCAAGCGCGTGCACATGGGAGCCGTTAGTCAGTGGCTCAACGAACATGCAGCACCTGGCGTCCACATCGAAGTCTACCCACCCATGGGGAACTTCACCAAGGAGCTCGATCCCACGCATAGCCGTCATTACGTGATGGTGGCAGGGGGCTCTGGAATTACGCCGATTCTGAGCATCATAAAATCCGTGCTGCGCGTTGAACCACTAAGTGTGGTAAGCCTCATCTACGCCAATCGCAACGTCGAAAGCATCATCTTCGATGCAGAGATTACCTCGATAGCAGCCAAGAGCAATAATCGTCTTCGCGTATTCCATGTGCTGGAGAACGCACCGTCCGATGGACGCGCTGCAACAGTCGGAACGATGAATGCCGAAACGGCACGATCCATCATCACCACCGTTGCACCATCGTTCGACAGTGTTGATGCCTTCGTTTGCGGTCCGTCCGGGATGATGGACAACGTCATCAACGTACTCCATGCCGCAGGTCTTTCCGACGCACACATTCACCGTGAATATTTTGCACTCGACAAACAGATGGATTCAACAACAAGCACCCCAGTAAGTCCAGAAACAACAGGCGTGGAAACAGAATCAGCCGAGATCATCACCCGCACGGTTCGCATCCGTTTGTATGGCGAAGAGCATACGTTCGAGGTGCAACCCGACGAGACCATTTTGTCGGCTGCACAACGAGCCGACCTTGACCCGCCGTTTGCCTGTCAGATCGGTGCATGCTGCACCTGCCGCGCCAAGATCGTGAGCGGCAAGGTCGTCATGGATGAACGTGAAGCATTGAGTGACGACGAGATCGACGAGGGTTACGCCCTTACCTGTCAGAGTCACCCCCTTACCGACAACGTTTTTGCCGATTACGATCAGTAACAATGGTCAGACTTAGTAAAAAAGTTGAGTATTCACTCATGGCCATGCAGCTCATGGCCTGCAAGCCGGAGAACGTGATTAGTGCAAAGGATGTGAGTCAGGAGTTCGGCATCTCTGCTGCCTTGGTAGCGAAGGTGCTCCAGACTCTTGTTCGCGCCGGTCTAATCCGTTCCTATCACGGCATGCGTGGTGGTTACCAACTTGCTAAGCCAGCCGACGAAATCAGCGTTGCCCACGTTATCGAAGCAATCGAGGGCGACGAGCATGCCATCGTAGAATGCCAGGGCAAGGATCATGCTACGTGCGAGGCCCATCGTACGTGCACGATTCGTGAGCCCCTTTCCATTCTGCAGGAACGCATTGCCAACACCTTCTCATCGATGAGTGTGGCAGAACTTGCTTCACCACATCAGCTTGTATCAGTAACCATATCGTAGGTAAAACATGGCCGTAGCAATTCTCGGAACCGATGCACTGAGTATCCCCACAGGGATTACCGGTGCCGACGAACAAGACAACATCACCATTACCAAGAAGGCCATTGCCCAGGTCAAGGAATTGCGCGCACAGAACGGCATCCCTGACGATCATGGCTTGCGCGTTGGCGTCAAGGGCGGCGGGTGTAGCGGACTCAGCTATACGCTAGGTTTCGACGCTGCATCGAACGAAACCGACCTCGTTCTCGATGCCGATGGCATCAAGGTCTTGATCGATTCCAAAAGCATGTTCTACCTCATGGGCGTTACGCTGGATTTCAGCGACGGTCTGATGGGACGTGGCTTTGTCTTCAACAACCCGTCGGCAACCAAGACCTGTGGTTGCGGTAGCTCGTTCGGCGTTTGATGATTGATGATTGATGATTGATGGTTGACGGTTGATAACTGACCATTGATCATTGACTATTGATCATTGACTATTGATCATTGACTATTGACTTTTGACATTTTCAGGCGTCACCTCGACGCCACAGCTTTTCAACTAGGAGTAACTATGTCGTTTGAATGGAAGTTCAACCCACGTCCGTACTCGGACGAAGAAGCCAAGGACCTTCTCAAGAATGTCATCTCGCCTGAGACTTCCGACTGGCACTACAATACCCATCACAAGGGCTATGTAACGGCCCTCAACAAGATCGAAGCAGGCTTACCTAATGCCGATAAGGCCGCAGCCAACGGCAATTGGAGCGATTACGGCGAACTCAAACGTCGGCTTACCTGGAACCACGCCGGTACACTCTTGCACGACGTGTATTGGGAAGTGTTAGGGGGCGATGGAAACGTTGATGCCGGACCGGATATCAAGGCTGCTCTCGAAGCCGAGTACGGTTCGATCGACAACTGGAAGGCCGACTTCAAGGCCAGTGCCGTTGCGGCAAAGCTTAGCGGTTGGGGAGTGTTGTGCATCGACAAGTTGTACTCGGGTCGGCTCCTGAACATCCTCGTCGACGAACACCACTACGGCGCCATCTGGGGCGGCATTCCGCTGATTGCCTGCGATGTGTTCGAACATGCCTACTACCACAAGGATGGTCCAGGCCGAGCCAAGTACATCGAGAACTTCTTGAACTCCTTGCACTGGGGTCGCATTAACGAACGCTATCTCCGATTCAAGTGACGCTTGGTCTGTTCCCGCTGAATCTCGTCCTCTTTCCCGGAGTACAGATTCCACTGCACATTTTCGAACCGCGGTACCGTGCACTCTTGAACGAGTGCATGGGCCGCGGTTCCGACTTTGGCATCAATCTCTACGAGCATGGTCAGCTGCAGCTTGTTGGCTGCACGGTTCGTGGAGTGGTGGTGACGCATAGGTATTCTGATGGACGCCTTGACGTCATCGTAGAAGGTACGGGCCGACATCGTGTGTTGTCAACCCGGACGGACGTCGAGCTCTATACCGTTGCCGACGTCGAGGTACTTGAAGACGAACCGTGCAGGGTAGATCCCTTGCTGCTTCAGGAAACCATTGGTCTACACAACAAGGTTCTCTCCCTGGTGTTTAACAACAGCGAAGATCCGATCGACGTGAATAACCTTGGCAACAAGCGAGCTTCGTTCCTGATGGCTCCGAAGTGCGGACTCCGCAATGCACAGAAGCAGGAATTGCTTGAACTCAATTCCGAGAACGAGCGTCTGGCCTTCCTGCATTCCCATCTTACCGAAATCGTACCTACCATTTCCAAGGCCGCTACAATCCAACGTCTGGTTACGTCGGACGGGTATTTGAGAGCCGTCGAATAATGTTCGTCGAACAATGCTTATCGTAGGTCTTGGCAATCCTGGTCCGGAGTACGCCCTCACACGCCACAACGTTGGCTTCATGGTGGCCGATGCCTTGGTACATAAACACCGAGGTTCGTTCACTCGTGCCTCACGCCTGTACGACCAGGCCCTGCTACGCATCGCAGGTAAACCCTTCGTCGTCATCAAGCCCCTTACCTACATGAATGCCAGCGGCGACGCCGTGGTGCATGCCATGCGCGTACACAAACACACACCTGCCGATGTGATGATCGTGGTGGACGAGTACAACTTTCCCGTCGGTCGCGTTCAGCTCCGTCAACGTGGGAGCGATGGCGGACATAATGGCGTGAGCTCGGTCATTGCGTCGGTCGGCACCGAAGCCTTCTGGCGCCTACGCCTGGGGATTGACCGTGACTTTGGTCCAGGGCAACTGGTGGACTACGTTCTGAGCCCCTTTCCACCAGACAAGCTGGAAATGGTCAACACCATGATTGCCGATGCCGTCACGGTCATCGAGCAGCAGGTACGGTCAACTCGTTAGTCGACCTTAGCAGAGTGCTATTACTGGTTGAAAAACATTGTGGATAACTCTTGACTCATACGAAAAACTACGTATATTGCTCCTGCGAATTCTTAATTGAGTCGTGATTTTTCTCACATTTAGCAGGAGTCGGTAGAAGCCCAGATCGCTACCATCGGGTTTTTACGTAGGGCATATTCGGGGTAACGTCATGCCTTACAACAATTTACATGGTATTACTGACCTTTTTTCAGGGTGCGCGAGCGTAATTTTGAAGGCTTGGAAACGGGGTGGGACTTGTTTCCAGGCGGACAGAATTGGGTATCGTGAACACTGAAACACTTTTATGGGGTTAACCCTCAAGGCCCTCTGTGAGAGGGGACTGCGCGGACTACGGTCTGTAGGATCCAGGATCCTTACCGTGACAGTCTGCCTGATCCTCGCTGGGGGAGTTCTATATGCACAGCCTTATACCGACAACGTCGGTATTGGCACGGCCACACCTGATCCATCGGCGTTGCTGGAACTAAAGAGCCAGGAAAAAGGCTTCTTGATTCCACGGATGACGCAGGTGGAGCGCGATGCCATTACTCTGCCTGCTACCGGCCTGCTGATCTTCAACAGCACCACCAACACCATCCAGTATAACATCGGTACCAAGTTCGCACCAGTGTGGGTGTCGATGCTGTATATCAATGTGGACGGCGGTTCCAGCTCCGGCGTCTTCTGGTCACTGGCCGGTAACGACTCCGTTGATGCTTCCAAACACTTCCTCGGTACGACGAACGAGCAGGCATTGGTCCTGAAGACTGACAGCGTAACACGGATGACGCTGACGGCTACGGGAGAGATCCTCATCGAAGGTCCGACCTCGATCACTGGTCAGCTTGATCTTACCGGAGCTACCTCGCCACTCAGTCTGGACGGCAGTGCCGGCATTGCAGGACAGGTTCTGGTGTCGGCCGGACCAGGTGCTACGCCGCGCTACACCGACACGCTTACCCTGAACCAGCTCAGCACCATCGGTGATGTGCTGGTTGGGGGTAACCTCTCCGTCGATGGTGCTTCGCATTTCACGGATACGGCATCGTTTGATGTACTGCCACGCATACCGCTGGACTTCGGCAATATCCTGGTTGGCGATAGCACCAACATTGCCCGTCCGCTCATCCCTGGCCTGGAGGGCTCGCTGATGCAGATCTCAGGGGGCGTGCCTACATGGGTCAAGCCGGACGATGCTGCCTACTGGTCAATCACCGGTAACGCTGGTCTGGGTGTACCAAACTTCCTCGGTACGCTTGATGCTACCGACCTCCAGCTAGCAACGAACGGTCAACGTCGCGCAATGTTCACAGCACTGGGTGAATTCCTCGTCGACGTACCCACACGTATCACCGGCGCACTCGAACTCCGTGGCGCAAGCTCGCCACTCGAAGTGAACGGATCGGCCGGCGTGGCTGGACAGCTTCTGGTTTCGCAAGGACCCGGCAACACGCCAACGTATTCGGACTCCATCGCTCTACGGCACCTTACCGTAAGCGGTCCTGCCTTCTTTACCGACACGGCCAACTTTACCCGTCTACCCAGCATGCCCCTCCAGAACAACTACCTGTTGGTAGGGGATGCAAACAACCTAGCAACGCCGTTCCCACCCGCGGCCGATAGCACCTTCCTGGCCATCTTCAATGGCAACGTTCAGTGGTTCGACCTAGGTCTGCTACTCCGCAATACGGCCTGGATCGTGGGCGGTAACTACACCGTGGGCAGTCCCGTGCTTGGTAACATGGACACCACCGGCATCCGCGACCTCCACCTCTATGCAGGTGGAAAGCCCCTTATCAAACTTGATGGAACGGGGTATTCGACGTCGTTTACGGCGCCGATTGATCTAAGCGGACCCAACACGAGTCTGTCCCTCGATGGCAATGCCGGCACAGCTGGCCAGGTGATGATCAGTCAGGGGGCTGGGTTGACGCCTAGGTATACGGATTCGCTAACCCTTAGCACGCTTACCGTTACGGGCAAGAGCAGCTTTATTGATACGGCAGCATTTTCGGTGTTCCCTCGGCTGCCGCTTACCTACGGACAAATGATTGTGGGCGATAGCACGAACATTGCACGTCCACTCCCGCCTGGTCTCGAAGGTTCGCTGCTGCAGATTTACAACGGCGTTCCTGTTTGGATTACGCCCGATAAGGCCAACTACTGGTCGCTCAACGGTAATGCCGGAACCGGTGCCACAAACTTCCTCGGTACTACTGACGCCAGTGACCTACGCATCGCCACCAACAGCACGCTGCGGGCAACGATGACGGCTTCGGGCGAGTTCATGATCAATGTGCCGACGCACATTACGAGTCCGCTTAACCTTGCCGGCACGGCAAGTCCACTCCAGGTCAACGGCGATGCCGGCACTCCTGGTTGGGTGTTGATCAGTCAGGGGGCTGGAGCAACGCCGGTCTATACCGACTCGTTGGACCTGCGTGCTACGCGTGTGAATAGCTCGCTCACGTTGAATGGTACGGCATCGCTGCTTGTACTTAATGGCGATGCAGGCCAACCCGGACAGGTCCTGGTTTCGCAAGGCCCTTCGGCAACGCCACGTTACTCTGACTCGCTCACGCTGTCGACCCTCACCGTTACCGGCGAAAGCTACCTGCAGGATACCGCACACTTTACGCACTTCCCGCAGTTTCCACTGCAGCATGGGTATATGATCGTGGGTGACAGTACGGGACGGGCAACACAGTTTGCACCTGGTCTCGAAGGCTCGCTCCTGCAGGTGTACAACGGTCAGCCAACCTGGGTAACGCCAGACCAAGCCAACTACTGGTCGCTCTCCGGAAACGGCGGTACGAGTGCTGCAGACTTCCTGGGGACAACCGATGCAAACGACCTGCGCATTGCAACGAATAATCAATTGCGGGCAACGTTTACGGCAGGCGGACAGCTTGACGTAGCCGTACCAACGAACATCACCGGTGCCTTGTCGTTAATGGGCACCACCAGTCCACTCCAGCTTAACGGCGATCCCGGCGTTGCGGGCCACGTGCTCATCAGTCAGGGTCCGGGGCAGACGCCAGTGTATACCGATTCACTCGGACTACGCGGACTCACCGTTACGGGCAACACCTACCTTGGGGGTCCACTCATCGTTGACAGTTCCTCCATCTTCACCTATCTGCCCGACCTCCCGCTGCAACAGAATTACATTCTGGTGGGCGACGTAACAAATCGTGCTGCACCATTTGCACCTGGCGCCGATAGTACCGTGCTGGCCGTGATAGGGGGCAACGTACAGTGGTGGGATATCAAGACCATCCTGAAAGAAGAGAAGTGGCTCGTTGGTGGTAACGCTCAGGTAACGAGTCCAAAGTTTGGTGTACTCGACAGCACGGGTGCCATTCGCAACCTGGACGTGTATGCTGGCGGACGCACTGTGCTGGCCTTTGACGGAACCTCGTACAATGCCACGCTCAAGGTGCCATTGAATCTGGAAGGTACCAGCACATCACTGTCGCTGAATGGGAATCCAGGGGTAAGCGGACAAGTCCTTATTTCACAGGGACCCGGCGCAACGCCACGGTGGACCGACACCCTGCAGCTTGGTTCGCTCACCGTGAGCGGCGAGAGCTTCTTCCTTGACACTGCATCATTCAGCGTCTTCCCACAATTCCCGTTGCAGCACGGCTACATGATTGTGGGCAACAGCACCAATCATGCACAGCCCTTTGCACCCGGACTTGAAGGTTCCGTGATGCAGATCTTTGGCGGACAGCCCACATGGGTTACTCCAGATGCAGCCCAATACTGGTCGCTCAGCGGCAACGCCGGCGTAGGTGCTGCTTCATTCCTTGGCACCACTGATGCCAACGACCTCCGACTTGCAACAAACAATACCTTACGTGTAACCATAGGAGCAGCTAGCGGTGAAGTAACCGTTGCCAATTTATCCGGTGCACCCTTACCAACAGCATTAGATGTTAATGATGGGATCATGGTAGCCGATGGAGCAGGTACTATAACGAAACGAGATAAGAGTGTACTGCTTGGCTTGCTGGGCTTAACAGCAGGCAGGTATGAAAACACAGGCGCTACTACAGTGTTCACTGTAGTAATCAACATCCCCGGCGGTTTCCAGATGGATCCGTCAGCCAGCATCACCATTACGCCTGAGGCAACAAGCAGCGTGTCCATCACGCCGTTTGTGGTGGCTGGCAGTCGCACGCTTACATCGTTCACCATCAACTTCCCAGGTGGCCTAGATCCAGGGGAAGCCATTAACTGGCTTGTAAAGAATCCCTAACCATCCATGAGTCTATGCGCTACCCTTCTGCAACCTCGAATGTCAAGACCTCAATGTTTTTTCAACCATACGGGAGTACTCCCATGACCTCAAGATCTATTGATCACGTAACGGGTAATCAACCCATTCCATTTTTTAACTATACATGGAGATCGTCCATGCGATTAACTTCTCTTTGGAAGGGGCTAGCCATAGCGGCAACACTCTTCCTTATCGGTACTGAGGCCTTTGCCCAGCTTCCAGTGCGTACACAGCGTCTGCAGATGCTTGGTACAACAAGCGGCACGCTGACCTTTGATACCCCAGCAACCATTACGTCATATACGGTAACGTGGCCTGACGATGCAGCAGCCTTTGTCGCCGATGGTGACCAGTCCGTGTTGATTGGTACACGTATAGCAGCAAATGATATCGACCTCAGCTGGAGAGCCATTTCTGGTGACCTCGTAGACGGTACTGGTACAACTGGCTTTGTTGCCTGGTGGTCAGATGCTAATACCCTTACATACACGAATAACTTTGCGTGGACTGGTACGGCACTCAACATCGGTACTCAAAACGGTACTGCTGCTGGCGACATCAACCTCGGTAATGGTGCTGCAACTGCCGTTACCAATTTCCAAGCAAGCGGTACCAGCGGTACTCTTACACTTGGTAGCGCTGCAGAAGATGGTACCATCGTTCTGCAAGATGGTGATGGTGAAACAGCAACAATTGATCCAGGTGATCAGGCTGCAAACACGAATTTCATTTTTGACAGCCCTACTGGAGGTGGTAACGTATACCTTACCCCATCCACTAACCAAGCTGGTGCAGGTACGTCAGGTTACATCTACGTGTCAAACGGTAACGGTACAGGAACATGGGTAATTAACCCGAACACCGGTATGGAACGCGGCCTTGCTAATCCAACTGACGGTGCCTATTCATACGCAGTTACAGGTCTGACAGCAACACCTGACGCTACAGACATGATCATCGTTAGCAGCGTAGACATCACGGCAACACCGACTGGTAACCTGTTGTCGGTAACTGCAGTTGCTGCTAACAGCTTCACGGTTTCTGCATCTGGTCCATTCACGTCAACCGAGCGCATTGCTTGGTTCTTCATTCCGCTCCCATAATCTCTCTGCCGGGGGCATGCCCCCGGCTTCTGGAGGACAGGTATGGCCTGTCTTCCAGAAGCTAGAATGAGACAACGCAGAAACCATAGCCCCCTTACACTTCTCGTCATCATTGCGATGATGGTAGGGTCGGTGTGCGCCCAGGCACAGTTGCCAGTGCGTACACGGCAGGTGCAGTTGTTCTCGAATAACAACACCAACTATACCATCCTGCGGAGTGCCGATGGGCAGACGACGAATTGGTCGCTCATCCAGCCACCGACGGTGGGGACAACGGGTAGCTTGCAGCTAAGCACCGTGGGTGGCAGCGATGCACAGCTTAGCTGGCTTGCTCCAGGAGCGGCGGGCTACATGCTGGGCATCTCTGCTGGTATTCCAGCGTGGGTGGATCCTGCAACGTATCTGAATGGCTCGTTCTGGTCAGTGCTTGGTAACGCCGGCACCAACCCAGCAACGAACTTTATCGGTACCACCGATGCACAGCCATTGGTATTCCGGACGAACAATACGGAGACGGGACGCTTCCTGTCCACCGGTGAATTGCAACTGGCCTCCATCGCTGGCGCGGTGAATGCCACCGTACCCGTTGGCTACGACCGTTTCCTTGTTGCCGACGCATCGGGGAATGTTGATCAAGTAGAGTATGCCGCCGTCATTAACCAGAATGCCTGGTCGCTCCTCGGTAATGCCGGCACCAATGCAGCTACGAACTACCTCGGTACTAGCGATGCACAACCACTCGTTGTCCGCACGAATGCTACCGAACGCCTACGCGTCAACGCCACTGGTGAAGTCGGCATTGGCACCACGGCCACGGCAGGATATCTACTACACGTCAACGGCACTGCCGGCACACCAAACGTCCGCTTGACGAGCATCAGCGGTGTAGCTGCAGCATCGGTGCCAGCGGGCTTTGACCGCATCATGCTGGCTAACTCAACCGGTGATGTCGGCGAGGCTTCAACCTCGGCAGTCATTGGTGCAGCAGCGTGGACACTGCTTGGTAATACCGGTACAAATCCAGCAACGAACTTTATCGGTACCACCGATGCACAGCCATTGGTATTCCGGACGAACAATACGGAGACGGGACGCTTCCTGTCCACTGGTGAATTGCAACTGGCATCCATCGCTGGCGCAGTGAATGCCACCGTGCCAGTAGGCTACGACCGTTTCCTTGTTGCCGACGCATCGGGGAATGTTGATCAGGTTGAGTATGCCGCCGTCATCAACCAGAATGCCTGGTCGCTCCTCGGTAATGCCGGCACCAATGCAGCTACGAACTACCTTGGTACAAGCGACGCACAACCACTCGTTGTCCGCACGAATGCTACCGAACGCCTACGCGTCAACGCCACTGGTGAAGTCGGCATCGGCACCACGGCCCCGGCAGGATACCTGCTGCACGTCAACGGCACTGCCGGCACACCAAACGTCCGTTTGACGAGCATCAGCGGTGTAGCTGCAGCATCGGTACCAGCGGGCTTTGACCGCATCATGTTGGCCAACTCAACCGGTGATGTCGGCGAGGCTTCGACGGCAGCCGTCATTGGTACAGCAGCGTGGACGCTGTTTGGTAATACCGGCACAAATCCAGCAACGAACTTTATCGGTACCACCGATGCACAGCCATTGGTATTCCGGACGAACAACACGGAAGCGGGACGCTTCCTGTCCACCGGTGAATTGCAACTGGCCTCCATCGCCGGCGCGGTGAATGCCACTGTACCCGTAGGCTACGACCGTTTCCTTGTTGCCGACGCATCGGGGAATGTTGATCAAGTAGAGTATGCCGCCGTCATTAACCAGCATGCCTGGTCGCTCCTCGGTAATGCCGGCACCAATGCAGCTACGAACTACCT
>JAGFIZ010000127.1 GCA_024103135.1 Bradyrhizobiaceae bacterium | reverse complement strand
AAAATACTTATTAAAGAGAGAGAACGCGTAATGGTTGTCCCACGGTTTTGCCCCAAAAAACACACACCCTATCAGTTTCTTTGATTGCTTTGAGGATATAAAATACTTTTCTTTTTCTACCCAGGGGGGGGGGGGGGGAGGGGGGGGGGGCACCCCCCCCCCCCCCCCCCCCCCCCCCATAACATGTGTTTACAACGTGCGCGATTCGCGTGGTAATGGAGTATAGAAAGGATGGAATAGACACAGGGTGTTCACTCACACGAGGCAGATCTGGCGCAAGAAGAGTGGCATTTTAGAGCCGAGCAGATATGCCGCGCTTGTACGGTTTTCACCCGACAACACATAGCTGAGTAGGCTGGACCCGCAATAGAATCTAGAGGTCAACGTGACGAAGCATAATGGCGGTGGTTGATCGTAGGTGCACACCGCTGGGCATGGCGACCACCAGTGATGTTGCGGAGCAACGTTCAGTCACAAGACCATATCACAGAGCAATGCTAGTTGTAACTAGCCGAAGGCATGTTGTTGCCATTCTAGTGATAACATGCGCGAACCGCTGAACGAGATCACAGCGGATCCAAACAGCCGACCACCTACCACATCACTCGATTACCGTGCAGCCGAGGAATGTTCCAAAGCAAGTGTCAGGATCGAAGCACTCACTTAGGATTGCTTGAAAATCAATCGGTAATCCGGACCCGTTTGATCTGTTCGCATAACTTTATCAGCTCGGGGTACGATGAACTGATCCGATTCTTTGCCTTTCGAAGTGAGTCCTTCTGCTTTGTGTGATCGATTTCCGTTCCGTAATTCCTTAGCACGAAGTCTTCGGTACGCTTATGAACGACGGAGCTGATTGCCTCGGCTATCCGTGACGCCCAGAGGTGTCTGCCCTTTACACGGAGACTAAGTCGGCCTCCACTCTTAGCTCGGCAGAGTTCGACAAGCGTCGCACGAGTCATGTCTGAGCTAAGAACCATGGCAGCTTTTAGAACGCCGAATAGCCATGTTGCAAACTCGTCCCGTGACATCGCGTGTTCTTGCATGAGTTGGCCGGCTATGCTTGAGTTTGTCCCAACTTGGTGTGGACTATTGTCGAGGGCTTGTTCAGCGTTGCGTGCCGGTCGAGGTTCGTACCGACTCATTAGAAGGTCTATCTTCTCCTGTACTCTCCATTTGTATGCTAAGGTATTCAGCTCGCGTAGTCCGGAATCAACGAGCAGGCCTGTGATATTGTGGGGAGGGAACAACTCGGCGAGTGCGTGGAGTAAGTCTATCACGCTGATCGACTCTAAGCGCTCATTTACGATCGCAGCATCATCGGAATGGACGAATTGTGAAGTATCGATCCCATTCTTCGAGAGCTCAATGCTGAGCTTCTCCATATAATTGTACTTCTGATCTCTTACGGCGATCTCGTTAACCTCTTGCCCATCGGAATCAAGTTCCAGCTGAATCAGGGATTGAGCGGTGGACCGACCCCAAGGCATCTCCAATGCATGGTCGATCAAGTGCCTCCAATAGTCGTGAAGGATTGGACCTGCGATCGCGTCGTTGCGTAGAATGTGATAGCGAACTCGTTGCCACTTGACTTCAGTATCGAAGGGTACATCAGCCAGGAGGACGGACGTCTTACTAGGCGTTCCCAGTCGTGTCCATTCTTCGATTGCTTCATCAACACCGGGATGCATGAAAACGCCGAGACGGTGGGGCAATCGAATCGAATCAGCCTTCGTGATAAGGTCTTTCTTTTCTTGTTCGGATAAAGGCTTAAAGTCAAGGAGTTCGTCGTAGATGTATTCGGCTATCCGAACTGGCAAGGAACGTTCAGCTTCGAAGATCATGTCCTTAAGAAGTTCGATTCGTGTCTCTATCGGAAGTTCCATGTTTACGGAAGCTATGTCCTTGTTTGCCAACGCTATCCCAATGGGTGCAATCATCTCTTCGAGATATTGGATGTCTTTCATAGCATACCCCATGCGTTACATACAGCATCACGCACGACCTCGGGTGATGGCTTCGCATAGTGCTTCATCATCACATCCGACGTCTTGTGCCCGGTTACGAGCCGGATAATCGAGTGTGGAAGGCCAAACTCAATGCTAATCGTTACGAACGATCGGCGTGCAACGTGCGTGGATAGCTCGGTGTACTTCGGGACGGTGGTCTCGGTGCGCACGCCGTTGCGAGAGATGCCTACCACGATGGGTGCAGACAGTCCGGCACGTTCGCCAACTTCTTTCAGGTACTTGTTTGCCTTCACGTTCGATGGGAACTCGAACAAGAGGCTAGGGTATCGCTCCAGTACGGCACGAAGCGGTGGGGAGATGGGGATGATTGGCCGTGTCTCTGTCTTTGAGATTGGCACGGCAATGAAACCGTTCTGTAGGTCGAAGTTGGTAGGACCGAGCTTGACCAAGTCGCTGTATCTCAGTCCGGTGTACGACTGGATGAGGAAGTGATCGCGGACGCGGGCCAGACGCAGCGAATCGGAAAGGTCAGCATCGCGTATCTGCCGGAGCTCGCGTGCGGAAAGAGCAATTGTGTCACTGAGCGCATCAGGTTTGTAGAACTTGCGGAACGTCAAATTGGTGTGTAACTCCTCGTCCAACGCCCACCGCATGAAGGTCTTGAGCACCTTGATGTGATTCCCAACACTTGAGTCGTTGAGGTTCTCGTCCGTGGAGAGCCAGCCAACGAACTGACGATAGAATTCAACATCAATGGCCTCGAAGCCGAGAGCGATCGACTTCGCTGAGGCAAACTGCTCGATACGACGTCGGATGAGCCGGTACCGTCCAAGAGTGGCTTCTCCGGGCCGCTGGTTAGTGACCATGGAGCCGCCCGCTGGGACACGGTATTCCTCGATGAATCGGTCGAACTGCGCGAGGAAGTCCGTTGGTGACGGACCGGTAGGCTCGTTGTCCAAGAAGGCTTTTATCCGGTCTCGGAACGCCGTGAGCGCTGAATCGGCGATGACCTTTCCATCGGCACCGAACGGCATCGCATGATAGGCACTGCGGATTTCGGCTTCGATCGCATGCAAACGCTTCATCGAGCCGCTGCAATTGGGATCTGCGGGTTTGATTTCCTGCTTCGCGTGATTCCAATGCGCTGGACATATGCTGATGCCGGTGCTGAAGCGAAATCGTTTACCGGCAAGAGCCACGTTGGCCATGATCACCGATACCGGTGCATCAGGGCGGTCGACGTAGAAGGAGAGTCGCATAAAACCGTCAGCAGTTCATGGAATGTGTCGTCCGCAATCTAATCTGCTGACGGAAATGCTGCCGATCTTATTGATTCTCGTCGACCACTCATGAGCAATCAGAACTGATCAATCTGACGTAAGTCGTTGGTGTGTAATAAAAAAGCGAGTTCTCCACATTTCAGGAAAACTCGCCAGTTCTTCTCTCTGCGGCCTCGAGAGGATTCGAACCTCCGACCCACGCTTTAGGAAAGCGTCGCTCTATCCTGCTGAGCTACGAGGCCAGGTGCAGTGTGGTTGTGCGCTGTGCTAGTTGACGGCTTCGGTTCCGGAAAG
>JAGFIZ010000122.1 GCA_024103135.1 Bradyrhizobiaceae bacterium | reverse complement strand
AACAACAACACACATGTCCGCTGACCGAACATGTGTGTTAGTGGAGATGCCGGGAGTTGAACCCGGGTCCGAAATATTGGCATCGAAGCCTACCACGCGCGTCTTTGGTCTACAAGTTCTCGTAGTGTCAGTAACCGGCCAACAGGTCTGCCACTACCAGCATCAGTGTTGTCTCGCGCTACGTCCTCATGCACGACTTCACGCCAGCCAATTAAAGGGCTACACCGGAGTATTAGATAATTGGCACTCTAAAGTCCGATGGCATGGGCGCTTTATTAAGCGGCCATGCGATAACCGAAGTTATCGCCAGTTGTTGTTCGCCGGTTGTATTAACGAGCTCCACCAGCGTAGCTCGGCGCGCATCTTCGAGAACCGTTATCCCGTCGAATCCGGTACATCCCCGAATGCGTCGTGGGCGTTCTGTACGATTGATGCCCAGTGATGAACAAAAATACGATGATCCTAGTGCTGTTCCACTGCAAGTGATTCGACAAACGAGCGGACTTCTTCCATAAACCACTGCGGTGTACTCGTTGCTCCGCTAATGCCAACATTCTCGGCCCCGACGAACCACTCTGGTTCGATCTCCGTAATGTTCTCGATAAAGTACGTTCGAGGGTTGGCTGTTTTTGCCACGTTGTACAACACTTTACCATTGCTGGATGTGCGTCCAGCTACGAAGAGCATTACGTCCTGCTCGGCAGCGAACTTGGCCAGGAGGTTTTCTCGGCCACTAACCTGACCGCAAATCGTGTCCTTCGCATGAAACTCCGTAGCCATCTCTTCCATGGTATCAACCACAAGCTCCTTGATTCGCGACTCCAGCGCATCGCGAATTGCCTGAAACGTGGCCCGATCCATGGTGGTTTGCGAAAACAACACGGTCTTACGTGACATGTCGGCTTGTTCAAGGGCTTCTTCGACGGTTTGAACTACGATGCACTCATCGCGCACGACGCCGCGGACGCCAAGTACCTCAGCGTGATTCTTCTTGCCAAAGATGAGTATCTGATAGTCCTGATCCCAAAACTTGCGGACGCGTTCCTGGAGCTTGGTGACTACCGGACACGTAGCGTCGATCAACTCGATACCATGTTCCATTGCTCGACGGTATGTTTCAGGGGGCTCTCCATGGGCGCGAATAAGCACCTTTGCACCACTGTTGGCGATGGTTGGAAACTCATCAACCGAAATGGTCTTGAGCCCCTTACTGGCTAACCGTTCAATCTCTCGTGGGTTGTGGATGATATGTCCAAGCACATACACGTTGCGCGTTGCACGCGTTGCCTCGAGTGATTCTTCGGCTATCTTGACTGTGCGAACAACACCCCAACAAAACCCACTGTGCTTGTCAATCGAAACGTTCATGATGGTAAAGACGATTCAGGTCGTAATGTCGTTCAGACGTTGTTCAGAGTTGGAAATACTTCGACACCAAGCTGTCGGTACGCTGATAGTCATGAACGAGCTGGAGAATGGCTTGCACTTGTTGGTCGACGGACATGTGCGTGGTGTCGATGACCACTGCCCCCTTTGGCTGAACAAGGGGTCCTTCATCACGTTCGGAATCAAGCTTATCACGCTGTGCTAGCTGTGCCTGCATGGCATCAAGCTCAACCTTTGCACCAGAAGCCGTCAGTTCGTTGTACCTACGACGAGCACGCTCTTCGAGATCGGCAACGAGAAAAACCTTTACGTGAGCGTTGGGAAACACGACGCTTCCGATGTCTCTTCCATCCATGACGATGCCACCGTGCAGGCCCATTTCGCGTTGACGGCTAACCATCTTGGTGCGGACGGCGTGGAACTGGCTAACCGGACTCACGAGGTCGGTGACTTCCTGCCGACGTATGTCTGCCGAGACGTTTACCCCATCAAGCAGCGTCTGCTGTCCGTCTGGCGATGGACGCAATTCGATCCTGATGGACTTGCACAGGGAGTCCATCCCCTCTTCCGTCAGTGGGACCGACTTCTGAATCACGGCCAGCGTAACGGCTCGGTACATTGCTCCTGAGTCAACATACGTATACCCCAACTCCTCGGCTACCCGCCGTGCAGTGGTACTCTTTCCAGCTCCGGCTGGACCGTCAATGGTAATCACGAGGGGTGTCATATCAGCAAAGATAGGGTGTTCTGGAAACGTGTGTCTGTTATAGCTTTGTTGGATGTCTGCGCAAATCCAATTACAAAACGTCAGCCATACCTACCAGAATGGCTTCAAGGCGTTGCACTCCATCAATCTGGACATCGCTGCCGGAGAGTTTCTGGTCGTTATCGGACTTTCCGGTAGTGGTAAGAGTACCCTAATGCGGACGGTGAATCGGCTCATTCAACCTAATGAGGGGAGAATTCTCTTCGAAGGACGTGATGTGACGTCGGTACGCGGCGATGAGCTGCGCAAGCACCGTGCTAGCATCGGGATGATTTTCCAGCATTTCAACTTGATTGGCAGGCACTCCGTGGTCGATAACGTACTCTACGGTGCCCTTGGCGGGATGTCCACGACATCGGCTATTCTTGGAAGGTTTACCACAGAGCAACGAGACTTGGCAATGTCGTTGCTTGGTCGCGTTGGAATTGCCGACAAGGCAGCAAACCGTGCCGATGCACTCTCTGGCGGACAGCAGCAACGAGTTGCCATTGCTCGCGCCCTTATGCAACAACCACGCTTGGTCTTGGCCGACGAACCGGTGGCATCACTGGATCCAGCAACAGCTCATAGTGTGATGGATCACCTGGAAGCCATCAACAAGGAGTTCGGCACGACGGTAATCTGCAACCTGCACTTCCTGTCGTTAGTCCGGCGTTACGCCACACGCGTCGTAGCTCTACGTGCCGGTGAACTGGTTTTTGATGGCAAACCAACAGACATAACCGAAGAGTGGTTCCGTACGATCTATGGAACAGAAGCGGAGATGATGTGAGCTCGATAAAGATCCCCAATCGGTTTGTGACCGTCCTGTTCGACACACTTCTGGGCGGCTATCTGGCAGCGATCCTGTGGAGGGTGATTATCCCTGCTATTACCAATTCTGTTGCAGCTCCGTTTGGATCGACAGACTGGATTGTTCTCTGTCTTGGTGCACTCTGCTTGGCAGTCCTTAACATTTCCGTCAACGGAAGCGTTGCCTACTTGTTCCTCACTGGCACCCTTCCTGCTCACAACACTGGCAAGGCCGTTACTCGACACGTTGGTTGGTTAGCGCTTACGAGCTCGATATTGGCCGGATGGATCATTACCGACATCTCTCCCCTTGAATTTTTCTCTGGCGAAGGATTGCAAGGGGCTGGAAGAATTTTCAAGGCACTGGGAACGCCAAACTTCGACATCATCGGCGAAGCACTCTCGGCCATGATCGTCACCATCTTCACGGCATTCATGGCCACGATCGTTGCTGTACCAGTCTCGTTCGTGCTGGCCTTTCCTTCGTCACGAAACGTCATGAACCGGTCGAATGTTGAACGAGGCATCTACTCCGTCCTCCGTGCAATTCTCAACATCGTCCGCTCGCTCGAACCAATCATCTGGGCTATCATTTTTTCCGTCTGGGTAGGTATTGGTCCGTTTGCTGGCATGCTTGCCCTTGTGGTCCACACCATTGCCTCTCTCACGAAGCAGTATTCTGAGCAGATCGAGGCAATCACTGACGGTCCGGTAGAAGCGATTGAAGCCACCGGCGCTACACGTCTGCAGGTGCTATGGTTTGCCGTAGTACCACAATGTGTAAATCCATTCCTGGCATTTACCATCTATCGATGGGATATCAACGTCCGCATGGCCACGATCATTGGCTTTGTAGGGGGCGGTGGTATCGGCACGTTGCTGACGCAGTATCAAGGATTGTCCAAGTTCAATGAAGTTGGTACGCTGGTCATCATCATCACCTTGGTCGTGTGGCTCCTTGATGCAGCAAGCGCAAGAGTGCGCGAAGTGCTTAAGTGATACTGGTTGCTGGTTCGTTACACAGGCTTACGCGACGCCATGGGGCTTGCGACTTCTATTCAGCTTTATAATCTCACCGATACCCATTCAATCGTCATGAAGAACCGCCTTGAGTTTACCGTTAAAACCAATCGAACATCAGCGTCGATGAAAACCTTCATCACCGATGAGTTGGAAAAACGCACAAGTCTCAAAGGCCTCATAACCGAGCACCGATGGGACAATACAACACTTCATGCAAAGGGTCCGCTTGGCTCCGGCACTGTCACCCTGCACGATTACAAGGCCGACGTTGTCCTAGAGCTCACGCTCATGGGTTCAGCAGCCAAGCACACCATTGAGAGCAAACTCACCAAGTTGCTTGGTGAGTGACGTCGTTATTGACCATGTGATGAACCAATGTTTGTACACCTCCACAACCACACCCACTACTCCCTCCTTGATGCAGTTGCTGCCCCAGAGAAATTGATCTCAGCAGCCATTGCCGACGATCAGAAGGCCCTGGCCATTACCGACCACGGCGTCATGTTCGGTTGCTTTGAATTCTACAGGAAGGCAAAAGAAAAAGGGATTAAGCCACTCATCGGTGTGGAAGCCTACGTTGCCGTACGCAAGCATACCGATCGTGAACGGGTGGACGCTAGTGGCAAGCAACGCAACTACTACCACTTGGTTCTGCTGGCAAAGAACGACGTTGGCTATAAGAATCTCGTCAAGCTTACATCCATCGGTCACAGCAAGGGGTTCTACTACAAACCACGGATCGACTTTGACTTGCTTCGTGAACATCACGAAGGAATCATTGCCACATCTGCCTGCCTTGCAGGACCCATCAATGCCCCCCTGCTTGCTGGCGACTTTGACCTTGCACGAGCGAATGCCATTCTCCTGCGTGACATCTTTGGGGCTGACTTCTACGTTGAACTCCAAGACCACGGACTACCCCAGGACAAGACGGTCCTGGAGTACGCTCCAAAGCTGGCAAAGGAGCTTGGGATCAAGCTGGTTGTGACGAATGACACCCACTACGTCAAGCAAGAGCACGCCGTCCCCCATAACGTCATGCTCCACATCACCAAGGACGCAGCCTTTACTCGAGATACGGGCTTCGACGTCCGCAAGGACCTCCGTTACCGCGTACCGGAGATGTACCTCAAAACACAAGAGCAGATGAAGGAACTCTTCAAAGCCTTCCCCGAAGGCATTGAGAGTACCGTAGAGATTGCCGAGAAGATCAACCTGGAAATTCCCACACAGCTCCAGATGCCGCAGTTCCCTATCCCTGCGGACAGCCAGGCAGCCACACTTGAAGATCACCTCGAAGAGCTCACCATGCGTGGCATCGAGGAACGATATCCGGTTCTTACGTCGGAAATTCTTGATCGAACGCATTTCGAGCTCAACGTTATCAGGCGAATGGGTTTTGCTGGATACTTCTTGATTGTGGCAGACTTCATCCGCGCGGCGTGGGAAATGGGCGTACGTGTAGGACCAGGTCGTGGATCAGCTGCCGGATCCATCGTTGCCTATGCATTGAAGATCACCAACGTTGACCCGCTGAAGTACGATTTGCTATTCGAGCGATTCTTGAATCCAGAACGTGTTTCAATGCCCGATATCGACGTGGATTTCTCCGACGATAAGCGAGAGCTCGTTCTTGATTATGTGAAGAATAAGTACGGGGCAGAATCCGTAGCGCAGATTATCACCTTTGGAACGCTTTCTTCGCGTGCCGTCATCAAGGATGTTGGTCGGGTACTTGGTATCGATCTCACGACCGTTAACTCCATCACGAACAAAATCCCTGTCATTCAAGGTAAACCAGAGCCCCTTTCCAAGGCCTTTGAATCGCCTGAATTGCGCTGGTTAAAGAACTCCGACGACGAGCGTCTGCAGGATTTGATGAAATACAGTCTCGTCCTCGAAGGTTGTGCGCGAAACAGCTCCACGCATGCTGCCGGCGTGGTCATCGCTCCAGGACCAATTTCCGACTACGTACCCGTCTACCAAACTCCCAACACGGAGCCAGCAACGCAGTATACCATGAAGGAACTTGAGAATGCCGGCTTGCTCAAGATGGACTTCCTGGGATTGCGTACGCTGAGCATTTTAGACAACACGTTCGAGCAGATTAAACGCAGGCATGGCATCGACATCGATATTGATGCCATACCGCTGGACGACAAGAAGGTATTCGAGATGTTTGGGAGGGGGCAAACCACGGCCGTCTTCCAGTTTGAATCCGAACCAATGCAGGATGCCATGCGCAAACTGCAACCAGAGAGTCTCGAAGACCTTGTGGCAATGAATGCCTTGTACCGACCTGGTCCAATGGCAAACATTCCCGACTTTATCGATCGAAAGCATGGTCGCAAGCCGATTGAATACCTGCACCCACTCATGGAGCCGATCCTGGCACGCACATACGGCGTGATTGTCTATCAGGAACAGGTTATGCAATTGGTACAAAGCATAGCTGGTTTTACGCTTGCCCAGTCGGACCTTATGCGACGCCTGATGTCAAAGAAGGACGTCGAGACGATGAAGAAGCAGCGGGCAATCTTCGTCGAAGGGGCTGAAAAAACGAACGGCATTCCAGCCGACCTTGCGTCAACCATCTACGACTCGATTCAGGCCTTTGCTGGATATGGTTTTAACAAGAGCCATTCTGTTGCCTATGCATACTTGGCCTACCAAACGGCATGGCTAAAGACCTACTACCCGTCGGAGTTTCTAGCAGCTAACATGACTGCTGAAATTGGCGACCAAGCACGAATTGTGTCGCTTATCGAAGAAGCCCGTCGATACAACATCACCGTGCTTCCACCAGACGTGAACAAGTCGTTCGGTGGATTCATTGCCGATGATTCGGCAATCTTCTTTGGTATGGGGGCAATCAAAAATGTCGGCCTGGGTGCTGTGGATGCTATTGTAGCAGCACGAAACGAGTCGACCTTTACTTCGATCTTCGACTTTGCTGCACGAGTTGATAGCAAGGTCGTGAACAAACGCGTTCTTGAAGCATTGGTAGCTGCTGGTGCCTTTGACTCCATGCGCAACGGACATCGAGCTCAGCTATTCTCGGCAATAGAACCAGCTATCGAGTATGCTCGAAAGGTTCATAGTACTGGTCCTTCCAACATGGATTCGTTGTTCGGCGATGAAACGGAAATCCAATTGGTAGAACCTACCCTTCCTCCCGTCGATCCATGGCCAGAGCTGGAGCGATTGCACAAGGAAAAGGAGTACCTGAATTTCTATGTGTCAGGTCACCCTTTGCAATCACATAGTCTTGCAGTCCAATCGTTCAGTTCCATTCAGTTGTCCCGACCTGACCCAGAGAAGCATGATAAATCGGGTCAGCGTATCTGTGGTCTCGTCACCAACGTTCGTACCAAGCTCGACAAACAGGAACGCACGATGGCCTTCGTACAGGTCGAGCAGTACGTTGGATCATGTGAATGTGTAATGTTCAACGATGCTTACAGTCGGTTTGCTGCATTGATCAAACCTGACGCAGTATTGGTCTTTGTTGGAAAAGCGGACGTGTCTGGACAGAACGTGAAGCTGATCGTTGATGAGGTGTATACGCTGGATCAGGCAGTTTCCAAACTGACCCATGGCTACGTCATTCGCGTGAATCCTGAGCAGGTAACCGAGGAGCAACTCGTGGAACTGCGTTCAATGTGCAACACTGCCACAAGCAATGGTCGCCTCACGTTCACCGTTGTTCGTCCAGACGGTATTGCGCACTATAGCACCATGTCGAAGGTGACATCAAGTCCAGAAACATCAGAGTTTCTGGTGCGGACGTTTGGTGCGCAGAACGTGTACTACGACGTCGATACATAGGCGGCGGAGGGCCCGCAGGGTCAGTACCAAGAAGTGCTGACTTCAGATCACAACATTGCAACGCTACTCTAATCTGTTCTCTCACGTCCCGGATGTCAGTTGCGAAAATTCCAAGATCCGAGATGCCAAGTAGAACTGACCCTGAACGACGGGGAGGAATGTGTGAGTTGATGTTTGCGAGACTTTGGCAGTGAACGTTGTACACAACTCGACTACCGAGTTAGACGTATTCTCGTCAACGGTCTTTGCGTTTCTGCCTTACGCGATCAAGGATTCTCTGTTGTAGTTCTTCCTTGAATCGAGTTTCGAAGACGACATACTTGGCGTATTGAAGTGGAGTCAGGACAGATTTCACATCGTCAAAGCGAGCGTCAATTGACTTGCCCATTTCACGTATGAGTTTCCGCAATTCATCGGCCTTTGCGGTAAAGGTCTCCGGCTTGTCGTTCTTCTCCATCGATGCCTGCAGGTCGGCTGACTTCTGCATCAACTGCTCACGAAGGCTCTCGAAGTTCTTCTGGTGCTTATTGTACACGGAAAAGAACTTTTCGACCTGATCACCCTGAAGCTCAAGGATGTCGAGCAGCTTGATTTTCCTGAGATCCTCGATCTTCTTCTGCATCTTCGTTGAATGCGGTGGCTGTGCCGTGACCTGCGCCGTGAGCATGATTATTGCAGGAAATAGCAGACACCACAAACGGACAAGTGTTTGATTCATTCCAACGACTCCAATAACTGATCCACATCTTCATCAGACACAATCGACGATTGCATATCGGTTACTACCGTCAGGTGTCCAACCGAGGCCTCGTCAATCATCTCGTCAACAATATCAAGTTCCGTTTGTGCTTCGGGTTGAACACCAACCTCAATGCTTGAACCACCAGCGATAACGACAGGTTCATTCGCCTGCCACGGAACAAAGAATAGCACGCAAACAACGGCTGTGGCAAGGCCAAGTACGGACAAAACAACTCTGGAGGTTCTAGGCCTCGCAGTTCTCTTCTGAATTGCTGTGTGTACATCGACGCTTAGATTACGTGTACTTTGTTCAAGGTGCTTGATGTAGGCCTCTTTGTTTGATCTACCAAGCAGCTCTTCGACAAGCTGTTCGTCGCGCATCAACTCTTTATCTGATGGCTGTTTCATTTCGATACCTCCATCCACTGCTGATAGTACTCCGTACCTTTTAGGCTCTCAGCAATCTTCTTTACCGCCCAATGGTAGTTCGCCTTCAACGCACCAACACTCTTGCCTACGATGGTGCTAATCTCTTCATACGACAACTCATCGTAGTAGCGCATCATAAACGTCTCACGCTGCTTAAGCGGTAGTTCTGCCAGGATGGTTCTGAAGAACGTTTCAAACTCATTCTGTTCTGCATGATCTACGGGCGATAGTTGGTGGGCCTGGATGTCCTGCTCGTCGGGTCCTTCACCAATGGCAAAGAAACTCAACAGTTTGTTCTTATGGTACATGCTCACTGCCGTGTTCCGGGCAATCCTTGCTATCCATGTCTGCAACGTGCTGTCGCCACGAAACCGCTCTATCGACGTAACAACCTTGACCATGACTTCCTGAGCACAGTCGTACGCATCCTCAGGCGTCCGCACATACCGTAGTGCAACGGCATAGGCATACCGTTGATACCGACGCACGATTGCCGTGACAGCTTGTTCACGCTTGCCTGTGCGGTAGGCCTCGAGTATCTCAAGATCTGTGTCCAGGGTGATCACCGTTGTTGGCAAAGAATCCTCCTTCATGTCAAACCCAACCCATGTCCGCCAAAACCGTTTCAAGGTTTAACCAATTGTATAGGAATGTTCTTTTCCACGCTAACCATAGCCCCCTACACCGTTGCGGCGCGCCAATTCCCTTTCCTGTGAATCACCAATGCTACTATGGCAAAGAATATGTAGCCGGTGATGATGCCCCACCAGATTCCTTGTGGACCCATGTTCACAACGTGCGACAGCAGGTAGGAAAGCGGAAGTTGGAAGAATAGCAGACAGCCAGCGGTAATCATCATACTGAGGTATGGGGCTCCTGCACCACTGATGGATCGAATGGTGACCAGGCCGATGGCAAAGGCAACATAGCCAAAGACCGTGGTATGCAGGTATCGAAGGCCTTCTGCTGCTGTATCGGCACTTGATGTGTAAAGGCCAATGAAATATGAACCGAAAAACCAGATCACCAGTGCCAGTGACAACATGAGTATACCCATCTGCTTTACTGCTGATCGATGATAGGCCTCTACCCTATCCAACTTGCGTGCACCGAGATTCTGCCCCGTTGCCACTTCTACCGCCACGCCAAAGGCAAAGACGCTCATGAACACCACCATGTCAAGACTCAGTCCGAGCGTGTAGGCAGCGGCGACCGATGTGCCGTATGAGCCAACCAGGATAAAGATGACGGCTCGGTTAACGCTAACGGAGAGCATCTGAATCGAGCTAGGAATACCCAATCGTGCTACCTGCTTCAACAGAGCGAAGTCTGGCTTGTAATTCGCAAAGGTCAGGTGAATGCTTGTCTTACCACGCATAACCATCATAAGCCCCAACACACAGCCGAGCGCTTGGGCAATGGCCGTTGCCAGCCCTGCACCAGATAGTCCCATGTGCGGTATTGGTCCCAAGCCAAAGATCAGGAAGGGGGCTAAGGCTGCATTGATAACCGTGGTAATGAGCAGCACCGTCATCGGGAACACTGAATTCCCCACGCTACGAATGATCGTCAATACCTGAAAACTCACAAGGTTGAAGGTGAATCCCAGATACAAGGTTCGCATGTATTCCAATGCAAGTGGACTCACTTCAGGCGACATGCGCATCACCTCTGGGATCAAGGGCATGAGCACATACATCACCACCGTGAGCAGAGCAGACATCACAGCAATGCCGGTAATCGCTTGCGTCGCCGTCCTGCTCGCTGCTTCATGATTGCCCTCTCCGAATCTGCGTGAGACCATGATTCCCGTACCCGTTGCCAGTCCACTTACTGCCGTAAATAGAAAGAACGTCACCTGGTCGCAGGTGCCAATCGCTGCAATGGCCGCATCGCCGAGGCGGGATGCATAGAATCTGTCGATCAACGAATACACGATGTTTACCAGGAAGCTGAACGCTAGTGGCAATGCAAAAAGTCGTAGTGTACTGTCAATCGGACCGTTAAGTAGGTCGGTGCGCTTCTTCATTGATTCCTTTTTAAGAGCAGCAAACTTAAATCCATGTGCCCCACTCTGTAAATTTGAAAAGGTCACCACTACGCACAATGTCGCTCCAGGTTATACTCTACCTTCTTGCTGCTGTCTATGCTTCACGCATAGTCTTTTTCAGCATTGGCATTGTACGAGAGCGTCGGCGTTGGAAGTCCAATGCTCTGTACCCAATGGTCTCGGTAGTCGTCCCTGCCCGAAACGAAGCACAGAACATCGTTCGATGCATAACGAGCATCCTGGCAACATCCTACCCACGGGAATCCCTTGAAGTGATCGTGGTCGACGATCGCAGCACGGACCAGACGGCTGAACGCGTGCAGGCCCTTGCTGCAACCGACTCTCGGCTAACACTCCTCAAGCGCACCGAACATGACGTAACGGGTTCGCTTAAAGGAAAGGCTGGTGCGTTGCAGTACGGCGTGGATCGGTGTTCGGGCGACATCGTACTCTTCACCGATGCCGATTGTGCGGTTTCGAAGGACTGGATACATGGGATGACGGCGCAGTTTGCCGATGAAAGGCTGGGACTGATCACTGGACTGACATCCGTCGTCGGAGACTCGTTCTTTCAACGCATCCAGGATGTTGAGTGGACATACACCCAAGCCATGGCCTGCGGCGGCGTAGGTAACGGCATTCCACTTGGCTGCTTTGGTAACAACATGGCCATCCGCAAACGTGTGTTTGATGAGTTAGGGGGCTATGGAGCAATCGGCTTTAGCGTGACGGAAGATCTGGCACTCCAACTTGCCGTCGACAATGCCGGCTATCACGTTCGCTATGCAATCAACCCCAGTGTTCATGTCGAGACGCTCCCTTGCAATTCGTTCGGCGAGTACGCTGTTCAACGTCATCGCTGGGTTCGTGGTGGAAGAGCTCTCGGCAAGCGGGCAGTAGCGTTTGTGGCAAGCAGTCTCGCCCTTTGGGCCGGCATCGTTATCTCTGCTGTTGAATCTGCTTGGATACCGTTCTGGAGCTTTGTTGCCATGCGCGTTGTTGGTGACAGTATCTTGGTTGCCATCGCTGCCAACTACCTTGGACGCACACGACTGTTCACGGCCATGATCCCAGCAATCATCTTTCTTGTCCTTACGGAGTTGAGTCTGCCAATGCTGTTTATGCGAAAGAGCGTCCGCTGGAAAGGTCAAGTCTTCCGTTCGTAATGACCGTAGCTGCAAGCTCGGTGATCGTTACACTAGGCACCCTGGCATACTTTTCAATCGCGCAAGCACACAGGGTGTTGCTCGTAAGCACAACATCAACAGGATGTTCACTGAGCTCCACCTTCATTGGATTTAACGCAGTCTGTGGGACTGCCGGATGCTGAATACCGTGGGCTCCAGCCATACCACAACAACTTGAAGTGGATGGTATAAATGCTTGGTTTACTAAAGACTTGGCGACAGCAAGCATAAGTTCTTGTTCATGCAATTTTGCCGAGCCACAGCCAGGGTGAACGGCAAGCGTTAACGGGAGTGGTTGAACATCGCAGCGGGGTAAGACCATGGATGCGATCCATTCTACCGGCGAATACACCTTCCAACCTTGCTTCGTAAGGTGTTCGACCAACGCAGCGGCACAGGTGTTTGTATCGGCCACGATCGTACGTTCCTCACCCATTGTACCGAGGGCTTCCGTCAGCCCTTCAACCATGACCTCGTGTGCTCTAGTGAGCCCCTTGCTTTCAAATGGCTGTCCACAGCAGACGGCATTGGGATTGGGCGGACGCACGAGTTCAATCCCGGCGGCCTTGGCAAGAACATCCATGTTCCTCCCTTCACGATCAAACCAGCGCGATGGACAGGTTTGCAGATAGACCATTCGTTGCATGGATGCTTGCTGTACCGGTGCTTCAACGCCGAGATGGTGGTGCTGGCGGATAGGTAGCATCAAGGACATGGCTGCGCCTGCTAAACGTTGAACAGGTCGGTAATGGTCAGCGGCAATGACGGCTGCTGTGTCGAGGAGCTTTGGCTGACGTTCGCTGCGTAAGCGCTTTACCAGGAGTCCTGTATCGATGTCTACGGGACAAGCCGTCCCACAGATCCCGTCAACAGCACAGGACTCAACACTTGAATAGTCTTCTGCTTCGGTGAGCTCGGCAAGCAAGGCTGCGTTCTCGGGAAGAAGCTTCTCCCGTCGGAGAACAATGCGTTGACGTGGAGTGAGTGTGGCATAGCGAGTTGGACATACATGTTCGCAAAAGCCACATTCGATACAACGATCTACCTCGGCGTCGACAGTCGGAACTGGTTTGATGTTTTTCAGATGGATATTCTGATCACGATTCAGCAGCACTCCAGGGTTTAGTATCCCGTGTGGATCCAAGGTTTCCTTGACCTTCCACATCACCTCGGTGAGCTCACTCCCCCATTCCTTCTCAAGAAAGGGTGCCATGTTCCGACCAGTGCCGTGTTCAGCTTTTAATGAGCCATCGTGCTTGTCGAGTACGATCTCGGCAATCGAATGCATGAATCGATCATAGCGGTCCAAGTCAGCCGTGGTCGAGAATGCCTGATTAAGAACAAAATGAATGTTCCCGTCCTTGGCATGACCGAATACAATGGCCTTCTGATATCCATGCGAGTGGAAAGCCCCCTTCACATCACTGACCAAGGAGGCAAGCTTGTCTGGGTGGACGGCGATGTCTTCGTTGATCATCGTTTCACCAGATGTCCTACTTGCGCCGATTGATGGCATGAGTCCTTTGCGGAGCTTCCACAGCACTGCCTGCTCGGCAGGCGTCTGTACCCATGCACCATCCACTGGTGGTTCATGATGGTGAAACTCTACAAGCAATGCAGCGGCACCAGGGGCAGTAATGCGGTAACGGTCTGGCGTATGACGCAATGAGGCAAACGATTGAAGGGATGCATCATCCATCAATTCAATGGCGGCAGCTCCGTGGTCTCGCCATACGGAAGCAGCCTCGCAGGCCTGTTCGACGGATGGAAATGTCTGCAACTGCGTCCACTTATTCTTGGCATCTGGCACAGTCGCGAACGTTGCTCCTGCAACAAAACCAAGTGTCCCTTCGCTCCCCACCATGAGTCGAGCAATGATGCGAACTGGTTCGTCTTCGTCGAGAAATGCGTTGATGGAATACCCCATGGTATTCTTGATCAGGTACTTCGTTCGGATGCGATCCGTGAGCGATGCATTGTTACGAATGGCGTCGCGGAGCTGGGCGATCGCTGAATACATCTCCGGGTTGGTGCTATGAAGAACGTCATCAGCATCAGCCGTTGACGTATCGATGTACGTACCATCAGCCAGGACAACCTGCAATGATGTAAGTGTGTGATAGGCATTGTTGGCAACGCCACAGCACATACCTGACGAGTTGTTTGCAATGATGCCACCGATCATTGCCGCTGAGATCGAGGCAGGGTCTGGCCCGATCTTTCTTCCATGTCTGTGGAGCAGCGCATTGGCCCGACCACCAGTCACCCCTGGCTCGAGAAAAATCGCAGCACCATTATCTAGGATTAGATGACGTTCCCAGTTCTTGGAGAGATCAACCAGAATGTCGTCGCCTACGGCCTGTCCACTCAGGCTAGTTCCACCGGCACGGAAGGTAAGGTGACGCTTATGCTCTCTGCAATAGGCAAAGAGTTGTTGGATGTCGGCAACGGTGGAGGGGCGGACAATATCCTTAGGGACGAGTCGATAGAGCGAAGCATCTCTTGAGAGCACCAATCGATCAAGCCAGCGAGAGCTTACCTTGTCAGGCGGAAAGACCGATGTAAGCGTTCGTGTCACAGCAGGTCCGCATCAAACCTGGATAACGCCAGTCGAAAACGGCGGTATGTCGGCCACGTGATCGGCAGCAGCGATACCTCGAGAAATCACAGCACGTGTGTCGGTAGGTGCGATGATGCCATCCACCCATAACCGTGAAGCCGCATAGAGTGGTGTTGTGGTGCTGTTGTAATGATCCTGAATCTCGTTGAGCATTGCACTCTGCTCTGCTTCCGAAAGGGTCTCCCCTTGCTTCTCCAACGCTGAGAGTTTGATGGTAAGCAACGTCTTCGCTGCCTGTGCGCCACCCATCACGGCAATCTGAGCCGTCGGCCATGCAAACATGAATCGTGGATCATAGGCCCTGCCACACATGGCGTAATTCCCAGCCCCATACGAGTTGCCTATGACGATGGTAAACTTTGGTACGACGCTGTTTGCCACGGCATTCACGAGCTTGGCGCCATCCTTGATGATGCCTCCTTGCTCTGCCCGTGTACCAACCATGAACCCTGTTACATCTTGCAAAAACACCAGTGGGATGCCACGTTGATTGCAGTTCATGATAAACCGTGCTGCTTTATCGGCACTGTCGCTATAGATCACACCGCCTACCTGCATCTCACCTGAGCCCGAACGAACGACCTCGCGGTTGTTGGCAACAATGCCAACGGCCCAGCCGTCGATTCTTCCATACCCACAGATGATGGTGCCGCCATAGTCCGGTTTGTACTCTGTGAACGCACTCTCGTCCAACAAGCGCGCGAGTACCTGCCTCATGCTGTATGGCTTTGACCTGTCTGACGGGATGATCCCCCAGAGCTCTTCAGGGTCAAAGGCAGGGGGCTTGGGTTCCGTGCGAGAGAATACATTACGTCGGCCCTTTGTCGGTGCAAACTTGTCAACCATGGAGCGGATTGTCTGCAGGGCTTCTTCGTCGGAATCAACCTTGGTGTCGACCACGCCGCTGATGCTCGTATGCATGGTTGCACCACCTAATGGCTCAATTGGCGTCTTTTCTCCAATCGCTGCTTCAACGAGTGCCGGACCAGCCAGGAATACCGAACCTGTCTTGTTTACGATCAGGGCTTCGTCACTCATGATGGGCAGGTATGCGCCACCAGCAACGCATGGACCCATGATTGCTGCGATCTGCGGTACACCCATGGCACTGAGTACAGCGTTGTTCCGAAACTGTCGGCCAAAGTGTTCTTTGTCTGGGAAAATTTCGTCCTGCATCGGCAGGAACACACCAGCACTATCCACCAGGTAGATGATGGGTAGTCTATTCTCGATAGCGATTTCTTGTGCACGAAGATTCTTCTTCGCCGTCATCGGGAACCATGCACCGGCTTTCACCGTGGCATCGTTGGCAACGATTACGCATTCACGATTGCAGACGAGTCCAATGCCGACCACAACGCCTGCAGATGGTGCTCCACCTTCGGAGGCATACATGCCCTCTGCTACGTATAGACCGATTTCCAGGAACTCGGAATCAGGGTCGATCAACTGTGCAATACGCTCACGTGCCGTGAGCTTTCCTTTGGCCTTATGTCGCTCAATGGCCTTCTTGCCACCACCTAAACGAATGCGCTCGGCAACACCCTCAAGTTGGCGCATACGCTGTCGGTTAGCGTCGGCATTTGCCTCCACCGCCAACGAAACCTGCACCGGTTTTCCGATGAGGTGTGCCATGAGTGATTACTGGCCTTGCTGAGCTGGTTGTTGCGCTGGTTGAGCAGGTTGCGGCGCTGGCGCTGCAGGCGTTGGTGCGCTTTGTGTTGGTAGTTCCCGACCAACGGTCACTGGTCCCTTTTGTTCTACATCGGTAGAAAGGAAAACGCGGTTGACCACAATTGCAAGCACTGCTAGTGCTACAAGCAGACCAATGGTGATGTTCTGAAGCAGGTTGCGTCCCGTTCGCACACCAAGCATGTTGTTAATCTGTCCGCCTAGGCCACCCATACCGGAAATCATTTCTGACTTTCCTGGTTGGATTAGCACCACGAGGATCAAAAGGATCGAGGCGAAAACAGAGATAAGGATCAAGAATGTTGCCATAGTTGACAAAAATACGGTACAAAGGGTTAAGGACAAAGGTATCCGAGGCAAACCGGATGGGTGATGTCTAACGGGTGTTCACCAAACCATCCCAGGAAGGTATCATAGCGCTGCTCATTCTCGCGATAGTATGTGTTCATCTCCTTCGTGTCGCCATACGAATACAACCACCAGAGATACTCCGTCAGCCACCCCGCATCAAGCATAGTTACCTGATACGACAACAGATCGTTGGGGTATTTGGACACGTAGCCAGCTTCCTTCCATGCCCGCACGGCTGTAAGCCGAACATCTACAAGCTGTTCAATGGTAAGTTTTGGAAGGGGGCCTTTTACCTGCGCAGCCACCAGACTGGTAGCCAAGGTGTATTCGTAGGCGGTGGCAAAGTTCATGACGTTACTACCAAGCTTCGACGGGGCGTTGAGCATCTCTTCTGATGCCATGACGATCGGATCATCGGTGCCCGGCTTCAAACTGGCATTCCACGTAGCAAATAGGAGTGCACTTACTTCCGACGTACGATGTGTGGCACGTTCGATGTTCAAGAAAAGCTCTCCATAGAACAGCGCCCAGAACCGAAATGGGGTGTTGGCAAACGAAGTGCAGATCTGGTAATAATTGGTAGCAAAGGCTGGCTCTACCCTAGTGCCTTTAACCCACCAGTCCAAAGCCCCCTTCGCATCCTTGTCAAGGAATGCAGCATTGCCCATTTCGTAGTGTAGTCTTCCCGACTGCGGCCATGCGACTAGTCCTTCACGGTAGTAGGTCCGTGCCTTTGCTGTATCGTCGGTAAAGTCGTAACAATTCCCAAGTAACTGATAACCGCGATCAAAGAGGTTTGGATCTCGATAGATGGGTTTGAGTGCTTCGATGGCTTGTGAATAATCTTTGAGCATCATGAAGCAAATGGCTCGTTCATATTTGTACTGGGTAAAGCCCGGCCGCAATTGGATTGCCTCGTCCCATTTTCGGATTGCCTCGGTTGGAAGGTTGCGATCCATGTATTTTACGGCTTCCCGTACGGTCTGCTCGATATGCACGGTGTCAAGTTTGTCCTGTGCTTGAAGGACGGGACTGCAGACAATAACCAAAGCAACAATGTTTAACAGCTTAGTCATGGTATGATGATTCGTTTCGACAGAAAGACAAAGTTCGTATTAACGTCGCTCATTCTTGTACAGTGTCTCATTGCCTGTGGAAGTTCTACGCAGGCAAGCAAGGGAAACTCGGAACAGCGGTGGACAGACAATTCACTCCTATGGGAGGTTACGTCAGCGTCCGGTGCTGTGAGCTATGTGTTCGGCACGATCCACGTTGCTGATATCACGGTGTTTCAGCAGCGCGACACGGTCCTGAAACTGCTCGACAAGTCGAAAGCGTTCTATGCGGAGTTGCACTTGGACTCTGCAAGAGGTATGGGCGACCTTACGACAATGGCATCAAAGATGATGTTACCGGAGGGGAAAACACTGGCTTCATATTTCAAGCCTGACGAATTGCTAAGACTTCGCAAGGCCCTAAAGGAACGTCTTGGTGCCATGGCTCCCATTGCTGAGAACCTCAAGCCAGGTGCATTGCTTGGCTTGCTCATGCTGGATTCGTTACCGACAACGGCGCCGATGTCCGTTGATGAGTTCCTGTGGAAACGTGCCAAGAACCATCGTATCGCTTGCTATGGCATTGAACGCATTGATGAACAGCTTGCAGTCCTGGACAGCATGCCGCCACATGTTCTGCTTGAGGCACTGGAGAATGATGCTTCGTCCGATGCCATGATGTCGGAACTCATCCATGCCTATGCAACGGAAGATGTTGGACATATCGTTGGATTGGTCGACAGTCTCAGCGGCGTCGAAAGCTACATGCTCAAGATCAACGATGAACGAAACGTGCGGATGATCAACCGTCTGCATTCGGCGTTAGAGTCTGGCGGGGCGTTCATTGCCGTCGGTGCAGCCCATCTTGGTGGCTCCCAAGGGATCCTTGCCGAGATAGCCAAGCAGGGGTACACCGTTCGTCCGGTAAAGGGCGGCAGCCGAGTTGACTGGATTGCCTTCCCCAAGTAAGGGTGTAAGCAACCCGACAATGTGACTACATCACACGATGGATTAGTAGACTCCTAGTGTTAGGAGTTTGTGCGGAGCATTATGGTAGAATTTAGGCGTTAAGCCTAGTCAACGAACGGACATGCAACCACGGCACCACTGGCCTTTGGCTCAAGCACAGGTGTGAAGGTCGCACATTCAGGCCTAGCTATCGGACATCGCGTACGGAAGCCACAGCCAGAGGGCTTGTTTCGTGGTGTTGGAATATCGCCCTGCAACACAATGCGCTGTTTGTCCTTGCGTGTAGGATCAGGCTCTGGCACTGCGGAAATCAGCGACTTTGTGTATGGGTGTGTAGGATTGAAGTACACCTGGTCCGATGTGCCAATCTCAACGATGTTCCCGAGATACATCACGGCAATACGTTGCGAGATGTGATAGACCACACTCAAGTCATGTGCGATAAAGAGGTACGACAAACCGAACTCATTGCGTAGGTCGTCCATCAGGTTGATCACCTGCGCCTGGACCGATACGTCAAGAGCCGACACTGGTTCGTCGCAAACAATTAGATCTGGTTTCGTAGCCAAGGCACGTGCAATGCCGATGCGTTGACGCTGTCCACCACTAAACTCGTGAGGGAAACGCGCAGAGTACTCTGGTTGCAGACCCACCTTCTGGAGAAGACCTTTAACTGCTTCGTCAATGTCCTTGGACGACATGCCCTTTGCGTGAATCTCCAGTGGTTCGCCAACGATCTGCCTGACCGACATGCGTTGATTCAACGACGAGTACGGGTCCTGAAAGATCATCTGCACAGAGCTGCGGTGCTTGAGCATCTCTTGTTTGCTTAGCTTCAACAGGTCTGTTGTATTACCTGCTGCGTCGACGTAGTTGATCGAACCTGAAAGGTGGACGTCGGGTGACACGTGCCTTAGCACGTGAACGATGGCCCTTCCGACGGTGGTCTTTCCGCACCCACTCTCACCTACAAGACCAAGAGTCTCACCACGGCGAATGGAGAACGAGACTCCATCAACGGCCTTTACTTCGGCTACCTTTCGTTGCATGATGCCGCCATACACTGGGAAGTGTACGTGAAGATCCTTGACATCAAGCAGTGTCGTTGCCTGTTCTACGTCAGTGTGGACACTCATGCTTCGGCCCCCTGTCCCTTAACTAAATGACAACGCACAAAGTGCCCTGGAACGATTTCAACGAGCTCTGGTTCAACGGTATCACAGATGTCGATTTTCACCGAACAACGGGTGCAGAACTTGCATCCCTTTGGGAGGTTCATGATGCTCGGCACATTACCCGGAATTGCTTGCAGACGCTCACGTGTTGTTTGCTCCTTATCCGGACGTGGTATCGAAGCGAGCAATCCCTTGGTGTATGGATGTAGCGGGTTTCTGAACAGCTCGTCGACAGGTGCCACTTCTTGAATCTTGCCACCGTACATCACGATCACACGCTGACACATTTCGGCAACTACTGCAAGGTCGTGCGTAATGAGCACGATGGCAGCATCCTTGCGCTTTACCTTGAGCTCAAGCATCAACTCCAGGATCTGCGCCTGAATGGTTACGTCCAATGCTGTGGTTGGTTCATCAGCAATCAACAGCGATGGGTTGCAGGCCAAGGCAATGGCAATCATCACACGCTGACGCATGCCACCGGAGAACTGATGTGGGTAGTCGTGAATGCGCTTGTCGGGGTCTGGAATTCCAACAAGTCGGAGCATCTCGATTGCCTGATTCATGGCCTCTTTCTCAGAGACCTTGTTGTGCGTCTGGATAACCTCTGCAATCTGCATTCCAATGCGAAACACTGGATTCAGACTCGTCATTGGCTCCTGAAAGATCATGGCTATCTCGCGGCCACGTATGGTGTACATGTCTTCATACGTAAGCTTGGTGATGTCCTGTCCTTTGAACAAGATCTCTCCACCCATGATCCTACCAGGTGGATCGGGAATCAGTCGCATAAGCGATAAGGCAGTGACCGATTTACCACTCCCCGACTCCCCAACGATGCCCAGCACCTCGCCTTTGTATATCGAGAAGCTCACATCGTCAACGGCCTTTGCCCACGTTCCCTCGATATCGAAGTACGTGCGCAGTCCCTTTACATCTAAAAGAATTTCTTGTTGTTCCATGGTGTTGTCAGGGGGCTATCGTAATCGCGAGAAGACCTTAGGGTCAAAAGCTTCACGCACACTCTCACCTACGAACACGGTAAGCAAGAGGGTCGTAAACATTGCCGTAAGGGGTGCAACAACAAGCCACCATTTGTCAGTTGTAATGTTCTCCAGACCAAGGTGAACCATCTCGCCCCACGATGGTGTTGGAGGTGCAAGACCGAAGCCCAGGAAGTCCAGACTCACCAATGCTCCAATTCCAGCAACCACTGCGAATGGGAAGTAGGTGATGATGGGCACCAAGCTATTGGGGAGAATGTGTTTGAAGAGAATCTTCCGTGTGGGTACTCCAATGCTAATTGCTGCAGCCACGTAATCCTTGCTCTTCTCGCGTAGATACTCCGCACGCATAAGCCAGCATATTCCTATCCACGTCGTAATGGACAAGAGCAGCACCAGGAGTATAAAGCTGGGCTGCATCAAGCTCACCACAATGATGATGATGAATAGCATGGGTAGCGTGCTCCATATCTCGATAAACCGCTGAAGTATAGTATCGAACCACCCTCCAAAGTATCCGCTCATCATCCCAATGGGTAGACCAATGAGGTACTCGAGAAAGGCAAGGCACAGGGCAAAGCTCAAGCTTACATTAAAGCCGTAGGCCATGCGGGCAAAGACATCTCGACCGCGGTCATCCGTTCCGAAGGCACGAATACCGCCTGCTAGGTCTGCTTCAAGTGGACCGAGGAATTGCTTGTTGCCATCAATGTTAATGTCTTCGATTGGCCCATAGGGGTACAGCGGCATGATCACCCAGTTTCCACCACCCTGTTGCTCGAACTCACGCTGCAACTGACGGTAATTGACTTCGCCAGGAGTCCCCTTCTGTCCGAAGTCTTCCTTTGAATGGAAGTACGACATTCCCACCAACTCCCTAAATGCAGGGAAGTAGGTCTCGCCATTGTAATGCACGACGAGAGCGGTACCGTTTACCAGTAGTGGTAACAACCAGCTTAGTGCATAAGCAGTCGTAATGACGATGAGTGAGATGTACCCACGTTTTAACGATTTGAACTTCTTCCATCGGCGCTGGAAGAGCGTTTGAGGCGCAGCGTCCTTGGTCTTGTTTTTTCGTTTTCCGAACATCGTTACCTGAAGCGAATTCGTGGATCAACAATAGCAAGGATAATGTCCGACAGTAGGTTGCCAATGAGGAGCGTAGCCACATTGATCACCGTAAAGGCAAACACGACCGTGTAATCACGCGAGAGGATCGACATATAGGAAAGCCGACCAAGTCCATCAATGTTAAACACAAACTCGATCAGGTATGAAGCACCAAGGAACACGGCAATGATGAATCCGGCTCTTGATGCAAGCGGAATGATCGAGTTTCTAAGAGCGTGGTACCAAACTACCCGCTGCTCCTTCAGCCCCTTTGCAAAAGCGGTTCGCACATAATCCATGCCAAGATTCTCGAGGAGAGAGTTCTTCATGAGCATGGTCAGCGATGCAATGCCAGCAACACTATAGGCAATGGTTGGGAGGATGAAATGGCTAGCACGATCAACGATTTTCGAACCGATCTCTAGCATATCGTAGTCGCCACTTTGAATGTTGCCCAACGGTAGTAGAGGCCAGTACGCCTGTGTGGCAAAGAACATGAGTAGGAGCGCACCGAGTGCCCAACCAGGGAGTGAGTTTATGGCTACGACAAAGAACGAGGAGGAAACGTCAAAGAACGACTTATGACGTAAGGCCTTCTGGACGCCAAGATTGAACGCCACAACGTAGCTGATGATAAAGCCAACGAGGCCGAACTGAATGGATATGGGAAGGCGTTGCTTCACCAAATCCATAACGGGTTCGCCATAGTCTTTCGACTTGCCAAAGTTGCCCTGTAGTATGCCGGATATCTCCTTCCGGAATACATAGGTGTTAGTAGTCCCGTCGCTGAGTTTTGTTGACGCGCAAAACCACCCATCAGCAATCTTGTCGGAAGTACCTTCAAAGACTTCCAGACCGTTCTGAGTCTTACGAACGGTAATCTTTGCTCCGCTACCGACTAGTCGTTCTTCGCCGATTTGTACAGTGTAATGGTCTACTTCTCTTGGCCATGCACCAAGCCAGCATAGGTATCGCTCCCAGGTCGGCTTGTCGTATTGATAGTACCGTTTAAGCTCTTCAAGTGCTCGCGGTGGTATTGTCTGCTCGCCAGACGAGGCAACACCGCCAACGGTGCCGCGCTCGCCGGCGGACATCTTAAGCTGCCGAACTTGCTGTTCGAAAGGTCCGCCTGGAGCAAGCTGTACGATGGTAAAGACGACGAGCGTACAACCAAAGAAGGTTGGTATTGCTAGCAACAGTCGACGAATGATGTACGTGACCATGGATACCTATCTAGTTAGTACTTCGCTTACTTACCGTAATCCCGCCAGTAGGTATCAACGATAACGTTGTGGTCACCTGGTAGGGCCTTCTTGTTATTCTTGGCATCCATCAGCGCCTTCTCCTTCGCAGGATCGATCCACCAGCCCGTCATAATAGCTAGGTCATGGTCACCAACTTGTGTGTTCGTGCTCAATCGTCCTGGAGGCATACCGAACTTATCCCATACGGCTAGACGAATGCCCTTGGGCTTCCACCAGTAGGCGATGATGTAGTCGTTGTTTACAATTCCATCAAGTTCACGGATCATCTGGACACGCTTTGCTTGATCGAACTCGACAGCATACTGCTTGATGATTTCATCAACACGTGCGTTCTTGTAGCCCCACACGTTGTTGTTGTCGTTCTTATCTGCCAGTTCCGACGATAGTGATGTTTCTGGATTCGGGAACGTAAGACCACCATAATTGCCGATGGCCAGTGAGAAGTTGCGCTCCATCATGTTCTGTGACAGCGTATTGCCGTCAACAAACTTGATGCGCAGGTCGATACCAGCTTCCTTTAGCGTTTCCTTGTATGGTGTTACGTAGGCCTCGAGTGGCTTAATAATGCCTAGCTCGACCACAAATGGCTTTCCGTTCTTGGTCAGGAAACCGTCAGCATTCCGCGTCTTCCAGCCTGCTTCCGCTAACAGAGCAGCTGCCTGCTTAGGATCGAAGTTGACCTTTGGACAGTTGGGGTTTTCATAGACGCTGTTACCGTAGAAGGAATACAACGGTTCGTATTCACCGAGCAGGATCTTGTCGATAATACTGGTGCGATCCAACAGCATAGCAAAGGCCTTACGAACACGGATGTCGTTGAATGGCTCCTTGCGCAAGTTGAAGAAGTAGCCATACGTTCCAGCTGGTCCCTTGGTAAAGATCCGATACTTCTTGACCCAGTTGTTCTTTAACGCATCATAGGTCGTGTCGGCAACCCACTTCTCTGTTGTACGGGATGTGAACCAGAGGTAATCAGACTCGCCGAGCTTGTACTTTTCGTACTCAATGGTTGGGTTGTCCTTGACCACGTTGAAGACCAACTTGTCGAAGTTATTGCCCTTGGCATTCATGGGCTTGTCGATTGCCCAATAATCGGTGCGGCGAGTGAACTTGTACGACTCCTGCTTCTTGACATCTTCTGAAAGAATGATGTACGGACCGCTGCCAATTGGCGAATTGAACTGGTACTTGTCCACGAATTCCCTACCGGTAATTCCCTTCAACTCGTCTGCCTGAAGGACTGGAAAGCCAGCACCAAAGGTGAGGAAATTGCGCCAATTCTTTTCCTTACAGGTAACCTTGACCAGGTACTTGCTGAGTGCTACTGGAGCGTCGTACCGACCGAACGAAATCTGCATTGATGGGCTTTGCAAACTCTCGTCCATGATTAGTCGGAAGGTTTCGACTACGTCCTCTGCCGTAACGCGCTTGCCATCGGCAAAGCGAGCATTGGGATCGATTCTGAAGGTAAACGTCATCTTGTCTTCAGAAATCTTCCAATGCGACGCCAGACTTGGCACGAAGTCGAGCGTCGTTGGGTGAACGCCGATCAGTGACTCGTAGCAAAGTGATGTAATGTGGCTGTTTTCGGTAAAGTTGGCGTTTGGACCAAAGAAGAAGGGACGGAACGACAGAGGGAATCGCGAGATGGTTGTAGAAATCTGACCTCCCTTATGCACTTCGAAGTCAAGCAGCCGCTTGTCTTCGTCCGTCATCGTATACGTTTGGAAGCCCAATTGCTGAGCAATGGCCTCAAAGCCGTTGCCTCCCAAGGAGTCGGGCACGGATGGATCAGCACCCGGTGGCGTGTCGACCTTGTGCCATGGTGTGGCAGCCGAGCTAACATTCTCTGCATTTTCCTTCCTTCCACAACCCACTACCATCAAGGAAAGCGATACAATTGCCGTGAGAAGAAACGATGTAATCGGTACAGACTTAAACGTGCGACGTTCGAGTAGCATGGATGTCCCTGAGTTCTGTGATATATCGGGGCAAATATACATCGTGACCTATGCCACAATTGGTATCTGCCACTGACTTTCGAACTTTGCAAGATGAAAACGATCTTTCCTGCAGACCTCGGACACCGCGAACGTCATCAACTACTCTTGGGTGGCGTGGCACCAAGGCCCATTGCCTTTGTCACGTCGGCTGACTCAGAAGGCCAGGTCAACCTAGCACCATTCTCGTTCTTCAACGCCTATTCGAGCCGCCCACCGATTGTTGCCATTGGTCCAGCCATTGGTGCAAAGTCGGGTCTGGCAAAGGACACGTTACTAAACATCCTGGCTACGCAGGAGTGCACCATTAGCGCCGTAACCTACTCCATGGTCCATCGGGTGAATATTACATCAGCCCCCTACCCTGCCTCGGTTAATGAATATCATAAGGCCGGCTTTACCGAAGCAAAATCTTCGATCGTCTCCGTGCCCTTCGTTGCCGAAAGTCCGTATGCTTTGGAATGCAAGCTGATTCAGAACATTGAACTTCGAAGAGACATTGGCGGCAACGGCAATCTGATGATGCTTGAGGTGGTGGCTTTTCATGTTGCGGACAGTGTACTGGACGAAGCAGGGAATATCGATCCCGCAAGGATGGATCTTGTTGGACGTATGGGCCAATCCTGGTACTCAAGAGCCAATTCCTTATTCAAAGCCGTGCAACCAAGTCACCAACCGATTGGCTTCGATGGTTTGCCCGAACACATCCTTCACAGTCCAGTCCTTACTGGTAACGACCTAGCTCAACTGGCCTATGTGCCAATCCTGCCGATGCTAGATGGTAGCTTTCCTCAGTTCCCCGAAGAGTTTAAGGCCGACTCAATTGAGATTGAGTTAGCTGCAGGGAATCCCATGGGTGCGCTGTTTGCCATGATGCAGCGACCGGCACTTCGGACGGAATTGATGCGACATAGAATTGCTCAGGCCTTCATTCGCAATGGCATGATTGACGAGGCCTGGCAAACACTGTTACTGGTGTAGTCTATACCTATTGCGGTATGCGATTACCGTAATGGTTCAATTGTGCAGAGTCGGAAGCCTTTTTCGAGAGCTTGACCTTCAACTGCAGTCACGTCATGCACAATGCCGTTGATGGGCGAAGCAATGCTGTTCTCCATCTTCATCGCTTCAAGCGTAAAGAGGGCTTGCCCCTTCTTGACTTCGGCACCATTCTCAACGAATACGGCTTTAAGCATGCCAGGCATTGGCGTGGCAATCTTATAGGGCCTTGCCTGAAGCGCACTAGACGATTGAATAATCGCCAGCAGTTGGTGATGGTCCTCACGTAGTACCCGACACGTAAACGTGTAGCCACGCATGGAAACTCGTGCAACATCTACACCGTCCGCCTCGACATACACAGGTATGCGCTCGCCATTGATCTCTGCTTCATACACGCCAACTCTTGATGTCGGTTGGAGTTTGAGCTGTCCGTTTGGGAGGGTAACGTCCGTCTCTGAGCATGACACTGGGATGCCTGCTATTCCGGAATCGTTGCTGACAACAAGGTTTTGGACGGGTGCTGACATAGGGTTGCAAAACTAACACTGGACTCAGGCCTGAGATGGTGTGGACTGGTCTATTCCGTACACGTTAGCAGGTAAAGCCGACCACTCATCACACCCAATGCCTTGAATGTTCCTGTGCGCCAGTCGTAAATCGCCCTGCCCATGGTATCACACATCATTCCCATTTGCATGCGTGAGAATTCAAGATCAACGGTGACAAGGGTTGTGCCGCTACACCAAGCCACTGATGTTCCGCTAGGGTTTACGGCTACGAGATCGGTCGTTGGGACTCCTGCCTTGACAACAAGTCGTTTTCCGTTCACTACCACATAGTCCCCGTTGTCCTTGCTGCAGTAAACCATAACGGCCCCGTCATGGGAGAACACGGGCGGACTCGTCTGCTGTCCACCGGGGTACATCGCAGAATTGTACCCAACGAGTTTCGCACCATGTCTGATAGTGCGGTAAGCAACCAATGCGTCAAACGGACTCAACGCTAACTGCTGATCCGGTGAGTCCACAACGGGTCCCTCCCATGGCTGCGCATACGTATCCGTGTACAAGTATGTTCGAACCTGGCCGATTGCATCAGCACTCTGCCAAGCCACAACGGTAGCCATTGGGTTGACGGTAACCTTGAACATTCGCTTGATGTCGGACGCCAGTTCGGTCTCACCGACAAAGAGGGTTGTCTGGTTTGCAGTCGACGTCGAGTACAGACATTGCAAATCGTTCCACACTCCATACAGCGTGAGTTGTTGTGCGCGTGCAATCTCAGCACCGTTTCTCATGAGGACTGAAAGTTCGGGCCGACGTTCTACCCAGGCAACAGCAACTCCCATTGGATCCAGGTGTATGGATTCAATCGGGTATGTGGTCGTATACGTTCTGTCTCCATCCGTGATGGTCGATACATTCCCCTCATGTTCGATCCACCACAGCTGTGTACCCTGTGCAGCGAAACGAACACCAGAAACGGGCTTTGTCCTGCGTAGCGTATCGGTCTCCGTTACGATGGCATATTCGCCCGATCGTACAACACGTGCAGCCCATCGCGAACCATCATAGGCAAACACTGGCACTTCCACACTGTCCCACGTTCCATAGTCCTCTCCATCAACCACCAACTGTTGATATCGCTCGAATGGCTGTGTAATGGCCCACCAATGTCCTGTCGTATCAATATCGTACTTCACCAATGTGCCCTTGGCGGCAAGTAGCAACTCGTCGGTACACGTTGCATGGAGACAGGGGGCTGACCAACACGCAGCAATAAGTAGCCAGATGGCTATGGTGCGTACCATCGTTCTTCGGTGGCAATTGCTTGCAAGGCAATGTCGTGAGGTTCTGCAGGAATTCGTAACACGCGTTGGCATTCGTAAGCCATACCGATTCTGGGTGCTTTTGATTGTGCCAGAAACCTGTCGTAGTATCCACCACCGTATCCAATGCGCATACACGACCTATCGAATGCCACGATGGGTACGATGATGCAGTCACTCACCGTCAGACCTTCTGCATCGACGGTATTGGTGCAGTCTGTTGGTTGCAGGATGCCAAACGGACCTGCCTCCCATGTGGTACGCTGATCGACAAGAACGTGAATTAGCGTCCTGTCGGGCCCAACGACTGGCACAACAACTTCCTTTCCAATCCCCCAGGCATAGTCGATGAATGGCATGGTGTCGACTTCGTCAGGCGTCGACCGATAGACATGTACACGCCTTGCCAACTGGAATGCCGGAAACTTATGTCCCCTCTCAAAGACCCGCAGGTTCAATTCATGGCGGTCACTATCACTGAGTGCCTTTCTCGCCTCGAGGGCTTGAGTACGTAGTGTCTCCTTGCTCACCGTCTCCTACTCCATTCTGCAATGAGGTCAGGCAGAGTTGCTGCAGCCAACAGTACGCATGCCCCAGCCCCTTGCCTCCACGTCCATCGCTCACCGTACAGGGCAATGGCAATCATACTTGCAAAGAGTGGCTCCAAGGCATAGATCACTCCTGCCCGTACGGGATGCGTGAACCGTTGAATGTTTGTTTGAATCCATGCAGTTATCACGGTTGCTGCAATTGCACAGTAGGCCACAGCTAGGACGAGATCCTGATTCCACTGGATTGGTAGCGAAGCGCCATCGATGACGAGTACACCGAGACTAGCGACAATGGCAGTGACGATAAACTGCATGACTACGAGCAGATTGCGCTTCCCTTGATCCTCGCCATACGAGGTTGTTAGTACATCGATGGCAACAATGTAACATGCCCATACAATGGCACTGCCAAGGGTGAGCAAGTCTGCCCAACTAATACCTACGACCTCAGGTGACATGAACAGGAAGAGTCCACCAAGCACGGCCAGCGTTGATATCCAGTTCTGCAAGCTCACAGGTCGCTTCTCAACGACGCGGTAGATAAAGGGTACGAAGACCACGGTCGTTCCTGTAATAAAGGCCGACGTTGTAGCCGTTGATCCTACGAGCCCGATGCTCTGCAGAACGAAGCCCATACCGTATAAACCACCGAGCAACACACTATGTGCAAGTAGACGTCGGTCTAGCAGACGCAGGGTACGTCCCCACACCAACAACCCGATCACGGTTGCCAGAGTAAAACGCAGCAATACGAATCCCGAAGGGCTCACCGAAGTGAGTGATGTCTTCACAAGAACAAACGTACCCGACCACAGTACGGTGCCCAGAACCAATAGTGCTTCCGCACGTGATTGTTTCACGGTTTACTCAGCAACGTGGTGGTAGAACCTGATTGCTGCCTCGATACCCTTGTGAAAATTGCCCAAATCAAAATGTTCATTCGGGCTATGTAGGTTCTCGGTGCTTAGGCCAAACCCCATCAACACCGTTGGTACACCAAGGATTCGACTAAACATTTCGACGACTGGAATTGAGCCCCCTTCTCGCTGATAGACACACGGTACCTCGAAGGTTTCTTGCAATGCTTGCGCTGCAGCATTCATGGCCTTACCCTCACGAGAAACAAGAACGGGATTGGCCCCATGCAGGTCAGTCACTGTTACCGTTACACCTGGAGGTGTAACACGTGCGACGTGGCGCTTGAGGAGTTCAACAACGTCGGCAGACTTCTGGTCGGGTACAAGACGCATGCTAACCTTTGCCATGGCCTTTGAAGGCAACACCGTCTTTGCACCGGGTGCTTGATAGCCGCCACCGATGCCGTTAACGTCCAGTGTTGGACGCGACCACAGCTTTTCCAACGTTGATCGATCGTTTTCACCACCTAAGGCATTGGTCTGCACATCAGCGAGCAATCGCGAATCCTGGTAGCCCAATGCATCAAACTCTGCCTTTTCTTGTGTTGTTGTCTCACGCACTGAATCGTAAAACCCTTCGATCACAATCTTGCCCGTGCCGCGATCCTTCATCGAAGCAATGATGTCACACAGTGCATTCAAGGGGTTTACCACGGGACCGCCGTATGCACCACTATGTAAGTCACGGTTCGGTCCAACAACGTCAATCTGCACGTAGGCAAGTCCACGCAATCCTACCACCAGACTTGGCTGACCAGGAGCAAACATTGCCGTATCACTCACGACTACAGCATGGCATTGAAGTTGCTGGGCTCGCTGTTCGACAAAGGGACCAAGGTTCGGACTCCCGATCTCTTCTTCACCTTCGATCAACAGTTTAATGTTTATCGGAAGGGGGCTATGTCGGAGCATCGACTCGATGGCTTTGATGTGTACGAACACCTGTCCTTTGTCATCCGTAGCACCACGTGCATAGACCTTCCCATCGCGAACCGTGGAACTGAATGGTGGCGTGGTCCATAGGTCTATCGGATCTACTGGTTGCACATCGTAGTGACCGTAGAACAAAATCGTCGGAGCATCGGGATTAGGCGACCGGTGTTCTGCATAAACCAACGGATGTCCGGGAGTTGGAATCACCTGTACGGACTCCATTCCGATCGACAGAAGGTGTTCGCGCAACCAATCGGCGCAGTGCTGTACGTCGGCCGTATTTGCCTCGTCCGTGCTGACCGAAGGTATTGATAACAAGGTAGATAGCTCCGCTTCGAAGCGTGCACTCTGTGTTTTTGCGTAGTTGATTGAGTGTTCCATAAGACGCAAGTTACCGAAACCGTTTGCTATCGTTAAGTATTAGAACGATGTTTGTGTTAGCGTGATTTCCTAGTCAAAGCCATTAACGGGGGCACTGCTTAGTGGATTCAGAATTACTGGTTCATCTTTCATACGTACTGCTGATTGCGGCATCGCTTGTACGGGCCATTATGCCGCTTCGAATCTTTGCTGCCTGTTCTGGAATTGCTGCCGTCGTCTATGACTTTGATATCCATCAACCGTCAATGGCTGCATGGGAGGCGGGCTTTGCCTTAATCAACATCGTACAGATCGGCATCCTGATTTACGAGAAACGTCACGCCCGACTCACTGCCGAAGAGGAAGCACTACATCAGCGAATGTTCAACTCTCTAAGCGTTGTGGACTTCCACCGGCTTATTCGTACAGGTACGTGGGTATCTACGACTGAGGGGCAGACGTTGACGGTACAGGGTGAATCCGTAAGCAGAATCGTCATTATCACCGACGGTGCAACGTCGGTAGAAGTAGATGGTCATATCGTCGCATACTGTCGGACGGGTGACTTTGTTGGAGAGATGGCCTTTGTCTCAGGCAATCCCGCCACGGCAACGGTAAAGACCATCACGGACACCCGGTATCTTATGTGGAGATTCGTCGACCTTAAACGGTTGGTGACCAAGCATCCTGGAATTAGCACAGCTTTACAGTCTGTGTTTAACCGTAATCTTATTGAGAAACTTTCACGTGAAGCTGTCAGTTCGGACGTTTCGAACTAAGGCACCAATCACCCAATACTGCGATGAAGATTATCCCACTCGAAAACTCGTTACAGCTAACCAATGATGGTCAGCTGGAGTTGGTGTTTCTCGGTACAGGCACCGCGTTTACGCGTACCCTTCACCAAACCAATTTTCTGCTTATCAAGGGTGATACTCACCTCCTTGTCGACTTCGGCATGACGGGTCCGCAAGCACTCTATGACCTTGGCCGTACGGCCGAAGACATTACAGCAGTGCTTCCTACACATTCCCACGCAGATCACATTGGTGGTTTGGAATACCTTACACTGCGGAATCGCTATGTGGCAGTTCCTTCGGGTAGGCCACGACTGACCATGCTTATCACCGATGAGTATAGGACGGTCTTGTGGGAGCAGAGTCTACGAGGTGGGCTTGAGTACAATGAAATGCATAGCGACGGACGAAGACTACAGTTTGACGACCTTTACGACGTGCACGCAATTGGTGCCCGAGCACAGTTCGGTGATCGAACTGTCTACAAGACTTCTTACAAGGGTATAGACATCGAGCTCTTTCATACCAATCACATACCAGGCGAAGCAGAATCGACCATGGATGCGTTCATCACCTATGGTATGTTGGTGGACAATCGAGTGTTTATCTCTGGAGATACGAAGTTTGATCCAGACCTTATCAATCTCTACAGCGACAGAGCGGAAGTGTACTTCCACGACGCTAGTCTTACCCGCAATGCTGTCCACGCATCCGTAAACGAGCTGTCAACGTTACCGGAGTCCGTTCGTAAGCGTATGTACCTGATGCACTATCAAGACGAGGCCACCGATGCTGATGCAACGGATTTTGCTGGTCTTGCGAAGCGCCTTACACGTTACGTTTTTGAATAGGCATCAGATCTGCTAATTCTTACCTAGCACTGACGCATACAATTGCTCGTAGGCAGGAACGATGCGGTTGACACCGAAGTTTTCAACTGCACGTACTCGTGCTGCGGTTTTGAATGCCGCATGTTTTTTGCTTGAGCTTAACAGGTCGACGCAGTACTTGGCCATTCTCTGTACGTCACCCAATTCTGCCAGGTAACCTGTTTCGCCATGCTGAACGACCTCGCCGATACCGCCGATATTGGTTCCCACAACGGGCACGCCACAAGCCATTGCCTCTAAAGCTGATAAACCAAAGCTTTCTTGTTGTGACGGCAGCAGGAAGATATCTGCCGAGCTTAGGATCTCCGGGAGAGCATGTTGCTTGCCAAGGAACAATACGTGATCGGCTACACCCATTTCTCTACATGCTCTTTCGGCTTCGCCGCGATCCGGACCATCACCGACGAAGACAAGACGAGCGGGCATGGACTTCCTTACTTCAGCCAGAATGTGCACACAGTCAATCACACGTTTAACTGGACGGAAGTTTGACACATGCACGAGCACCCTCTCCCCTTCCTGACAAATCTTACGTTGAATCTCGGTGCATGGTGTTGGTTTGTACACGTCAGCATCTATGAAGTTCGGGATCACTTGGATGTCGATGTTATTTCCAAAGTTCTGTACTGTGCGCTCCGCTAGAAACGAGCTTACAGCAGTAACGGCATCCGACTTTTCCAATGAGAACCGAACCAGTGGATGGTACGTCGGTTCAAGCCCAACCAACGTAATATCGGTGCCGTGGAGGGTAGTCACCAGTTTGAATGGTGACGTCTTGCTCAGGATCTGCGAAGCAAGGTAGCCGCTAATGGCATGCGGGATGGCGTAGTGCACGTGTACCACGTCAAGCAATTCATATTTTGCAACGTCTACGATCTTCCCTGCCAATGCCAAGGAATACAAGTTGAATTCCAACAGTGGGTAGGTTGGTGACTCGACTTCATGAAAAAACACATTGTCCTGAAATCGATCCAACCGCATCGGCTGTGCATACGAAATGAAATGTACCTGATGCCCTCTGCGAGCTAAATGCAACCCAAGTTCCGTAGCAACTACGCCGCTGCCACCGTACGTTGGGTAGCATACCATTCCAATCTTCATTACTACTCCCGATAACTCCTGCTAAATGTCAGTTCCCAGCCTTCCTTCATCGCCGCCAATGACGATTACCGAGGTGGTTTCGTTCGAGTTGATTGTAAAGAGATCCAGATTCCTTGCATTCCTGCACCCCGTTACGACCAAGGAACAAGCTACCCAACTCCTTGAACATTATCGTCAGCAATATTGGGATGCTGTCCACCACTGCTATGCATGGCGTCTTGGCGACAATGGCATGCAGTTTAGAATGAGCGACGATGGCGAGCCGTCAGGCAGTGCTGGGAAACCGATACTGTTTGCACTTCAGCGGACGCGATTGACGAACGTCATGGCCGTTGTCGTTCGTTACTTCGGTGGTGTGAAACTGGGAGTCGGACCCCTAGCCAGGGCTTATGCCGACGCTGTGAATGGTGCCATTGAAATCGGTGCACTCGTCCCTGTCATCGCACAAGATCACCTTCTTGTCCACTGCATGTATGACGACGTTTCCAAAATCATCCCGCTACTGGATGAAGTCGGTGCCACCTATCAGACTGCATATTCCGATGCGGTAAGCTTCGACGTCCTGGTTCCCACAGTTCGCGTTGAGTATCTCAAGGATCAGGTTGTTGCCCGTACCAATGCAAGGGCTGGATACTCAAAAGTCAGCACCGAGTGAAAAGAGGTAGTACGGTTCCGACATGCCTCCAGTTGACTGATGTCGCCATGCCACATCAAACCGTAGTGGTAGACCGATGATGATAGAGCGTATGCCAATGCCGGTGCTATAGAGAATTGGATCGAGAGCAACTGTCCGCACATTACCCATAGTTGTTCCTGCCATGCCAAACCGATCCCATGCACCACCGACATCGAAGAAGAACTGACCTTGTAGTCCTTGGAACAATGCTGGCAAGGGTCCGGCCTGGATGGCAAACAAGAGCGGGAAACGCAGCTCAGCATTGGCTACGAAGTACTGCGAACCATCACGTTCATTGATTGAATAGCCACGCAGTGGCCAACCTGGTCGAGTGAAGGCAAAGTCTTCCGGATTCTGAAACGGCCATCCAGCGGCACTAAAGGTTCGATTGATCCAATTGTCGACCCCACCAATGAAGAACTTCTGTGGGTTCCCGCCTATTGATGCGCCTCCGCTTCCACGCAAGGCAATGCAGTAGTTCCCTCCAAGATGAATATACTCACGCAGATCGGTCCGCATGGTGAAGAACGATAGGCCAGTGGATCCTATAGGTGGTGATGCTTCTAGTGTAATGTTTGCTCGGGTACCCTTGATTGGTGCCCAAAATCCGGGCACGGCATCGTCATGAACAAACGAGAGTGTTGGTACGACAACAAATCGGCTAAGTCCGAAGACTGTTGGATCGTCAAGATTTTCACGCGACATCTGTTGGGCTTGGAAACCAAAATCCAGGCGCTGATATCGACTAAACGGTAGTGAGGCCCAGCTAGCAGCACCATAGGATCTCATACGAGCATAGTAGGTGTTGGGTCCATCATAGACAAACGTGTACCCCGCTGTATGAAATGCCGAGAAGCTGTAGTCAATAATCAATGGTTTGTAGTTGTACTGCAGGTAAAAGTTGCTGTTAGCCAGATCAAGGAAGAGGTTTGCTCTGAAGTAAATCTCGTGGTCACCCAGCATATCCGAAAACAACATCTGTGTTGTTCCCTGGGCGCCATAGAAATTTGAGAAACCGGCGTTTCCGGAGATCACATCAGTTGTAAATCGAACCTTGTACTCACGTGGCGTAAAGTCAACAACAGAGTCACCCGTGGCACCCGGTGCCCGTGCATCGACTGTCTCTGCCTCATCATTAGGCGGAACCATTGAGGTACCATCAAAGTTCACATCGAATGTGCCATAGCTTAGATCATTGGTCTCAACCGCTGGTTCCGCTGTGTCGAGGATGTTGGCAAGCGATGACTTCTCGTCGATTTGTTGCTGCATGAACCGTGTTGTAGGTAGACTGTCCTTGACTGGCAGATCAAATGGGTATTTCACAAGAAAGAGGTCGTAACCAACTCGGTTTTGCGACGAGAACAGCAGCTTCGATCCATCTTTCGACAATGATATCTGACTGACCTCTTGCAACGAGTTCGATCGTGCTTGACGCTTTCCAGTGGAGAGCTGCAATTCCCAAAGGTTTCCTATCCCATTGTAATCGGCAGTATAGAGTAGCCGCTGATTATCGGGAGCAACGGCGATGGAATACTTGCCAACGGAGGGCTCAAAGGTGTGGCGGACAATGCCACCTGAGTCAAGCGAAACACTGTAGATATCGCGCTGATACACATCGTGATCCCACATGGCAAAATTGTGTTCGGTTTCTGTCCCCGACAGATGATCACCTCGGTCAGAGATGAAGTAGACGGTCTTAGAGTCCACCGACCATGCCGGCTCCATATCCGTAAACACATCGTTAGTAAGCTGGGAAAGCTTGCCTGTTGCCACTTCGTACAGATAGATGTCGCTCTGTGTGCCTCCTACGGCAGCATCAAAGGCAATGAACGCTCCGTCTGGTGACCATGCCACACCGCCAATAGTCTGAATTCCTGTAGCCACAACGCGATAGTCGCCACTTTTTGCATTGATGATGTAGATACCGTCGGTATTACCTGCCTTGGCACCTACAGCGAGTTCCGTACCACTTGGATTCCACGAAATACCTGGCGTGAGAAAATTCAACTCTTCAAAGTCCGTTGAACGGGCACTGGTAGCGAGTTTCTCGACCTGTTTGGTTTCGAGATCCATTAGATACAGACCAAACACGCCGTCACCTCGATCACTTATGAAGGCAACCGTCTCACCATCCGGAGAAACTGCTGGTGATGTATTGTAGAAGTTGTCTTCTTTTTGATGGTTAGTGAGACGGGTCGACCAGTCTTCGACGTAATCGTAGCGGTCTACATCGGGGAAGTAGTATTTCTTTGTGTCCTTGGCCCATTGTTCCGACATGTCTTCGTACGACAGACCAAAGGCCGAAAGGAACGTACGGTTCACATCGCCAAGTGCCTTGAAGCGCATGAGGACTTCCCCGACCTTCTCTTTGCCATACTTGTCGGCCACGTAGCTCCAAAATGCTTGTCCGCCACGATAGGCAAAGTATCCCGACAGTTGGTTCAGACCCTTTAAATACTCACTCACTGCAACATCTCGCATGAACTGGTCGGTCTTTGTATCTAGTCCACCAACGCTGCTATACTCCGCAAACCCTTCGTTCATCCATAGTGGCAGCTGAGCTCGGGGCGAATTGCTGATAAGCGCTTGAACGCTTCCGCCGTAGAATATGTCGTTGATCACAGCGTGGACCAACTCGTGATGAATCACGTGGGCAAACTTTTCATAGTCGCCTTCAAACGGGAGTACAACGCGATTCTTGAAGAGCTCGGTTACGCCACCGATACCTTCCGACATGAACTCGTCGATGACATTCGTCTGCTGAAACAAATTGTGGGAGTTGTACAGGATGATCACAATGCGCTTTGAAATGGAAACCGACAAGGTGGTCTCGATCTTTCGCAAGGCCTGTTCGGCATGCATGGCGGTAAACTTTGCTGCGTAATAACCGCCATCACTGAAGTACACGTCGAAGTTGTCCGACTGGATGTACTGCCAGTTGAATTTGTCATACTGGATTTTGTTCTTGCCAAAAGGCAGAGTACCGGAAAACTGTGCAGAGATTGGCAGTCTTGCTACTACAAGAACAAAGCATGAGAAGATGACTGAGCGAACGATGTTTGGCATAGTGAACGTAATGACACGGACAGAGGCAAGCGTGTTACCCATTGCGGGTCACGTTGTTGGACGTTGAACCTTGCCAGTTCGCTTAAATCTACTTAGTGCAACTTCGGCAGCATGCTGTTCTGCTTCTTTTTTATTCCTGCCCGTACCAGCACCAAGGCAGGTACTATCTACAAACACCTCGACGGTGAAGGTCTTGTCATGGTCAGGACCTGTCTCGTTAACAACGACATATTTCGGTGCAGTCTGCCCTACCGCCTGCACGGCTTCCAAGAGCAAACTCTTGTAGTTCGTGTCATGGTCCAAGCTCTCGTTCACCATGATGGCCATGAGCTTGTTGATGATGAACTTCCGTGCATCATCAAAGCTGCTATCCAAATACACGGCAGCAATCAGCGCTTCCATGGCATCGGCAAGAAGTCCGTCATTCCCCTTTTCCAGCGACTGCCGAGCACTATAACTGAGGAAGATAAACTTTTCTAATCCCAACGACTTAGCGCATATGGCCAATGACTTTTTATTTACGAGCCACGAGCGCATCTTGGTAAGTTCACCTTCCAAGACGCCCTTGTGGTTGTAGAACAGGTACTCAGCGGTAATGAGTCCGAGAATAGCATCGCCAAGAAATTCTAGTCGCTCGTTTGACCGATTCCCGCGTTGATTCACCACCTGCAGATAGGAGCGATGTGTTAGCGCCTGTTCGTAAAGGGCAACACTTTCAATCTCGACGCCGACGAGTTTCTCTAGCTCGGCAACCTTGGTCTCGTCCAACAGCCCTAATGGCGGAAACAGCTCACGGAATTCCTGTTGCTCACCAGTGGTTCTCTGACCAGTGAACTTCAGGAGGTTATCGTAGAGTTGTCGGACTAGGTCGCGCACGCCGTCTCAAGCTACTCGTGATACTTGATCATGCTTCGAACGATTTGAAGCACAGCGTTGCATTATGACCACCAAAGCCGAACGTGTTGCTCAAAGCACCCTTGATAGCTCGCTTCTTGGGGACGTTGGCAACGTAGTCAAGGTCGCACTCAGGGTCGGACTCGATCTGATTGATCGTAGGCGGTGCAATCTGTTCCTTGATCGCGATTGCCGTAGCAATTGCTTCGATGGCGCCTGCGGCACCAAGGAGGTGACCCGTCATGGACTTTGTCGATGAGACGCTAAGCTTGTAGGCATGGTCGCCAAAGACCGTCTTAATGGCTGCAGATTCCGACTTGTCGTTATACGGTGTCGATGTGCCATGAGCATTGATGTAGTCAATGTCTTCCGGAACAAGTCCCGCATCTTCGATGGCGAGCTTCATCGACCGTACGGCACCTTCGCCACCAGGTGCTGGCTGTGTAATGTGGAATGCATCGTCAGTTAGACCAATGCCTGCAATCTCGGCGTAGATCTTGGCTCCCCTGTTCATAGCATGCTCAAGCGTTTCAAGCACGAGTATGCCGCCCCCTTCCCCCATCACAAATCCATCACGTCCCAGATCGAATGGTCGGCTGGCCGTTGCAGGATCATCATTGCGAGTAGAGAGTGCCTTCATGGAGTTAAAGCCGCCGATACCCATTGGGCAGATGACGGCTTCGGCTCCACCGGCCAACATCACATCGGCCATTCCGCGCTGCATGAGCATGAAGGCATCACCCAAGGCGTGGGAAGAGGTGGCACAGGCCGACACGGTAGCGTAGTTCGGACCTTTAAGTCCGTAACGGATGGCAATGTGTCCTGCAGCGATATCTGAAATCAGCATCGGTACAAAGAACGGCGATATCCGATCTGGTTTACCGCCGCGCTCGTACAGATTCTGTTGCTGATGGTGGTACGTCCACATACCACCGATGCCCGATCCAAACACAACCCCAGCTCTGTCACGGTCGATAAGCTCAACGTTCAGCCCGCTGTCCTCTACTGCCATGACAGCAGCCGACATTGCAAACTGTGTGAACGGGTCCATGCGCTGAACTTCTTTGCGATTCAAGTGAATCAAAGGATCGTAATCCTTGACCTCACAAGCAAAGCGTGTATCAAACTCAGCGGCATCGAATCTGGTGATGGGAGCAGAGCCACACTTTGACTCCATCATTCCATTCCAGAATGCTTCGACGGTGTTGCCGATGGGTGTAACTGCACCTACACCGGTAATCACGATTCGTGGTCGTGTTTGTGACATGGGCAGAACGCTTATTATGCTTTCTTTGATTCGATGTAGGTGATTGCGTCGCCTACGGTGAGGATCTTCTCTGCGTCTGAATCATCAATGGTGAGTTCAAAAGCCTTTTCGAACTCCATGATCAACTCAACGGTGTCGAGTGAATCGGCGTTCAGATCGTTGGTGAAGCTTGCACCAGGAGTGACCTTTGAAGCTTCGACACCAAGCTTGTTTACGATGATCTCTGTGACTTGCTCTGCCACTGTGGACATAGAATACCTTACGTGTGAATGGTTAAGTGACTGTGACTGTTTCGTGTTAACTCTTGTATCGGCTTACATGGCGAGTCCGCCGTCTACATTCAGAACCTGTCCTGTAATGTAGGATGACTCCTCTGCAAGTAAGAACGATACGACTCCGGCTATTTCTCCTGGCGATGCAGCCCTCTTTAGCGGGATGGATTCATAGTATGCAGCCCGCTGTTCGTCGGTGAGTTTCCCTGTCATCTCCGTTTCTACATAACCAGGAGCAAGGCAATTTACTAAAACGTTCCGACTAGAAAGCTCCCGTGCAAGCGACTTTGTGAGGCCGACAATGCCTGCCTTTGCAGCACTATAATTCACTTGGCCTGCATTTCCTGCTAGCCCGACAATGCTTCCGATGTTGACGATCCTGCCCGAGCGCTGCCTGAGCATGACGCGTGCTGCTGCCCTACAGAGGTAGAAGACCCCAGTCAGATTCGTGTCGATCACGCTCTGCCAATCGGCTGTACTCATGCGCATAATCAGGCCATCACGGGTAATTCCGGCATTGTTCACCACACCGTCCAACCGACCGCTTGTGGTAACGACGGAATCGATGAAGGCATTCACGGCTTCTTCATTGCTCACATCAACCTGATGGAATTGAACCGTACCACCTTCGTCGGCTATCTGTTTTGCAATGGCTTCAGCTCGGTCAGGACTGGAGTTAAAGGTAGCATGGACGGTTGCCCCTTCTCGTGCTAGCGTGCGCACGATGCCCTCGCCAATTCCCCTGGATCCACCGGTGACAATGAATACCTTGCCTTGATGTTTGCTCATTGCGTTGCTCCCATCGATTCTAGATAGCGCTTACAGTCTTCCACCTTGTCGAGCCCCTCCATGGTAACGTCCGTTAGCGTACGCTTAACAAGACCTTGCAGCACCGTCTGTGGGCCAACCTCGATAAAGTGCTTGATACCGTGTCCGGCCATTGCCTGCAACGTCTGTGTCCACAAAACCGGACTCGTCATCTGTCGAATTGCCGCTTGCTTTAGATCGGTTGCACTACTTACGGGCTCACCACTTACGTTTACGTACACGGGGATGGTAGCATCAGCAAACGAAGTGGCCTCAACTGCCGTTGCCCATTGTTGCTGGGCTGATGCTAGAAGGGGGCTATGGAATGCGCCGGAAACTTGTAGCTCCTTTGCCATTCTAGCGCCACGATCTTTGAAGACCTGAAGGGACGAACGTACAAGGTCAACGCTTCCCGATACCACGACCTGGCCGGGACTATTAAAGTTCGCCGGCACAAGTACCTGGTCTGATTGTGCACTTAACTCGGCACAGATCTGCTCAACAACGTCATTGTCAAGTCCTAACACCGCAGCCATCGTTCCTGGCATTTCACTGCCGGCATGGTACATCAGCTCACCGCGTTTGCGCACAAGTCGGAGGCACTCTTCAAACCCAACAACGCCTGCTGCGTAGAGAGCAGAAAACTCTCCTAGAGAGTGGCCAGCAACAACAGATGCATGGTTGTGTGCCTTGGTAATAGCCAATACCATGGCTTCGTGCAGGAACAAAGCAGGTTGAGTGTTAAGCGTTTGGGTTAGAACATCTGCAGGACCATTCGACATCATGCCGAACAGATCAAAGCCAAGCACATCGTTTGCCCGTGAGGCCAGTTCCGATGCAACGGTGTAGGTGCTGCCGAGATCGGCTGCCATTCCTACATACTGCGATCCTTGTCCTGAAAAGAGTAAGGCACTGCTCATGAAATGTCCGGGATTGACCAACGAAGTAAGATTGCACCCCATGTATATCCAGCGCCAAAGGAGCTAAGCACAAGGTAATCGCCCTTGTGTACTTTGCCGCCTTCATAGAGTTCCGACAGACAGATCGGGATCGTACCGGCTGTGGTGTTGCCATACCGATCGATGTTCACCATGACCTTGTCGGCAGAAAGTCCCATTCTATTAGCTGTTGCGTCAATAATTCGCAGGTTGGCTTGATGCGGAACAAGCCATGCAACATCGTCACTCGTTAGCTTGTTTCGCTCCATGATCTCATAGCTCACGTCAGCCATACCGATGACGGCAGACTTGAACACGGTTTGCCCTTCTTGATAGACAAAGTGCTCACGGTTGGCAACGGTTTCGGCGGTGGGAGGACGCATACTACCGCCTGCCTTTTGATGCAGGTGCGGTTCACCGTTACCGTCCATTCGTAGAATAAAGTCAACAATGCCGAGTGACTCATCGGCACTAGGCTCGACAAACACCGCACCGCCTCCATCGCCAAAGAGGACGCTTGTTGCGCGGTCGGTGAAGTCAAGAATCGCACTCATCTTGTCGCCACTACACAGCAGAACATTGCGGACAGCTCCGCTCTCAACGAGTTTGGCAGCGGTGACCAGAGCATTAAGGAAACCAGAGCAAGCTGCCGCAAGGTCAAATCCCCAAGCATTGACTGCACCAATCTTGCGCTGTACGATGGCTGCCGTAGCCGGAAAAATTCGGTCTGGTGTTACACTGGCGACGATGATGCAGTCCACCTCTTCAGGACCAATTCCTCGGCGCTCCAAACATTTGATTGCGGCTTTCGTGAGAATCTCGCTAACGCCGCCCTCCTTTAGAAAATGGCGCTCCTTGATTCCTGTTCGAGTTCGTATCCATTCATCAGTTGTATCGATTCGCTCAGCAAACCAATGGTTGTCGTACACATCTTCGGGCACGTAATGTGCCAATGCCGAAATCGTTGCTCTCATTGTGCGTCCTTTGCTGACGCTGTACCTGCCAGCGCCGTTCGAATACTTCCGTTAACGTCCTTCTCTACCACTTCAACGGCTCGCTTGATCATGTTGGCAAATGCCTTTGCAGATGAAGAGCCGTGGCCAATAATAACTACGCCGTTAATTCCTAGTAGCGGTACTCCCCCATACTCTTGATAATCCGTGCCTGCCAAAGCCCCCTTCAGAATCGGCTTGAATAGCCCCATGGCAAGTCGCTGAAGGAGTCCGCGTTCTGCAAACTCCGTAAATCGATGTTTGAGGAATGGGAGGATGCTTTCGGCGAACTTGAGGACGATGTTTCCTTCGAAACCATCGCATACAACAACGTCGACGGTGCCGCGCAAAACGTCACGTCCCTCGACGTTGCCTACAAAGTTCAACTCTGATGCTTTGAGTAGCTGGTAGGCTTCACGTACGACTTCCCTACCCTTTGTGTCCTCTTCGCCAACATTCAGAAGTCCTACCGTTGGCCGTGCGCTGCCCATCATGTGTCGGTAGTACTCACTGCCCATAACGGCATAGTCAAAAAGGTAACGGGGCTTACTATCGACGTTTGCACCAACGTCAACCACCAGTGTAGGTCTCGTTGATGTGGTTGGGAAAAACGAGCCAATCGTTGGTCGGCTCACTCCTTGTATGCGACCGCACATCATGGTTGCAGTTGCCATTACGGCGCCGGTGTTTCCAGCCGACACGAATGCATCGGCGTGACCTTGCACCATCAGGTCGACGCCAACGTACAGCGAACTTTCCCGACGGCTCTTCACAATCGTAGCAGGTGCATCAGACATCGTCACCACGTCTGGGGCATCGACAATGTGAAGTCGACGTGACGTACTCTTTCCGAGCTTGTTGGTAATTGCCGATGTGCCACCGACAAGAACGATCTCGACGTTCTCCGGCAGTTGTTCAATTGCGAGAAGGGTCCCGGCAACTTCACAGTCGGGCGCATGATCTCCGCCCATCGCATCAACCACCACGCGGATAGTCGCTTGTCCTTTGGGAGGGAGTGCCGGTGTACTCACCGCTAACACCTTTTAACGGGTAGGAACCGTTGTGTTAATCAACGTTGATGATTTTACGACCGTTGTAATACCCACAGGTGTGGCATACCACGTGGGGTTGCTTTGCAGAACCACAGTTAGGGCATGCTGAAACAGCTGGTGCAGAAGCTTTGTAATGTGTCCGACGCTTTGCGCCGCGGGTCTTGGAATGACGTCGTTTTGGGTTTGGCATGAGTTACTCCTCTTGCTGATGCATTGTATTCGACAAATTTTTCAAGGCCGCCCAGCGCTCATCAACCGCTTGTTCATCATTCGGCTGATCTAGCTGAAACAGCTCTGTAGCATCGACATCACGGTATGCAGGTGCAATACGCTTCATTGGTAGTGCGACTACCAACTCTTGCCTAACATCTTCCGTAATGCCAATTGATTGAGCATCCTCACGTAGGCCACGAATTTCATCGGGGTCTACATCAATGCCTGCCTGACTAGCATACAAATCGTTGCTAAACGAATAATCAAGCGCGACGTTAACGAGGATTGGCTCGGTATATTCTTCCAGCGATCGGTCACACACGAGCGTCGCATCAGCAGCAATGGTGTACGTTACATGTACCTTCCGACCTGCCTTAACGACGGTTCCACGAACTTCTACATCGTTCTTGTACTCTGGTGCCAGACCTTGTATGGCTTTGGCAGGCACTAGAATCTGAAATTCTTGCTGTTCGTGATTAAGCCCAACTAAAGAGATCGCAAGGATCTCCTTTGATCGTGTATGCCGTTCCACAAGACCACAAATATACGGGAGTTATGGGAAATCTCAACTCCTTGCAGTTTCCCTAGTTAGCAACCCAGTGCCTTAAGGTTCTTGGCGGCTGTATCGTTCTTGGGGTCGATCTTGAGAACTTCTTTATACCATTTGCATGCATTCTCGGTGCTTCCTGACCCCTGATAGCCGAATGCCATATAGAGCATCAGCCAGTGATTGGTGGAGTCAATGGTCAACCCTGTCTTGCATCGAGCAACAATGTCATCGTACTTCTTGGAAGTAAGGTCAAGTCCATTGAGTTTTAGAATGGCCTGAACAGCGGCTTGCTTGTCACCTTTTTCGGCAGATGCGGCTTGTCCGGCCGTGACGACCTGACCATAGAGTTCGCGTGCCTTAACCTCGTTGCCTGCAATACCATAGGTTTCTGCCAGACGATTCATGACGTAGGCACTATGCTCCAGTGCTAGTGCACGTTCATAGTACACAATGGCACTGTCCACCACGCTGTCCTGGTAGAAGTTATTCCCGATGAACATGTTGATCTTGCCATTGAGACTGTCAGAACAACTGGCCAGACGTTGTTGATAGATCTGGGTTGATTGAGTAGTTAGTCCCTTCATCCCAAGCAGATAACCAAATCGGAACATGAATTGACAGTTCCCAGGATCGCGCTTTGCAGCATCCGTCATAACACTCACGGCATTCGTCGTATCGCCCGCCATGACTAGGGCCGTGCCATAGAACCACAGATCGTTTGGATCCCAGGTTTCTGCCCCTCTGTTGGCTTGGTAAGCACTACCATACCACGTAGCAGCATCCTTCCACTGTCGTGTTAGGACGTTGCACTTCCCTAGCATAACGGCTGCCTCGGATTTTAGTGAATCGATCCGTTCAACTGCTGCGGTAAGGTATACCTTGGCACTATCACAGACCTGAAGTTCGAAGAAGGACTTTCCAAGGTACCATGTTGCGATGGGGTTACCTGTTTCACCCGGACGTAGTTCCGAATACCGCTGAAGAGCACTGATGGACTCACGATACTTTTTTGCGAGATAGAAAATCTTTCCCTGCTCGAACCATGCTCGAGCGTTCCGAGGGTCTAACTGGCCCACCTTGTTCCACTCAATCAAAGACCTGCGGAACAGCTCATTGGCCAAATCCTTGTCGGGCTCACGATTAGCCATTTTCCAGTAAATCTCGGCCAATGAAAAGTGAGCTGGAACGCGCGTAGAATCCAGTTCAATACTCTTTTCAAGATTGTTCTTTGCAAGTTCCAGCACAGGCTGCGGTTTATACTTTGCGTACAGGGTGCCTAGGGCAAAGTATGCGTCAGCACTTTGCGGATACTCTTTCTTGGCGGAGGTTGCCACAAGTTCTGCGGCCTTTACGGAATCGGCTTCGAGCAATGCACTCACCAGTTGTAGTGATGTCTCGACGCTTGGCGACTGCTTTTGAATCCGCCTGAGCATGGCGACTGCCTTAGGTGCTTGTTTAGCGAGCACCAGTGCCTGTGCGTATGCCCATGCATACTCTGGCTTGTCGTCGTCGAATTCATACAACCGAGTGCCATAGAGTAAGGCGCTATCTGCCTGCTCAAGCTCACAATAGATTTTGGTTGCGAGGAGAAGTGTGCCTTCGTCACGTGGGTCTTCCTTGAGTGCAAGTCGGATCTGCGTAACGGCTTCGACGTAGTCGCTGACCTCGACGGCTTCCTTGGCACGATCGTAAGCATCACTAGCTCTTAGGGGGCTAATGCAAATCAGGGTTAAGCTTAGTGTTGCGATTATTCGAGAATACATACTCAATCTTGGATGTTTAACTCAATTTTTGCGAATGCGGGTTCAATCCCGGCGTCGAGGAATGTTCGTTGCGCTCCACCGTCGCGAGCCATGAAGAGCATCAGGCCGCTTGGTAGGTTGTAGTTGTTTGCACGGTCACGAAGTATAAACCAAATCGGTACTGGAAACGGGTACAGGCCTTGAACTAGGTACCCTTGGTGAACTGGCCGCGGATGCTCGTAGACTCCTGTGGAATCTGTCCACGACAATCTGATCATTTTGACGGATGTGTCATTCACCAATTGCGACAATAGCGCAAATCCAAGAGCGTTCGGATTTGCCTTCACGAAGGTGCGGACGGAATCAGCAGTGCCAACAGAAGTGACTACTCCACTAGCAGGGGTCTTGCCCTTAAGTACAACGTTGATGAGGTTCCCATAAACCGACGAATAGCTGCCAGGAACCACAAGCGCCGGGGTGCGCTTGAGCTTTGGGTACGAAGTTCTTGCAAATGTGCCAGTTGCCAACCACGATGCAATGTGGTCGGCATGCATCGTATCGTACGGAAACTCCTTTGCGGCAAACAGCACCAAGGCATCCTTGGCAAGAAGTGTCCGTGGATAGCCCTCACTGCCTTTATCGGCATTAACCTCTGCTTGTTCCTCAGGTAACCAGTCACGAGCAATGATCACGCCACGTGCTTCATGTTGTAGTAACTGCCTGACGGCATCCAAGGCCGACGCTTGCTTCAGAGTAACAGTAGCGTTCGGTGTCGCCTTGTCGTACAACTCTTTCGATGGCTGAACAAGAGCAGCGATGTCGGCATCAACGAGTACCTCGGCATTGCCCGAGATTGCAGTTTCCTGTACGGTGTCACCTTGATGCTGACTACAACTTGTAATCCATGCACAACAAATCAAGGATAGCAGAATGACTCTCATTCCAACTCCCTCCTACGAGCAAAGAAGTATGTTGCGAGACGATAGGCACCGAACAGGGTAACCACCACACCAAAAATCTCACGCATCGGAGAGGGCAACTGGTTCGAAGGTTCGATTCCAATTGCGATGCAAAGGCCTACTACCAAAACCAAGGCCTTGGCAACCACGTTTATCACGTGCATGGTTTACCGGAGCTTAAAGACAATTGGGATACGAACCCACAGACGAACTGGTGCACCGTTCTGAATGGCTGGAGTAAAGACTGTCTCACGAACTGCATTCACGGCGCTCTGATTGAGCAACTCGTTATCGGTCTCGATCACTTGAGTCTTCTCGACCTTACCATCCTTGCCTACAAGAGCACCAACCAGGACTTGTCCTTCAACGCCGTTCCTGCGGGCAATGTCGGGATACTTAACCCTACGCTGCAAGGCAGCATAGTCAAAGTCTGGCTCTTTTTCTACAGAAACGAACTCATCAATATCGGGTGTTTCTTCGCGAGTTTCGATATTCAGACCCGAGGAACTTTCACCAATGTTACTGGCAAAGTTGCCCATATCGTTTCCGTCGCCCCCAATCGCAGAGGCACGGTTGATCTCGTCAATGTTGGCAAAGTCCTTAAGGTCTTCGGCAATCATGGCATCAGGCACTGCCACCGGCATACCTGCGCGCACGGCAGGTCCACTCACGGGCGGAACTGCTGTCGGTGGTGGTGGAGGTGGTGCTTCTTCATTCTGCGATGGTGGTGGCGCCAACATGTCCAGACTTACCTTGGCAAGTTTGACCTTGACAACGTTTGGTGGAGGGAAGATGGCATCCATTACAATGCGATAGGTAAACGATAGCAAGGCCAGGAGAATGAGGATTGCAATCGTTATATAGAAGCCACGACGGGTATTCTCATTGATGATACGCTTGAGCTCAGCTGCTCCCAGTTGCACCATCACCACGGGGTTATTCACTGCGGCTGTTGTCATAGTGCATCCAACTCCTTGTGGTCATCGGCAGTAAACGGAGATACGGTAAACTTCCGTTTGCGCTCATTGATCCCGTTACGCTTCAAACCGTCGATAATGAGTGGTTCTGCTTGATTCAACACATCAAGTACTTCGACGGCAATACCATAGGGCGCATTGTCTGCTGTTTTCAGCGTCACGATACAGCGGTTCTTAAGGTTCACGTTCTGGTCTACGACGATCTTCAGTAGGTCCTTGAGAGACTTAACCTTCTCGGGCTCATCCTTCCCACTGTTGTAGAACACATCTCCGTTGTCTCTGATGCGAATCGTAAACAATTCGCTCTGACGTACTTCGACAGGGACATCGATTTCCGGCGGAACATTCATCTCCATGGTCTGCGGTGTAATCATGGAGGTTGTAAGCATAAAGAACGTTAGCAAGAGGAATGTGATGTCTACCAATGGCGTCATGTCCATCCGGAAGCCAATCCGCTTCTTGCCTTTACGCTTACCGCTCGATCCGCGTTTTTGTTTGCCGCCGCCGCCTAATGCTTCACCACCACCGGCCATGTGAAATCTCCTTGATTCAGTGCGTTGGGTGTCTAGGTTGTTGACCTACCAATCGCTTGCTGAGTTACAATGCTATTTGCGTTTGTCTGTGACAAAGTTGAATGACGTTGCTCGTTTCTTGCGCATCTCGTTTATGGCCTTGTCGATCCACCAATAGCGTATGCGCTTGTCTGCATCAATAGCAAACATGGCCTTGGGATTCACGATTCGCGCGCGTTCAATGGCCTTGCCAAGCCAATTGGTGTCGTTGATCTTGAACTGTGCCGTGCGCATGTCTGCTGACGGATACTCCAGCTTCACCATCTCGTTAGCAAGGTTGACGACATCAGTCTCGTTAACCATGCTTAGATACCATGAGGTATCGTGCTTCACTGTATCGATACCGATCTTGATCATCACGAGATCCTTCTCCGGGAGCTTCGTGGTATCAGCCGTACTCGCAGGTCGCTTGATGGTAAACTTTTGCTGACTCTCGGATTCGCTCTTGAACTTCGCTGTAAACATGAAGAACGTGAGCAGCAGGAAGGTTATGTCCACCAACGGCGTCATATCCATCACAAACCCAAGGCGCTTCTTTTTGACTTTTGACATGGGTGTGTCCTGTTGAGGTTAACCGTTAGGCCTTGCCGCCAACACGGATGCCAAGAGTTTGCATAAGGTCAAGAATCGACTCATCCATTTGGTAGACGAAGTTGTCAACCATGGTCGTGAACACGTTGTATGACACAATGGCGATGATGGCAGCAAGGAGTCCACCAGCCGTGTTATACAAGGCTTCGGAAATACCGATGGAGAGCTGCTGAGCACTTACCGTTCCACCAGCACCCAGTGCGGCGAAGGCACGGATCATACCTACGGTTGTTCCAAGAAGACCGATCATAGTCGAAATCGAAGCCACTGTAGAGAGGATTACGAGATTCTTCTCCAATAGTGGTGTTTCAAGGTTCATGTTCTCGTCGATCACACGCTGGACTTCAGCAAGCTTCTGCTCCGAGTTAAGCTGACTGTCGCCGTCAACCGTACGAAACCTGCCGATGGCTTCACGAAGAACATTGGCTAGACTACCCTTCTGCTCGTCACAGGCCTTGACTGCGCCATTGAAGTCGCCCTTCTCTACGGCAGCAACAACCTTCTTTGCAAATGCATCCATGCTCTGTGCACCCTTGGCCTTGGAAATCGAGAGCCAACGTTCGATGGCATAGGTAATGGCCATGAGAACACAGGCGATAAGCAGACCTACAAGTGGACCACCGGTGTAGATCATGCCCATGGCATTCTGTGGGTTGTGATGATCTACCATGCCTGTTTTCGGATCGGTGAAGTTGCCATCAGCGCCCAATACCAAATAGAAGAAAGTATAGGCCGCAACAAGGCACAGCACAATGATGAGAAGATTGGTGAGGTTCTTCATGCAACACCCTATGTTGAAGAAATTATTGTTCGTTATTCAATGGTAAATCCTTTCGGCTCTACCGAAAGGAGGTCGAAACTACAAAACTCCGTGAAAGCAGCATCGCCGTGGACGCAAAGACACGGTAAATACCACCTAGTTACTCCATACTTCCAGAACTCGCGGAATATCGGCCAGGTCGTTGATTACCCGCGTATTCCATCGCCCCTTGAATAGGTCGACGGCAGACTCGGCTTGCCCCCAGCCCAACTCAAATACCATCAATCCGTTGGGGTTGAGCAAACTCTCGCCAAGGTGGCTAAGTCGACGATAGAAGCTCAAACCGTCAGCATCATCGGTGAGTGCGGAATGGGGTTCGTAATCGCGAACAGTGGCGTCCAAAGTACTCACTTCACTCGCTGCTATGTACGGTGGATTCATGCAAATGATATCGAAGGTCTGGGAGGGGGCTTGGGTGAGAATGTCCATGACCTGAAAGGTACATTGGTCTGCTACGCCATGTCGGTCTGCATTCCGCCGAGCTACGTCGACTGCACCAGAACTTTTATCAATGCAAAGCCATTGGCTTTGGGGTACGTGCTTAGCAATTGCTACGGCAATGATGCCGCTACCAGTTCCGATGTCCAGACACGTCCTTCGGTCTGCCACCTGCGAAATCACACGCTCAACAAGAATCTCCGTCTCCTGCCGAGGTATGAGTACGTCTGGGGTGACCTCGAACTGCAGACTGAAGAAGTCGGCCTTGCCAAGCACGTACTGTAGTGGTTCGTGATTCGCAATTCGTTGGACATACCCACGTAACTGCACCAACTCCTGAGGCATGAGTGGTCGCTCGAAATCGGAGTAAAGGGCAATGCGACGGGTTGCGAGCACCTCGCAAAGCAAGAGCTCCATGGTAAGTCGACCCGACTCAATGCCTTTCTGTCCGAAGTACGTCGTACCCCACCGTATTAATTCCAGTACCGTCCAAACCTTTGTTTGCTCAGGTACCTTGCTCATAGTGTGTCTGGAGTGATGTACTCGAAAACGCTTCCTCTCGCAATGCACGTATGCCATGCAATGACGCCTCGGCTGCGGCAAGCGTTGTAAAGAACGGGACTTTGTATCGCATCGCAGTCCGTCCCATCACGGCTTCGTCGTATCGGGCCGACTCCCCAAGTGGTGTGTTGATCACGAGTTGTACTTCCCCATTGGCAATCTGATCAACGATGCTTGGCCTGCCTTCGTAGTGCTTGAGCACCCTCACGGAGTCGACGCCGTGTTCCAGCAGGAACTCGGCAGTTCCGGCTGTTGCGAGGACGGTAAACCCAAGGTCTGCATAGCCCCTTGCCATCAGCGCTGCCCTCTCCGTCTTGTCGTGCGTACTTAGCGAGACAAAGACGTTGCCCGTCAATGGCAAGGTATTTCCAGAGCTGATGTGGCTCTTCACAATGGCTCTACCAAATGTGCTGTCCATGCCCATCACCTCGCCTGTTGAGCGCATCTCGGGTCCGAGGAATACATTGGCATGCGGAAACTTTGCGAATGGGAAGACGCTTTCCTTGATGGCAACTCGTGTACGAGATGGTTCAAAGTCTTGAACGCCGATGTCGTCCAACTTCTGTCCGACGATTGCTCGCGTTGCAAGCTGCGCCAACTGAACGCCTGTAGCCTTCGACACAAATGGAACTGTGCGTGATGCTCGTGGATTCACTTCCAGAACGTACACCTTGTTTCCTTGAACGGCAAACTGAATGTTCAATAGTCCAATGACGTCGAGTGCAGACGCAAGCTTCTTCGTGTGCTCGATCATGGTCTGGAGTACCTCGGGTGCAACGTCATACGGTGGTAACACGCATGACGAGTCGCCACTATGGACACCAGCCTCCTCGATATGCTGCATCACTCCACCGATCCTGGCCGTTACGCCATCGGCGACTGCATCAACGTCAAACTCATGGGCATTCTCCAGGAAGTGGTCAATGAGGACGTTACGTGCAGGATCCTGTGCAATGGCTCGCTGCATGTACTCGCGCAGACTTTCCTCGCGATAGCAGATTTGCATGGCCCGTCCGCCAAGGACGTAGGATGGACGGACTAGCACCGGATAGCCGATTCTATTGGCGATTTCTACGGCAGCATCTTCGGTTCGGGCTGTACCCCAGGGTGGACAGTCGATGCCAAGCCGTGTAAGCAAATCACCGAATCGCTGTCTGTCCTCGGCAAGGTCAATTCCGTCCGGTGCCGTCCCAATCAACGGTACTCCAGCATCGAATAGTCGCTGAGCAAGCTTGAGCGGTGTTTGTCCGCCAAAGGTGACGATGACGCCGTCTGGTTGCTCGTGGTCTATGACGTGCATGACGTCTTCGAACGTGAGCGGTTCGAAGTACAATCTGGATGTAGTGTCGTAATCGGTGGACACGGTCTCCGGATTACAATTGATCATGATGGCTTCGTAGCCAAGGGCCTTCAGGGCGAACACACCCTGCACACAACAGTAGTCGAACTCGATTCCTTGTCCGATACGATTGGGTCCACTTCCAAGTATGATAACCTTCTTGTTCGTAGACCGCTGAGATTCGTTCTCCGTTTCGTAGGTCGAGTAGTGGTACGGTGTTTCACTTTCAAATTCAGCAGCACACGTGTCGACCGTCTTAAAGACTGGTACGATGCCGTGCTTCCGTCTATACGCTGCTACGCTGCTTTCCGAAACGTCAAAGAGTACAGACAGTTGAACATCGCTAAAGCCAAGCTTCTTAAGAGAGCGCACATAGTCCGAATCTGCTTGATCCAGCACGTACCCTTCAGCTCGTTTCGTGAGTAACTCATTTGCCGCATCGACAATCTCGCGACATTGTTCGATGAACCATGGATCGTATCCTGTTAGGCGATGAATCTCGTCGGTAGCAAGACCAAATCGTAGAGCATCACAGAGATCAAAGATGCTCTCGCTGTGTCGGCTGCGTAGTCGTTGACGCAGTGGAACGAGGTCTGCCTCGGTGGGCTTTGCTGGCGTACGATACCATGGCTTGTCGAAGCCAAAGCCGAATCTGTTCTGCTCTAGTGAACGTAGGGCCTTCTGTAGCGCTTCCTTGAAGGTCCGGCCAAAGGCCATGGCTTCACCAACTGACTTCATCTGCACACCCAACGTCGTGTCGGCCTCGCGGAACTTCTCGAAATCCCATCGTGGCACCTTAACAACGACGTAATCAATGGATGGCTCGAAGCATGCTGGTGTGCGTTTGGTTATGTCGTTTTGAATCTCGTCGAGCGTATACCCTACTGCAAGCTTTGCTGCGAACTTCGCAATGGGGAATCCTGTTGCCTTGGAGGCCAATGCCGACGAACGGGATACGCGTGGATTCATTTCGATGACGACCATCCTGCCCGAAACCGGATCAACGGCAAACTGGATGTTGGATCCTCCAGTCTCAACGCCAATCTCACGGATAATGGCAAGTGCTGCATCGCGCATGGCCTGATACTCGACATCGCTCAACGTCTGTGCAGGAGCAACGGTGATCGAGTCACCGGTGTGGACACCCATGGGGTCGACGTTTTCAATCGAGCAGATGATGACGACGTTGTCCTTCTTATCCCGCATGACCTCCAGCTCGTACTCTTTCCAGCCGATGATGCTTTCCTCGACAAGAACGCGTTGCACGGGGCTAGCCGTAAGACCACTACGTAACAGGTCGCGATACTCCTCCATGTTGTAGGCAATACCACCACCCGTACCGCCAAGAGTGAACGAGGGTCTAATGATGGCAGGGAAACCAATCGATTCGATCATGGCAAGGCCTTCGTCCTCGGTATGGACAAAGCCACCACGCGGCATGTCCATACCAATACGCTTCATGGCTTCCAAGAATTCCTGCCTGTCTTCTGCCTTGTTGATTGACTCGATCTGTGAACCGATCAGCTCTACCTGATACTTCTCCAGGATACCACGCTCGTGCAGTGCCACTGCAGCATTCAACGCCACCTGTCCACCCATGGTTGGCAGAATAGCTTGCGGCTGTTCCTTCTGAATTATTCTCTCGATAAACTCTGGCGTAATTGGCTCCACATACGTTGCATCCGCAATCTCCGGATCAGTCATGATCGTCGCGGGATTGCTGTTCACCAGAACAACACGATAGCCCTCGTCCTTGAGAACCTTACAGGCTTGCGTTCCCGAGTAATCGAATTCGCAAGCTTGTCCGATAACAATAGGTCCGGATCCGATGACGAGGATGGTATGGAGGTCAGTACGCTTTGGCATGGTTGAGTTTTCTATCCGATCGATGTGTGAGGGGGCTGGGTAATACGGTTAGGCCGACAAGAGCCGGTGCAGCACCGCCATTCGTACTGCTACACCATGCGTGACTTGTCGGTGGATCAAAACGTTTGGTCGATCAAGCACTACGGCATCAATCTCTACACCGAGGTTCACCGGTCCTGGGTGAATCACGACAACATCATCATGTTGTGATGCTCGTTCCGATGTGAAGGCAAACTGCCGCCTGTAGTCTTCGATCATGGGTTTGTTATTGGTCTCGATACGTTCATGCTGTATGCGCAACAAGCTCAGTACTGAACACCACGCCAACGCTTCGTCGATGTCTTCAAGTTTCTTCAAACTGTTCATTAGCGGGTCAGCCTCCGAAGGCATAAACTCTGCTGGAGCGCATACAGCGAACTCAGCGCCAAGACTCGTCAGGAGTTCCACTTGTGAGCGAGCAACTCGTGAATGTCGCACATCACCAACAATGGCTATGCGCAAGCCTTCGACGGTTCCAAACTTCTCTGTAAGCGTCGAAGCATCAAGCAATGCTTGGGTTGGATGTGAGGTAGTTCCTTCACCAGCACTCACGATGGGAGCAGATACCATGGAGCGAAGCTCATTCATGACGCCATCTCTTCCGTGACGGATAACCAAGGCATCAAATCGCATGGCTTCGATCGTAGCAATGGTTTCCTGAAGGGACTCCCCTTTTTCTACACTAGACCCTTGTGTTTGAAAGACCACAGCTGACGCACCTAGTCGGTGCGCTGCAGTTTCAAACGACAGACGTGTTCGTGTTGACGGTTCAAAGAATACCAGTGCTACGTTTCGTCCACTTAACAATTCTCTCCTGTCTCTTCTAAGTCCCAATGTTGGAACGTACGACAGAGCATCTTTCAGAATGCGTTGAACAATCTCTCGTGGAAGGTCTGCAGTTGTTAAAAGGTGGCGCATGGACATCACAGCAAAACTAGGGCAAAAAAAAGCCCGCCAAATGGCGGGCTTGGAAGTACGCGAGCCGTCACTTCTTCTTCTTCGCTGCTGCCTTCTTTGCTGGAGCTGCTTTCTTCACTACTGCTTTCTTCTCGCCATTAACAATTGCCTTGAGTTCTGCACCAGGTGAGAACTTTGCAACCTTGCGAGCACTGATCTTTTGTGGCTTGCCCGTTTGTGGGTTACGCCCCATGCGTGCTGCACGCTTGCCAACCTTAAATGAACCGAAACCAATAAGTGCAACGTCGTTGCCCTTGCCCATCTCGGCCTTGATTGCACCAAGAGTTGCATTGAGAGCAGCATCGGCTTGCGTTTTGCTGAGGCCGGCACCATTGGCAATTGCCTCTACCAGCTCTGCCTTGTTCATGGAAACTCCATACAAGAGTGTTGAAAAATGTTGTGAACAAGACAAACGTAGCCCATAACCATGCGGGTTAGCAAGGGGCAATTATCCACAACGACCCTATTTATGGGCTTTGCAGCCAAATTGTTGCGATTTGGAGCACGAAAAAGCCCATTTGTAGGGCTAGAATGGTGTATCCGGCAGCTATCAAATCGTCAAGAACAACAGCCCACCCTTCGGTACGATCGTTCACGATGTTGGCCGGCCATGGCTTGGCAATATCAAAAACCCTGAACAACAGGAAGCCAGCAAGCCACCACCATGGGCTGTGAATGACGGTAGGCAGGATGCACACAAGACTCATCCCTGCGATTTCGTCAATCACAACTGACTTGGGATCTGAACCCATAGACGGTTGAACCCGCGGTATGGACCATAGACCGAGCAGGATGGATACTATCGCCAACCCTGCATACACCCAAGGTGTGAACTCGTTCGGCAAGACAAACACGGGAAGCGCACAGAACAGACTTGCCCATGTGCCGGGTGCAATGGGTAGACTTCCGATACCAAAACCAGTAGCAATGCTTCGAGCTATGTTGGAATTAGCCATTAGCCTTTCGGAATAGATGCCGGTATCGGAATACATAGTCGATACCCGTTACAGCAGTGTAGAGTGTCAGTAAGAACAACGACCACCAGACAACACCTGAGTATAGGAGCATGACGGCTTTGTCCTGCATGGCCAACAATCTACTTGTCGCTACTAGCCCTTCATCGAAAATCGATAACCAATACAAGAACAGAACGACAACGATTACAATCATCTGCAAGGCAGTCTTGAGCTTGGCCAGGAATGACGTTGTCATCGTTTCTCCGCGCTCCTCCGCTACGTTCCGTAGCACCGTCACAATGAAGTCTCTCACCACGATGAGGATGATCATCCACAGTGGCATGATGTCAAGTAGGTAGAATGATACGAAGGCAGAGATAGTAAGGATCTTGTCAGCCAAAGGATCAAGGTATTCTCCGTGCTCGGTAACCTCTTCATACTTCCTTGCCAAGTATCCATCAGCCCAATCGGTAAGCGCAGCGATCCCGAAGAGAATTGCCCCAATGGTCACGGAGCTGGACGTCCCAACCAGAATGAAGGCCAAGAAAATCGGTGCGATAAAGATTCGCGACAGCGTGAGGATATTGGCGTAGGTAAGTCGCATCAGCTTCCGACTGCGGCCTTGATGATTGCTAGGAAGGACTCAACCGACAATGAGGCACCACCAACGAGTGCTCCGTCAATATCTACCTGCTGAAACAACGACTGTGCATTGTTTGCATTCACGCTGCCGCCGTATAGAATCATCGGACTCAGCCCGTACTGTTCCTCGCAGCGCCGACGAATGTCGGCATGGACCTCTTGCGCCTGTTCAGGGGTAGCTGCCTTACCCGTTCCTATGGCCCAAACGGGTTCATAGGCGATGATTGAAGCTGCCAAACAACCAGATCCAGCTCCACGCACAAACTCTGTAAGCTGGGTGCCGACGACGTCGGCTGTCTCGCCGCGTTCGCGTTGCTCAAGTGACTCTCCTACACACACAATCGGGGTCAGGCCTGCGGTCACAGCCGCAAGGGCCTTTAGTGCGATTAGCGAATTCGACTCGTGATAATCACGCCGACGTTCACTATGACCAAGGATTACGTAGCTACATCCAATATCGGTTAGCATTTGTGCGCTGACCTCACCGGTAAATGCGCCTTCCTGTTCGTGGTGACAGTTCTGGCCACCAAGTGCAATGGGGCTGTTTGCAAGCAAGTGCGCCGCCGTGCCGAGGACCGTATATGGTGGACAGATTACCACATCGGTCTGGCTATCACCATTGCGCTCCGTCACTGGTGCTGGCAAGCCCCCTACAATCCCTTCGATCAACTGAGTTGCACTATTCACCGTTGAAAACATTTTCCAATTCCCTGCGACCATCATTCTCTTCATGGGTGGTGCACTCCTTGAACGTTAAACACACGATAGTCCGTTAGCATCTGGTCCGAAATCAAGCCAACGCCATCGATTACCTCAGTGGGTGTTACAATATGCACACGCTCGGTGGTTCTGATTTTCTCTTCCTTCTGAACCCAGACGAGTCGTGGCGTATCTAACGTGGTATGGCTGCTGTCTGACTTCACGTGTACATTGCCAATTGCCGTCATGTCCTTCGTCCGGTCATCAATATGTGCACTGTCCGCATCCATCATGGCAGCTTGCATGCCTGTTGTTTTGTCGTAGAACACAACGTGTACCCCATTGCTCAGCGTGGTGATCTGTCTGACTTCATCAACCACGGCCACGCCAGCCGTGAGCGTTGCGCGAATGCGTGAGCCGTCCTGGAAGGTGACAGACACATTGAACGACGTGTGTAAGGGGGCATTGGCATACGGGTCGTTGGCATTGGGATTCTTCTGCGTGGGTTCGGCACAGCCAATGGTGAAGAACATGCTGCACGTCAAGCACATCATCCATAGGCATACCGTTGCGTATGCTCTCCCCTTCTTGCTTGTAATGATGGCCATGCCGATAGACTTACCGATGCTCACGCCCCTGTCCTGTTCCTTGTCTGGTGAATTCGCAATACATCATCGAGGAATTCTTCAAACCGTGCAAGGGGTAGTTGCGAGGCAGCATCGCTCTTTGCCACGGCAGGGTCAGGATGTGTTTCAACAAAAAGACCATCGACACCTACGGCTACTGCTGCTCTTGCCAAGGCCGGTATGTACTCCGGATTTCCACCACTCTGTGATCCGACCGATGGTTGTTGGACGCTATGGGTTGCGTCGAAGATGACGGGCAACCCGCTCTTGCCCATGACTACGAGGCCTCGGTAATCAACTACTAAATCGTGATAACCGAACGACGTGCCGCGCTCCGTTAGCCATACCTTCTGATTGCCGACGGCTCGAACCTTCTCGGCGGCCTTGACGACATCTTCAGGTGCCATGAACTGCGCTTTCTTGATGTTGACAATCTTGCCAGTCCGTGCTGCCGCCTCCAACAACGCCGTCTGCCTGCTGAGGAAGGCCGGAATCTGGAGGACATCAACAAACTCGGCGGCATGAGTGGCCTCGGCCTCCGTATGTACGTCGGTCAGCAAGGGCAGAGCAAACTCTGCCTTGACTTCCTGCATAAAGCCAAGAGCGATATCGTCACCGATGCCCTGAAACGATCTAGCACTTGTGCGGTTGGCCTTCCGGTATGAGCTCTTGAACACCAGTTGGATTGGGCGCGACCTAGCTAGATTCGAAAGATGGTCTGCGACATGGAACAGCAGATCGCGCGATTCTACAACGCACGGTCCAGCAATTATTAGCAAGCGATTCGGGTCTAACATCATAATCGTTGCAAAATATCCATAATTTTCAGCGCAGCCCTTCGCCAATAAAGAGGATCATGGCGTCTATTCCAGACCACATACCACCACGTAGGCCTGGGCGCATGCGTGCTAACACGCCTGCCTCAGAGCCGCCACCTATCATCGTTCCAGCGGGACCCGATGTGGTAACGCTGCGTCGTATCAAGATTGCGGCAGTCCTACTCGGGCTGTTTGCCGTGCTCTTGCTCATTGCCTTGCTTACGTATACCACGCGTGACGAGGTGAATGCGCAACTGACTTCGAGGGATCTCCTTGGCGTTATTCGTGGCGACGATGCACTGCGCGTTCGCTTCGAAACCACTCACAATTGGTTGGGGCTCCTGGGTGCTCTGATCAGCCATTGGATGTACACGGGTACGGTTGGTGTTTGGTCGATTTCATTGCCCGTACTCATGTTGTTCTGGGCTTACGATTTCTTCAAGCACTACCACGTTACTCCATTGATCCGACGTAGGTCTGTTGCCACCATCCTGTCGGCAATCTGCCTTTCGGCAATCTTCGGAACACTACAGTTGATTTCGTGGATGCCGGAAATCAGCGTGGTTATGAGCGGTGCTATCGGTCAGTTCCTGGCAGGCACTGCCACGCAATTCATTGGCACGATCGGTAGTCTCCTGGTGTACGTGGTTTGCCTGTGCTTTGTCGTGGTCCTAGCCTGGGAAGTCCGCTCAGCACACCTTGCTGCCTTCCTCGACAAGCTTAAAAGCATTGTTACCACACGAAAGCGTCCGACAGTACACATGCCACCAGAGAGTACGGTGTCAGCGTCGAACGATGACGAGATTGATGACTCCGTTCATGAGGATGCTAGTGAGTCGGATGGTGGACGGAATACAGAGGCTGGGTATGGAAGAACTCAATCACCACCGTCGATCGTGAGAGGAGAAGGACAGCTTTCTTCAACAGTAACGATTGTTCGGACGGAACCGGCAAATTCGAGCAAGTCCCCTGCTACTGTGCCAACGGCTGGCAAGACGCGGCCGAGCGTAACTTCCAGACCTCACGAGCGACTGGAACTGGATGCTGTGCAGGATCGCTTAAAAGAACTGTCGAAGGCAAACTCGGGCAACGCCGACGCTGATAAGGGGCCTACGAATCCTGGCGATGCTCCAGAGCTACCACTCTTCTTAAGCCCGGACGATGAAGCACCAGCAACGTTGGACGATTTTCCACCAGAGGTTGTCAAGAAGCCACTGGTGGTTCGAGTCGAAGACCAGGACTTCTCGGAGCCAGAAGTTCAACTCTCCAACGTTACCCTGTATGACGAGGAGATTGCCTACAAGCCACCAACGTTGGCCTTGCTACAGGAGGGCTCCGACGAGGTTGCGGTAGACGATGTCGAACTGCGCGAGAACGCCCGCATCCTTCAAGAGAAACTTGAAACATTTCGCGTCAAGATCGAGAACCTTACTGTACAGCCCGGTCCTGTAGTTACGCAATATGAGTTCGTACCTGCTAGTGGTATCAAGGTTTCGCAGATCGAGTCGCTGGCCGATGATATTGCCCTAGCCCTCAAGGCACCAGCAGTGCGCATTCAAGCGCCGGTGCCAGGCAAGGGTACCGTGGGCATCGAGATTCCTAATCACAACCCTGCTTTGGTTCGATTCTCAAGCGTGATCAAGAGTCCACGATATCACAATCCCGACATCAAGCTCCCCATTGCACTTGGCAAGACGGCTGTGGGAGAAGTGTACTGCGCCGACCTTACCAAAATGCCTCACCTGCTGATTGCTGGTGCTACCGGCAAGGGCAAGTCCGTTGGTATCAACACGCTGATTGCCTCGCTCGTATTCCGCATGCATCCGCGAGACTTGAAGTTTGTGATTATCGACCCGAAACGGGTAGAGATGACGTTGTATCGGGAACTTAAGAATCACTACCTGGCTGTTTCACCTGATATCGACGAGACCATCGTTACCGAACCAGTGAATGCCGTCGGCATCCTGAAGAGCGTCGTCGAAGAAATGCAACAGCGCTACAACATTCTGGCTAATGCGGGACAGCGAAACATCGCCGACTATAACAGAAAGGTCAAGGAAGGTAAGATCAAGGAAAAGGATGGCATGCAGCACCGCCCCATGCCATACATTGTGGTGATTATCGACGAGCTTGCCGACCTGATGATGACCGCAGGCAAGGAGGTCGAGGAGCCAATTGTCCGCCTTGCCCAACTTGCCCGTGCCGTTGGCATCCATTGCGTTGTTGCAACACAGCGTCCGAGTGTTGACGTTGTAACGGGTCTTATCAAGGCAAACTTCCCTGCTCGCATCGCCTATCAAGTGAGTGCTCGCGTTGACTCTCGCACAATCCTCGACACCAGTGGTGCGGAGCACTTGATTGGCAATGGCGACATGTTGTTCGCACCAGGAAACACCCCCAAACCGCTCCGTATGCAGAATGCTTTCATCTCAACAGAAGAGGTCGAAGCCATTTGTGAACACATCGGCAAACAACGCGGGTACAAGCAGCCATACATGCTCCCAAGTATTGCTCAGAAGCGGGAAGGGGGCTATGGAGGTGCTGCAGACGACAGAGATGCTCTGTTTGAAGATGCCGCGCGGATCTTTATCCAACTCCAACAAGCATCAGCAAGCACCTTGCAGCGTCGTCTGAAGGTTGGCTACGCACGGGCAGCACGTATCGTCGACGAGTTGGAAAGCGCAGGCATCGTTGGTCCGCCCGATGGCAGTAAGGGGCGTGCAGTCCTACTGCAGAGCGAGAGCGAGCTGGAGGCCTATCTGTAGGCAGTCACCATTCAGCCCCCTAACGTCCCTTCAACTCAAGGCCTCACCGACAATTGGGTGAGAGTTTGCGCGGTAGATACCACCCAAACACCGTAGATTACGAGTTGACCTTTTGTGTGGTCAGCGTATTTCACCTTTTGAATGTAAGCAGACGTGAATCAGCAGGAAGAGCTAACAACGATTCGAGTGCGTGGAGCCCGGGAGCACAACCTCAAGAACATCGATCTGGAGATTCCACGAGATCAACTAGTCGTAGTAACCGGACTAAGCGGTAGCGGCAAGTCTTCCCTTGCCTTCGATACCATTTACGCCGAGGGTCAACGCAGGTACGTTGAGTGCATGAGTCCGTATGCTAGGCAGTTCCTGGGTATGATGAAGAAGCCCGACGTGGATACGATTGATGGGTTGTCGCCGGCCATTAGCATAGAGCAAAAGAGCGTCGGGCAGAGTCCCCGTTCGACGGTTGGAACAGTAACGGAGATCTACGACTATCTGCGCCTGTTGTATGCCAAGATCGGTATACAGTATTGCGTTAACTGCAAGATTCCCGTTCATCAGCAAACCACGCAACAGATTATCGACTCGATTATTGATCACGCATCGGCGTTGCGATCCAACAATGAACTATTCGAAACAGCAGCCGTTCGATGCCAGATCCTTGCTCCTCTCGTAAAGGGTCGGAAGGGTCATTACCGTGAGCTCTTTGACCAGCTTCGTCGACAAGGATTCACTCGTGTACGTGTGGATGGTGAGCTCCAGAACATCGTCGATGGTATGCAGCTGCCGCGTTATAAAACACACGTTGTTGAGCTCGTTGTAGACCGACTGGAAATCCAGGCTGAGCAGCCACGACGATTAACGGAAAGCATCGAGACGGCGTTGTCACTTGGGGACAGTGGATTAACGGTGCTGTTCGAGCAGTCCGATGGTAGTTGGAAGGATGTGTACTACAGCACGACGTATTCATGTCCGCAATGCGGACAGAGCTATGAAACACCAGCTCCGAACATGTTCTCGTTCAATTCACCCTTCGGTGCTTGTGATGTGTGTGAAGGGCTAGGTGTTCGAACGGATTTCAACCTTGAGCTGGTCGTTCCCGATGCGAAGCAGACCATTGCTGGTGGCGGTATTGGTCCACTTGGCAAGAAACGCGACACGTTCCTCTGGAAGCAGGTCCTGGCCTACTCCGAGGCAGTGGACCTACCACTGGACAAGCCCATCAACACCATTGACCCCACGCTCTTTAAGACGTTTCTGGAAGGGGGCGACAGCAAGGTGGTCAGGGTGTCATATGGCAATCGTATGGTCAAGCACACCTTCGCTGGCGTATTACCCACGTTACGTCACCAAATGGAATATGCAGGTACCTCGGCTACACGCACCACGCTTCAGCGCTACCTTGCATCCGTGCCTTGTAGTTCATGTGGTGGTGCAAGACTTAAAACGGAGCATCTCCACGTATTGGTCAACGAGAAGAATATCAGCGAATGCACGGGACTGGACATTGTCGCAGCAGAGTCATGGTTTGCTGACTTACTCCCAAGATTGTCCGACAGACATCAGCGTATTGCCGGTGTGATTGTGAAGGAGATACTCTCGCGCCTTCACTTTCTGCATGATGTTGGGCTCACCTACCTTACACTGGACAGAAGCGCCCGTACTCTGAGTGGTGGGGAGAGTCAGCGAATTCGCCTTGCATCGCAAATTGGCTCTCAACTTGTTGGGGTGACCTATGTGCTCGACGAGCCAAGCATTGGTTTGCACCAGCACGACAACATGAAGCTCATAACCTCGCTCAAGAATCTTCGCGATCTGGGCAACACCATCATCGTTGTCGAACATGACAAGGAGATGATCGAAGAAGCCGATCATGTTATCGACATCGGTCCCGGTGCTGGAGTACATGGCGGACATGTTGTGGCTGAGTTCAGAAGTACCCAAGCAACGTCAAGCAATGACGAACACCGTCAGGATCTGTCAACAACCACTCCTGACGGTGCACCAACACTGCAACGGGCAGAGCCCATGCTTGCGGCACAACAGCCAGCGTATCAACTAACGTATTCCTCAGCCCCCTCCCTGACCTTTGACTATATCACTGGACATCGAGCAATAACCTTGCCTAAACAACGGCGGCCAGGAACAGGTAAGAACATCGTCCTCCGTGGTGCACGTGGACACAACCTCAAGCAGGTCGACCTGACCCTACCACTTGGGCAGTTTGTTTGCATAACAGGCATGAGTGGGAGTGGAAAGAGTACGTTGATCAATGAAACACTGTTCCCAATACTGGCCAGGCATCTTACGACCAGTGAGCTTGTGCCATTGCCGTACGATGCCATCGAAGGTCTTGAGAACATTGACAAGGTCATCGAGATCGATCAGAGTCCGATTGGTAGAACACCGCGTTCAAACCCCGCGACGTACACCGGTTTGTTTACCCAGATACGCGACTTCTTCACCATGCTCCCTGAGGCGAAGATCAGAGGATACAAGAGTGGCAGATTTTCGTTTAACGTCGCTGGTGGACGATGCGAGGAATGTGAGGGGGCAGGTCTTCGAAAGATTGAGATGAACTTTCTGCCTGACGTCTATGTGAACTGCGACACATGTAATGGCAAGCGATACAATGCCGAGACACTGAACGTCAAGTTCAAAGGCAAGAGCATTGCCGACGTTTTGGACATGACGGTTGAGGAAGCGCTGGACTTCTTCATGGACATACCGAAGATTAAACATCGACTACAAACCCTCTGGGATGTTGGTCTCACATACGTCCGCCTTGGCCAACAAGCACCAACCCTTTCCGGTGGCGAAGCTCAGCGCGTCAAACTTGCTACCGAACTTGCTCGAACCAGCACAGGCAACACCGTGTACCTGTTGGACGAACCCACTACGGGATTGCATTTCGAAGACGTACGCGTCCTGCTCAAACTCCTAGACCGCTTGGTGGACAGGGGCAACACCGTCGTTGTCATCGAACACAACCTCGACGTGATTGCCCATGCAGACCACCTAATCGATCTCGGACCGGAAGGGGGCTCGGGCGGCGGTTACATTGTAGCCGAAGGGACACCAGAGCATGTTTCAGGCATAGCCGCGTCGTTGACCGGACACTACGTCAAACTTCACCTGGCCGATAGTCGGTTGCACGCCAGCTTGCGGGGTTGATCACCGTAGACCGTGGGTGTAAGGCACAGTTGTTCCCCAGAACCAGGCAAAGACCGAAGGGTGCATAACTCCGGGGCCCCATTTTTCATGTATCCCTTAAATTTGTGGTTCTACATCGTAACCAATAACTGGTAGCCCATGAATATCCTGGTTTGTATCTCACTTGTCCCCGACACCACATCCAAGATTGTGGTTGGTGCCGATGGGAAAACTATTAATCCTCAAGGTGTGAAGTTCATCTTGAATCCTTACGATGAATTTGCCATCGAAGAAGGTCTCCAGCTCAAGCAAAAGCATGGTGGCACGGTTACCACCGTCACTGTTGGACCACCAACCGCAAAAGAAATTCTCCAGCGCGCCCTAGCCATGGGCTCCGACAATGCCGTGTTGGTTAACGATTCCAATTGTGCCGACTCATTCGCCGTAGCCAGTAGCATCGCCGATTTAGCAAAGGAAACCTCGCCTGACGTGATCATCTTTGGTCGGCAAAGCATTGACTACGATTCACTCGTACTGCCTGGGATGGTTGCAGAGATCCTTGGTTGGCCAAGTGTCACCATGGTTAGCGCGTTAACCATAGAAGGCACAACGGTAACTGCCGAACGAGATATCGATGGTGGAAAGGAATCAGTTACCACTACCCTACCATGCGTCATAAGCGCACAAAAGGGCCTCAACGAGCCTCGTTATCCCAAGCTGCCAGACATCATGAAGGCAAAGAGCAAGCCGGTTGCAGAACGTACACCTTCAGCAGCAGCAGCACGCACAGCAGTTGTAGGCATGACGCTACCAGACAGCAAGCGGCTGAACAAGATCCTCGGTGACTCGGAAGCCGACATCAACGAATTAGTAAGACTCCTACACGAAGAAGCAAAGGTTGTGTAATGCTATTGTATCTGGAACCATCATCGAACGGACTCAAGAGATCGTCACTCGAACTCATTACAGCGGCACGTGCAGTTGCCGGCGGATCAACGATCACCGGACTGGTCATCGGAGCAACTGAAGAACAGCTGGCTGTAGCTGGTGAATACGGTTTGCAAGAATGCATTGTCATTACCGGCACAACTCCGCAGCAAGCAGGTAACAGCAACGTTGCCAAGATCATTGCCGATACAGCCACTGAGCTTGGGACAAAGACTGTATTGTTTGCCGCAAACTCAACAGGAAAGGATGTTGCACCAAGGACAGCTGTCCGCCTGCAGGCCGCCATCATTCCTGACTGCGTTGAACTTCACGGTACCACTGGCGCCATCGAGGCCGTGCGACCAGTGTTTGCCGGTAAGGCATTCCAGCGTCTTTCTTCGACAACGCCGACCACGGTGTTCACCTTGCGTCCAAATGTTTTCACCGCCAAGAAGTCCGATGCTCCTGTCCAAACAGCAGTACGTTCAAAGACCGTGACCATTGGAGCAGACGTGCGTACCACCGTGGTGACAAATACAACGCTGAACCAAGGTTCACTCGACGTTGCTGAGGCAGACATTGTCGTAAGTGGCGGACGCGGACTCAAGGCACCTGAGCACTTCAACCTGGTTGAAGACCTCGCCAATGCCCTAGGTGGTGCTGTTGGTGCCTCACGAGCTGTTGTCGATGCTGGATGGCGTCCACACCGCGAGCAGGTTGGTCAGACTGGTAAAACCGTTAGCCCAACCATGTATGTTGCATGCGGCATCAGTGGTGCAGTACAGCATCTGGCTGGAATGAGTTCAAGCAAGATCATCGTTGCGATCAACAAGGACAAGGATGCACCGATCTTCAAGGTCGCTGACTACGGTATTGTTGGCGATGTGTTCGATGTATTGCCAAAGCTCACGGCAAAAATCTCTGCCCTTACCTCACATAACTGATGACGACTAACGAATCAGCTATTTTCATTTGCTTGCATACTGCTTAAGGGTAGCATGAATCGCATTCAGATGGACATCTTTGGACTGACTGACCGTGGCATGAGCCAGGGTGCATTTGCATTGATCCTCAAGGAGGCAGATGGACCACGGAGAATGCCCATCATCATCGGCATTCCCGAAGCACAGGCCATTGCCAATGAGTTGGAAGGTGTACGTCCAGCGAGGCCAATGACGCACGACCTCCTACGCAAGGTCATGGAGGCCCTTGGTGGACATCTGAAGGAAGTGGTGATACATACGTTGCGAGAGGGCACCTTCTACGCATCGCTGAACTTTGAATATTCAGGTCTGGAAGTCGATGCACGCCCAAGCGATGCAATCGCAATTGCTGTTCGATGTGGCGTCCCGATCTACGTAACAGAGGAAATCCTCAACGAAGCAGCAATAGATTCTCCTGATAGTGCCGACGGTAATCAGGACGAACCAGACGAGGAACACCGCGATGCTGACGACGCAGAAGAAGGCGAAGAATCCGAATCATATCGCTTGATTCAGTCTGCAGACCCTAAACCAGAAGCACCGCTAACGGAGAGAGAGAGACTCGAAAAAGAACTCTCCGACGCAATTCGTGTGGAAGATTACGAACGTGCTGCACGAATTCGCGATGAATTGAAGCACTTGTAGTCGTATATTTGAGGCTCTGCCGGAGTAGCTCAGTTGGTTAGAGCAACGGAATCATAATCCGTGTGTCGGGGGTTCAAATCCCTCCTCCGGTACTCATACACCAGAGTCAGTGTCGACCGAAGTACTGATCAAAACACTGGTAAGCCAATATTCAAAAGCACCCACATACTGGGTGCTTTTGTTTTTTTTGGCATGACTCTGTCGAGGCACGTGGCCAACACATCGTCACCACGGCAACATCGTAACTCAATGATGTATCCAGAGACCCAAGAGGACATCTATTGGCGACAAGTCAACCACCGGCTCGACTCTCGATGTCAGCATAGATTGATTCAATCAGCTCAGCATAGCGTTCTGTTACAGCTTTCCGTCGAACCTTCAACGTTGGTGTAAGCATCCCATTTTCGACAGTGAATGGTTCTTCGAGCAGACGAATTTTGCGTGCCTGCTCTACCTTGGAGAACTGACGTTGGTAGACCTTGACGTCTTGGAAGATCATCTCCTCGACTGCCGAAAGTTTAATCAACTCATGCCATGGCAGGTGTGAATGTTCGGAATCTGCAGCCCATTGTTCAAGCGTGTCTGGCTCGGGAACAATGAGCGCGGCACAGAACAAGCGCTTATCCCCGACCAGTACAACCTGGTGAACGTATCTACACTCCATGATGGCCGATTCAACTGGTTGCGGCGCGATGTTCTTCCCGCCCGTAGAAACAAAGATGTGCTTCTTCCTATCCGTTATCGCTAGGTATCCATCAGCATCGATCGTTCCAATGTCACCAGTGTGGAGCCACCCCTCTTCGTCAATCGCCTCTCTTGTTGCTTCCTCGTCACGCCAGTAACCACGCATGATATTCGGGCCACGCGCGAGTATCTCGCCATCAGTTGCAATCTTTACCTCTACGTTGGGAAGGGGCTGACCAACGGTTCCAAGTTTCTCACTCCCCTCTCTGTTTACAGCAATGACCGGTGAAGACTCCGTTAATCCGTACCCTTCCAGAATGGTAATGCCTATAGACTTGAAAAACAGTCCATCATCGACCCGTAGCGCTGCGCCCCCTGACAGGAAAAACCTGAAACGATTGCCAAGGCGTGCTCGGATCTTTCGTAAGACCAAGGCATATGCCAGCAAGAACTTGATACGACCCCATAGCCCCTTACCACCTTCTGCCCTACGTAGCCCTTGCTTGAGAGCCCAATGAGCTAGGGCGCGACGTTTGGGGGACTCCTTGGCAATTGCTGCCTCGATACGCAATCGCATGCGCTCGAAGAGACGTGGCACCGACGTCATCACCGTTGGATTCGCTTCCTTGATGTTCTCGGCAACTGTGTCAATACTCTCGGCAATGTAGGTTGTACAGCCGCAACCAAATGCCAGATAATACCCGCTCATCCGTTCGTAGCTGTGGCAGGTGGGCAGGTAGCTTAGGAAGACGTCATGATGATCGATTTTGAAAACACTCACGGCTGCAGAGATGTTCGAGAGGATGTTCTCGTGGGTAAGCATGACGCCTTTGGGATGCCCCGTCGTTCCGCTTGTGTAGATCAACGTGAGTAGGTCGGACGGACGGATACTGTCCACATGACGCTGAACAATTGCCCTTCGCTCTTCTACGGTAGCAATAGCCTGGCCTCTGCTGATCACGTCAGCATAGTACACCATGCCATCCTCAAGGGGAACATCGGCGTTGATGACAACGATCAACTTCAAAGACGGAATTGCAGATCGTGCTGCCAGCAGCTTTTGTGCTTGCGCGTTGTTCGAAACGACAACAGCCGTGGCCTCACAGTCATGGAAAATATAGGCCAATTGGTCACTGGTCAATGATGTAAAGACAGGCACATCAATAACACCAATCGACGTTAGTGCAAAGTCCGTCACGACCCACTCAGGGCGGTTCTCGCTGACAATTCCTACTCGATCACCAGGTTTGATACCGGCATCGAGTAAACCCACTGCAAGACATTCAACTGCATCACGGAGCTGACGATGACTGAGCTGCTTCCACTCACCGGCAACCTTACTTGCATAGGCGACCTTATCAGCCTCGTTGGCAAAGCGTTTACATACCGAGAAGAACATCTCGGGAATGGTTGAATACAGCATAACTGATTCCCCACATACATCTGGACGTAACAGCCGTACTACGAATCAAATCAATCTAGTCAAAAAACGACCAGGTAAACGAGAACCTTAAATCACGCGCAATCATTGGTGCATACGAGGTCGTATACCATGTCTGACCAAGGATATTCTCATAACTGGCACGGACGGTTGCATTCCCGACGACAATGGTTGCAAACGCATTAAGGCCGTTGCTGGTTGTCTGCTGTGGATAGGCATATGTACGTGTGTACTGCCAGTTAAGCGGAGAGAACTGAGCCATGGTACCACCCGTAATTACAGAGGCCTGCAACCCTAAGCGAATGCTGTTCTTCTGCAGTTGGTACAGTCCGTTCAACGAAAAGTCAGCTGCGATTGGTGG
>JAGFIZ010000113.1 GCA_024103135.1 Bradyrhizobiaceae bacterium | reverse complement strand
CCCTGTTCATAAGGCGTCTCCTGGGGATAGTTTGAAAAAACTGTATTCAACCACAGGTTACGCCTTTCTTTTCTTTCGGTCAAGTCGTAAGTTCTACCACCATCCACAACTTTCTAAAGTATCTCATCTTGACTATATTCTGGTGGTTCTGCGTCCGCAGAGCAGACAGAGTTACCGGCGAGGCTCCGTTATACGTGAAGGGTCCGGCAAATCCAACATTGCCACCAACCGTAAACACTCCGGAGGGAAATGTGAATTGTACATCTGTGTAAATGATTGAACTCATCTGATTGAACAAGTACATTTCCATTATGTATGTGGTGTTTGCTTCGACGGCGATATCAAGTGCGTCCAATTGCTCATAGACACTGTTACTCGTTGTGCTCTCATTGGCCGCCATCTCTTTATAACTTGTAGGTGCCGTCCAAGCTAACGTCACATCATACGGTCCACTGCCGCTAACGGCTGTAGCCGTGAGCATAGTATTGGTTGCCGGCTGTGTGGTAGGCAATGTGTAGCGAATATCTGCAGACTGATCTCCGGGTGTAAACGACGATACGTTACTTTCATCTGCATCTTGAAAAGCTAAACCAGTGCCGTCTAGAATCTTGATGGGGTCTGATGCGGTGCTACTGAGTGAAAGCTTGGGATCGTTACCCGCAACCATGACTAAATCATGGTTTGATGTTGTACCGACTCGGTTATCTGTCGGACCAGGTGTACCAAGGTTGTTCCCGCCCAATGCCCAGCCACTTGTGGTTGTCATCAAGGTACCTGCACTCGATGGCATGGTCACGGTAAACGGACCAGTTAATGCCGGCACTTCCAACTTGATCATGTGTCCTGTTGTTGGATCAACGAGTAACAGATGCTGCGAGACCAGTGTTTGAGCTGCTACTACTTGTGTGCTAAGAAAAAGTCCAACAATCCCGATAGCAAGGCGTAATACACTTTGCATAAAAACCCTCCAGTGTGTAACTAATCATGTACCGTGAAACATAGTAGGCAATTCATGCTTTTTGCCGGAGCCGAATGCAGTACCACAAACGGTGTGCAACATGTATAGACTCTTACTACGAACAGTCAGTGTTGTTGCGTTGGCAGTACCCCGCACAACATCCAATCACGTGGATTTACCGTTACGGATTCGTTACCATGTAGTTTATATACTTTGTAGCTCCATTTGCAATTGCGGCAGTTAACGTCAAGGTAAACTGACCTGCTGCTCGGGATTTGATTTTATATCCGTAGAGATTTGTATCTGAATCGTCTTCAACACTAATCACGATTACACTGGTGGCCGTAATAGCGGAATTGCTGATGGTGAAATCTGTAGCAGTCCCATCGCCAGTAATTTGCACGCGTCCAGAAGGCACCGTAATCGTTACCGGCTTCACCCACGTGAGTGTGCCACCCGTGGTACTTGCAAGAACATAGTCATTGGCTGCAGCATTACCTGTTGGCCAAGAATAGGGCACGTTATTGATACGAACAAGATTGCCGGTGCTGTTAACTCTAAACTCTTGTGAGGCACCACCAACCGTAAATTTTTCAGATGGGTTACGGTGTCCGATACCAACATTTCCCACTTCGAACGATGTTGCTGCTGTGCCACTACTAAAGGCATAGGTTGGGGTGGTAGTAGTTCCGAAGAAGAATTGGAACTCGCCGAAGGCGGTGTTTGTACTATTACGGATAGTGGAACTCCTAGCTTCTAAACGAATATTACTCTGAGCGCCTGATCCTGGCTTAAAACCAAAGTCAACAAGGGTCGGTCCACCGGGGTCGGTTTCAAACAATGCGCCATTTGAGCCGGTGCGGTGCTGAAGACGTAACCGTGAATAACCATACGTGTCGCCTTCTTGTCCCATCACCAACTCTTTATTTGCAACAACAGACGATGTGGTTGCATCTGTTAGTCGTATGCTACCGTCAACGCTTAAAAGGTACGATGCTACCGGTGTTGTACCGATTGCAACCGAACCGTTCTGGTCAATACGCATGGCTTCGGCATTGTTGGTATAAATCAACAACGGGTTTGTATTAGCATCTGTCATTCCCAGAATGTTTGTTGATGCAGTTATTCCGGTCTGTCCGCCTGCGATCCATGTGTTGGTGGTGGTAGCAACTGTACCGCCGGTAGATGGAAAGTAGAGTAATTGCTGACCCGTTAGTGCGGGCACCATCAAACGCAGTTGGTATCCTGTAGTGGGATCTACCAAACTCAAGTGTGTAGAAACACTTGTTTGTGCTACAGCACCTAACGTTGTCAATACGGCAAATGCACAGCCAACAACAAAACAATAGAAAGATCGCATAGGTTTATCCAAAAAACGTTGTTTGTCCCCTAGCCACTTCACTAATGCACCGACACATAAATGTGCCACGTTTCAGTGCATATTGGCTACACCAAATAAGGTTGCAAGTATCGGCATTACTCCCCTCACATTTGTCAAGAGTTTACATAAGCAGTTTTCCGTAATATTTGAATTTGGTGTTGGTGATTCTCGAGAGAAATACCGGTACACCGTGCCCAAGCCCCCTACCACCTTCAAAATGAAAAAGGTCACCGGCTGTAGGCGCAGGTGACCCTTTGAGTTCGAATATTGTACTACCCTTTACTACCGGTGAGATTACCTTGAGTAATACTCGATAACCAGTGGTACTTCGCAGACAATGGGCACTTCTTCCCGTGGAGGCAGGTAGAGGAACTTGGCCGAAAAATCTGCCTTGCTAACCTCGAGGTATGGTGGTGGAGCCGATGAACGAATAGCATCTTGGAATGCCTCAAGTTTCCGACTCTTTTCCTTTACCACAATCGTGTCGTTTGGCTGCACTGCATAGGCAGGCATATTCACGCGCTTACCGTTAACGGTGATATGTCCGTGCCGCACATACTGTCGTGCTGCGTAGATCGACCGTGCGAGTCCAGCGCGAAACACCAACGCATCCAAGCGCTGCTCTAGCAACTGCACCAACACGTCAACCTTATTACCCTTAAGGCGTGTTGCACGAGCCATGGTATTGGTTAGCTGACGTTCGTGAATGTTATACTGAAAACGCAAACGCTGCTTTTCCAAGAGCTGCTTTGCATAGTCACTCTGCTTTGGACGCCTACGTGCATTACCATGCTGTCCAGGTGTTCCTGGCTTCCGGTCCATCGTCTTACGCGCTTTTGGCGCAAGGGCAAACCCAAGCTTCCGGCTGAGCTTGGTCTTGGGGCCATTATACTTCATCTGGGGTCCCTAGCTCCACCTTCCTCTTATGGAAGGGGGCAATGTAGTGTGAGAAAAATTCCGAGC
>JAGFIZ010000112.1 GCA_024103135.1 Bradyrhizobiaceae bacterium | reverse complement strand
CCCTGTTCATAAGGCGTCTCCTGGGGATAGTTTGAAAAAACTGTATTCAACCACAGGTTACGCCTTTCTTTTCTTTCGGTCAAGTCGTAAGTTCTACCACCATCCACAACTTTCTAAAGTATCTCGTTCCCCCACGTTCATTGACAGTGTGCTCGGTCAGAGTGATTGTGTAGATGTTGTTCTTCGAAGTCAACAGGGGCCATATAGTTCAATGCCGAGTGCATTCTCTTTCGGTTGTAGAATAGATGAACCCATCGATAGACAGCCGTGCGTGCTTGGCGAAGATCGTCAAAGAGCATGTCATGACGCAACTCGTGCTTCATGCGAGACCAAAACGACTCCATTGGAGCATTGTCGTAGCAATTGCCGACACCGCTCATGGACTGTTTGATATTGCGCTTAGCAAGCTCCGTTCTGAACGTGTCTGCATTGTATTGACTGCCACGGTCTGAGTGGAAGATCAGGGGTTCTTTGGGAAGAGTCTTACGCAGTTTGCATGCTTGATCCAGCGCGTGCATCAGTGTTTGCGTCTGCATTGTATACGAGACGGTGATGCCCAGGATCCGACGCGAGCACAAGTCCATGATGGCCACCGCGTAGGCTTTACCATTGCGGCACGGCAGCTCTGTGAAATCGCTCAACCACACCCGATCGATCTGCGTTACCTCAAACGAACGCTGTAGCAGGTTCGGAGCCGGTGCCAATGTCTTCGATGAATCCGTTGTGGGTCGAAATCGTCGCTTCTGCTCAGCCGACAAGCCTGAACTCCGCATGATGCGCTCGACCGTCTTGGTGGTCACACGATGCCCCTCATTACGCAGCGCACGTGTGATCCGCGGTGAGCCATACGTATGGTTGCTCTCCGTGAAGATCTTGCGTACACGCTCGGCCAACTTGCCACGACGTTGAGAACTCGCCGATGCAGGACGCTTCTTCCACGCATAGTACCCTTGCCGCGTGACCTGAAGTGCCGAGCTCATAGCCAGGACTGTCCACCGTGCCCGATGATCGTCGATAAAGCGGTATCTCATTTCGGGCGTTGACTGAAGATACCGACGGCCTCCTTTAGGATGTCGCGCTCCATCCTGGCTGCCTTGAGCTCTCGCTCAAGTTCTCTGATACGCTGTTTGTCCGACTTGGACTCATCGTCCTCTCGTGCTCGGCCAGACTCATAAACCCACTTGCGGAGCGTCTCATAGGAGACTCCCACCTGCTTTGCCGCTGCGCTGACAGGCATCTTTTGATCAATGACCAATGCTACCGCTTGCGCCCGAAATGCGTCATCATATTGATAACTGCCTTGTTTTCTTGCCATTGTCGTCCTCCATCTGTAATATGGTAAATGGAGACCGATCTTCTGTCAATCAAATGGGGGGAAGCTCAAAGTGAGTCAGTTTTATTTCGTTTGCTTTCATGAAATGTCAAGTCTTCCTATTGATTGTTACTGGCTCGTATGTCACTGTGTTAACTTGAATTCTTGGTGGACAATGACAACCGACTACAATGTTGACTACTATGTGGCTTTACCTAATGTCGTATGGATAGGTGAAGGTAATCCAGTAGCCAAGTATAACAAACCGTACTGAAATACGATGTATGCCTTGCGCGACGTGAGTATGTCTGTGCACCCTCGCCCCTCTCCCTCGCCCCCTTCCATTCATCCCAAGACCAACACCCCGCTCACTCCAGCACCACGCGTATGGTCGACCGTATTGTGTCGGTGGTGTACCACGTGGACGTCCACGTTGCGGTGATGGTCAGGGTGTCGGAGAGCATGGGGAGGACGGGACCGATCATCGTGCTGAATTCGCCGGAGAGGTTGGTGTAGGAGGCGGGGTTGACGGTGGGGACGAGCATCTCCGTGGGTGCGGTGATGGTGGAGGTGTCGATGACGACCCATTGACCGTTGAGGTCGACGTTGCGTCGGTAAATGGTAATGATGGTGTCGCCGGGTTGGAATGACCAGGTGTGCGACGACTCGAAGGTGATGCGCTGCTCTTGGTAAGGGGCTGCCCCACTGCTGTCAAGTAATGTCCCGGCTATGCGATGCACGGTCTGAAACCTGTCACGCAACAGCGATAGGTGATAGTACCCTTGCGCATCCTTCGTTAACCGTCCGTCTAACGTCAGCACATACTTGTCGGGCTCATGCCATGGATCAGTGGTCGAACAACCTGAACTGAAGAGTGCAACACACACTGCAAGGACGATGATCTGTGCAGTGCTTTGTGTTGTGAGTGGTCGACGGGGAGACATGCTCCAAACTTACAGCACGCTGTTCGTGGTTGGACGTGGATGCAGGTGTGATTTCTGTGTGATGTGTACGTGCTGTGTGATGCATGCGTGGCCTGCGCGACGGTGCTGCAGGTTATTCGTCGGCATGATTCATATTTGCTCATGATGCGGTGGACGTATAGTGGCAGGCTCGTTAGGTGGCAAGGTATGTGCCTCGTCTTGTGCTGTGTCTTATGCTGTGTCTTGTGCCTTGCGCTGTGTCTTGTGCTGTTACAGGTTGCTGGATGTAGTAACGGGACAGGACGTGCCGTGGATGCGTCGGTAAGGTTTAGGGGGCTTGTTGATTCGGCGAGTAGTGCGTCAACGGATGGACGTTTCGCAACGGCTGCGCTGACGCTTACACGGGCCCAGCGGCTGGCGGATTCGGTGCAGGGGGTGGATGACGAAGATCGCTATGCGTACTTCCTGACGCTTGGCTCGCTGGCCTTTGATGCTGGTGTGTATGATGTGGCCCTGGAAACCTACGCTTCGGTGCTGCATGATGATGAGTGGGAGAATGTCGACAAGGATGGAAAGAGCGTGGAGTTTACTCGGTCACTCATGCTGGCCCATACGCTCAAGAAGATGGGCGATACTGCTCTGTCATTACGGTGGTACCGCCACGCTCTGCAATTCGCCTTGCTGAATTCGAAGCGCGATGTGTTCAATAACATTGGTTCGCTGGAATGTATCCTGGGGAACTATTCGACGGCGCTGACTTACCTTGACTCAGCACAGCAGGCGGCGTGGACGGGATGGGAGAGAGATTACAATGGACGGGTGTGGGAGCTGTTCGTGCGCGCTCGGTGCTATGCTGGCCTCGGACGTGATGCAGAGGTGCGGAGAATGATTGAATCTGGTCTAACAATCCTTCGGGCTAACACAAAACATCGCGATCGCGCCGAAGCTGATGTGCAACAGTCAATCATCACGTCGCTACTCGAAGCACCAGAACTGGCTCGCGCTACCGATGCTGCTTGGAGAAGAGAGTTGAATGCCATACGTGCGGCGGACTCGACATTTGTGGCGCACGTTCATCCTGAAGAACACATCACGGTGCCTTCGTCGAATGCTTTGCGATCGTTGCTCCACGTGCGCGGGAAAACGTCTGTGGAGTCACAAGCAAAACCGATTGATCCGCTGTGGGTTGTTGACTCAGTCATAGATGGCCGCGGCTGGCGCTGGCTTGCTACGCTCTCTGGCGTGCAACTGCAACTGGGTCCAACGATGATCCACGTTGAACGCGCTAAGGTGACGTCACACGCTGCTGCATGCAAGCATGTGCGCATTGTCGATGATGCGATGATCGTGACGCGGTATTCAGGGAAGGTCGACACGCTTAACATGACGTCACTTGTCCACCACTCCAGCTCACACGTACCCACAACACGTCGGCTCCCGGTCTGGCAGCTGCATCCGATTGTTGATGCACTGCCAACGGCCTTGGTGCAACTCCGTGATGGTCGTGTGCTGTGGTGCTACCAGCATGGTTGTGGCATTGGTACCGTTACCAAGCCCCCTTCCACCATCACTGCATACGTCGCTTCTGGTCAGCCGTGGAATGGTGTGGTGCAGTGCGGCTACGCACTCAATGATAGCGTCGTGGTGATGGGAACGGGTAGGGGGCTATGGTCGTATGCGATGAAGACGCAGTCGTTGCAACGTATACGCACAGGTAGTGCGCTGGATGATGAATCGATTACGTCGATCTACAACCAAAACCAAACACTGCTCGTTGCACCAGAGTATTCGCCGTGGGTGAAGTTTCCGCTGCAACGTTCTGGCGTGGTCGCGTGGGAAGAGGGGAGGACGGCACCTGCGTCGTCAGACAGACCGTGGCTTGGAAGAGGAGGCGGTGTGACGGACTTCCTGCACACACGGGCGTTAGTGGGGCAACGTGATGTTGTAAGTGATGATGTTCATGATGCAGTGCGTGATGACGTTCATGATGCAGTGCGTGATGGCGCTCATGATGATGTGCGTGATAAAGCTCGTGAAAAAGCTCGTGATAAAGCTCGTGACAACATGCGCGTAGATGAGAGTAGTGAAACATCGACACGGTCGGCCGTGCAACAGAGCAGGAGTCGTACTGCGAGTCCATCGTACGGTGTTGTTGGTGATGGGTTGTATGTGATGCTTCACGATGCCACGCTACAGGTGCTGGATCATGAGCGCAACCGACTGGATCTACATACCTTGCCTGCATCCATGCAGCAACGCGCAACGACACAGCGTATACAGTTTGTAATGGCTGACTCGACCATCGTCGTTCTGCGTGACGATGGCATCCTTACCTTCAAGGTCTCTGCTATTGGAGTACATCCAGGTACATCAATCGTCGGCCTACGCCTTACCGCCGATAGTGCCTACACCATCTATGCCGATGCAGCAGATATCACGTTGCCAACTTCCGACAGGACGTTTGACGTCGTCCTCGGTCGACCTGCCGTCTACGGCAATCATGAGATACCCTTGCGGTATGAGACATCGTGGGACAGGCACATACAGCCAGGTTTTGTAGGCCGACAGCAGACCATAGTTGCATCGGGACCAGGACAGTTTATCGTAGCCATTACATCGGCTGATGGAACGGCAACAGTTCCCGTCACCGTCATCGTACAACCAGCCATCACCGAAACGTGGTGGTTCTTTACGCTGCTAGCAGTTGGTGCGGTGGTGATCGTGTATGTAAGCGTACGTTATCTCCGACTGCGCAAGCAACGTCAGCAACTCCTTGCCGAGCAAGCACGCCTGGAAGAGCGTGTGCAGATAGGACGCGACCTGCATGATGCTCTTGGTGCAGACCTTGTCCGCATCAACATCGCAGCAAAGCGCATCGATGATTCAACACTTGCACATGACGTCCAAACGTACACCGCCGATGCAGGGCGAACATTGCGCGAAATCATCTGGTCGGTATCGGACCAGCACACACTCGACTCCGTGATCGCCGTTGTCATCGAACGCATGCGAGCCATGGCCGACGATGCAGGACTGGAATTTGAACTCGACATGTCCACCACCGAGTCCAGCCCCCTGTCCACATCAATGTCCACACCCATGCCCACATCCATACCCACTTGGAATCTCGACGCGCAGCATGCACGCAACATCGTCATGATCACCTCCGAAGCCACCACGAACGTCATCAAGCATGCCAAGGCCACAAAACTTACGCTATCGGTATTTTGCATCGACAATGCCGTGCATGTTGTCATTCGCGACAACGGACAAGGCATGCAGCATAATGCAACATCGCCGACATTTGTTGGTGGAAGGGGGCTAGGGAACATGCGTAGTCGTGCAGCGCAGAGCAACATCATGCTTGACATCACGACGGCGCAGCCACATGGGACTGTTGTAACACTGATCATCCAGCAGGGGAGTGAGAATGCGAGTAGCCATCGTTGAAGATCATGCTGACGAGCTACAAGGTTTTCTTGAAGAGTTGCAGAGAGCGGACGATGTGGATGTTGTCGCCACCGCACGGACAGCCGATGAAGCACGTCAGAAGTTTTCTGCAGCCCAGCCCGACATCATCGTCGTCGACCTTGTCCTCCCCGACGGCACCGGTGCAGGCCTCATCACCGAGCTTCGCGTGCTCATGCCATCGGTGCACTACGTGGTGTTAAGCGCCTACGAAGACTATGACAGGATTTACTCAGCCATCCTTGCCGGCGCCGTTGGCTATCTCGGCAAGACGTATGTAGGAGACGGACTCGTAGCGGCGCTACGAGACGTCCACGCCGGCGGATCACCCATTAGCAGTCCCATTGCCCGCAAGGTCCTGCAAGCATTCCAGGCCAGCGTACGACCACAACTCCCCATCAGCACCCTCACCATCCGCGAGCAGGAGATCCTCCACATACTCGCCTCGGGTCGGAGTTACAAGGACATTGCCAACGCCCTCTGCATCTCCACCGAAACCGTCCGCACCCACGTCCGCAACATCTACCAAAAACTCCAGGTAGACTCCTGGCGCAAGATCAACCAGAGTGATCTGTACAACAACACGTCGTCATAGCCACATCCCAGTGTAAGTCCGCGTTACCGCACGCGAGTGCATGTGTTCATGTGTATGTACTCACAAACACGAACACAGGCGCACATATGCGCACTCGTGCACACACGCATATACGTGCACACACCCGGATATACTCGCGCACACGCACTCACGAACACATAAGCGCGCGTATGTGCCTATGCACATGCACACATACACGTGCACGCACACACCTGCACATACGCACACTCGGATACACTCGCGTACACGCGCTCACGAACACATAAGCGTGCGTATGTGCATGCACTCTTTCACGTATATGTTCACGAACGCATGTGTATGTACGTAAGCCATTGAGTCACCCCTACTACTTATTTCAACGACATCGCTTTCATGTGTGGAGTATGTTGGTGTGAGGCACAACAAGTGCACATCAATTCATTCACGAGGTGGGAGGGAGTATGCGTACAAGATTGTTGGGTGTTGTAGTCGTAGCATTCATTGCTGCGTTATCGACGGGGTGTGGTGGTAGTTCAGCGGAGGCAGACGGGAAGCGATATGCAGAGCTGCAGTGCAAGGCGCAAAAGCTCGCAGCCAAGGGCGACATGTCAGATCTCAGCGAGTCGCTCAAACTGGCCAACGAAGCAACAGCAATGGCAAAGGAGATGAAGGACAAGTATTCTGGTGAAGACTATCAGAAGTTCACCAATGCCTATCTCAAGGCCCTAGAAGACTGCAAGTAAGTGGCGACTTCGAAGTATGGGTAAGGCATCGATCAAGTTACCAAAGCCCCTTACTTACCTATAACTGAACAATCAACATCAACTGGACAGACCATGTTAGACATGTCGTTACCACTAATTCTTGTCGGACTCTTATGCATAGCGGTTGGAGTGATTGCAGCAAGAGTGGCGCACAGGGCCTATGCTTTGACGCTAGCCGGAGCGTCTACCGGACAGATTCTTGTTGTTGGATTCTTGGCTATATCATTGATGGGTGAACTTGACTCCAAAGTGACGATGATCATTATCGGCGTTGCACTTGCAGCGGGACTTATCACGTGGGTCACGTCACGACTAAAATTCCTTTGGTTATGGAGCTCACTCTGCATGTTGTTGCTCTTCATCGTAATCGGGATCATGACACTCACAGGCGTAGACATCTCAAGAGAGCTCGCAGATATGGCAATCTGGATTATGCTCGGCTGTTTCGTAGCATCGCTTGGAGCAACATTCTTTCTCCGAGCCTATGCAGCACCACTCATCGTGGGGATATCCACAGGTATCAACGTCGGCGTCGGGTTAGGGTTTGTGGTGATAGCGATACTTTTCAAGAGTGATGCAATCCATAAACGTGACCTTATCGATGTTCTCCCATACGTTACCATACTCCTAGCACTTGCATGTATTGGTGCAGGCATCTTTTACCAGCTCAAGATTGACACACGCCTACTTGAGAAGGAGAGCAAGCCAAAGGCCTCCTAGGTAAAGCACGCTATCGGCTACGGTTGGGTCGGAGCCCGTGCGTTGTCCGGCCCAACCACCGAATAGTCGAAGTGAAATCATCTGCACGACACGCATCAAAGGTACTGTCTAGTACTGCACAGCAGTGTTATTCCAACACACCAACATCCCTAACAGCAATCCAAACGTAAAGTCAACTCCAACTCCCAATCCGTCACGTGTGTGACTACAACAAGACCACACGGACGAAACTCTAGATCATCGTCGCAGATGGAGCATATATGAAAGCACAAGTACTCATTCGCAACATGTCGATTGTTGCCTCAATCGCTCTGTTCATCGCCTGTAGCGGCGGAAAACAGAACGAAGAATCGGCAGAAATCGAGTCAGCCAGCGAGACAACCACAACCACGTCCACCCCCACATCCACGACAGAAACGTCATTGCCCGATCCGTACGGCACCTACACTGACGCAGAGGGCGGCATGTCGTTCACGTTCCGCTCCACCGGCAAGTTCTACTCCGAGGTCCTCGGCGAAACCCAGTTCGGGTCATGGCAGCGGAGCGGCAGCACCATCCTCCTCACCTATGACGACGGAGCCACGGCTGACGTAACCCTTCTCGACGACGCCATCGAATTCAACGGCATGCGGCTGAGGAAGTAGGGGGGCTTGAAAGGTGGTATTCTCTGCTACGAGTAACGTATTGAATCACCTTGCAGCCAAGCTGAGTGACCTAGTGATACTATGCCCTAACTGTCACCGAGCAATTCATAGAACTGGTAAGGAGATATTAAGTGTGGAGAATTTCCGCAATAAGTTCCTGAAGCAAAACAGCTAAGGATGTGACATGGTGAACGCGCTGATTATGTTTCTGCCTGTTAGACATAAACGTAGGGAACCTCACACATTTGGAGAATACTTATGAAATCACCTAGCAATCGGCTATTTCGATATACCGAGTTTCCATATCTGCTAAACATGTTGATGAGCGGTAGCTTAGTGCTACCAAGAGCGCGCTCATGGGACGATAGAAATGACAGAGTCGCGATCGAGCAATATGAACGCCACTGTGATGGCAATCGTTGCTATGCCCTGTGCATGACTAGCGGATCCGAGACATATCATCATTGGAAGATCTTTACAAGTGGTATTGGCGGTGTGTGCCTCAAGCTTGATAGAAGAATACTTCTTGACCACCTAGGTACGATTCAGAATGCTACTTTACGGGACATTCAATACTGGTCACTAAATGAGTTCAAAGCGTCTGAGCTCGATGTTAACGACATTCCTTTTATCAAGCGATATGCGTATCGCGATGAGAAAGAGTGCCGACTTGTTCTTGTAAACGATCAAGACTCGCCTACACTCCAATTGGAGCTTCCTAGGGACGCGATCAAGGGCATCATTTTAAATCCATGGGTAGATGAGGATACAGCAATTGCAATGAAAGAAGTTCTGAGAACCGCTGCAAAGAATCCCGAACTAAAAGTCAACCGCACTGAGCTTCTCAATAGTGCGCGATGGCAAGAGAGAATCGAAGATGCAATGGATCAATGCTAAAGTGATACCTAAGGTTGATGAAAGCCGAGAGCGTTTCATGAAGTGCATCGTTGGTGCTGCGTTTACCAACCTCTAGCTGCATCAGGCACAGCTAGGTTCCATTCGATTTAAGTTGAGTGAAAAGCAAGTATGAGTATCATACGACCAGCGCAGACCAAAACTCACGCCACCCACTACCCCTGCGGGCCCTCTCTATACTCCCTCGCCCCCTTCCACTCATCCCTAACACACCTCGCTAACTCCTGCACCACGCGTATGGTCGACCGTGTGGTGTCGGTAGTGTACCACGTGGACGTCCAAGTGGCGGTGATGGTTGTCGTCCTTGCATTCGTTATCTGCATCATCAATACGATTTCTTTGGTTCGTATCTTCATTGTAGGTCGCGACGTGAATAGATTGTTCAACGAAAGTGTAATACGCAAAGCTTATGCAGAAGTATGCCGTTAATCAGCAATTGATTGAAACCTTGTTAGCGTGGGTGAACTCCGGGGAGATTGCAATTCCAGAGATACAACGACCTTTTGTGTGGGATAGCTCCAAGGTTCGTGACCTTATGGACAGTCTGTATCAGGGATATCCCGTCGGATACGTGATCGCTTGGAAGAATCCCAACGTAAGGTTGAAGGATGGCAGCTTAAGCGATGGCAAGAAGATCCTCATTGATGGTCAACAACGAGTGACGGCGCTCACAGCAGCGATCCTTGGTCAGTATGTGATCAACAAAACGTATGAACGGGTGAAGATCAAGATTGCATTCCACCCGGTCGATGAGCGTTTCGAAGTTCAGAATCCTGCAATTCTCAAGGATAAAACATGGTTGCCTGACATCTCTCAAGCGATCAATGGAGATCTGTTTGAGATAGCAGAACAATATTCCGAAGCGAATCCTAATGCTGATAAACGGCAAGTCCGTGCTGCATTGACTACGCTGATGAATATCCCAAGAAAACAGATTGGGATTATTGAGCTTTCAGCCGACCTTGACATTGAAACGGTTACCGAGATATTTATTCGCATCAATTCAAAAGGCGTTGTACTTAGCCAGGCTGACTTTGCCATGAGCAAGATTGCTTCGAATACAGAGTACAAAGGAAATGAACTGCGCAAAGCAATCGATTACTTCTGTCACCTGTGCATTGCTCCGGACTTCTATAAGCACATTACCGAGAACGACAAGGAGTTCGCTGCTTCAGAATTCTTCCCAAAGCTGTCGTGGTTGAAGACGGAGAGTGACGACCTGTATGACCCTGACTACAATGACCTGATTCGTGTGGCGTTTACGACTCAGTTCAATCGGGGACGTCTCTCTGAATTGGTTAGTCTGCTCTCTGGCAGAAACTTTGAAACGCGGACGTATGAAGACTCGATTGCAGAACAGTCGTTTGCCACGTTACGAAATGGCGTTAACGACTTCATCAACGAAACACATTTCAAACGTTTCTTGATGATCGTTAAGTCTGCCGGGTTCATTACATCAAAAATGATTCGCTCCAAGAATGCAATCAACTTTGCATACATCGTATACCTCAAGCTTAAGCACCTTGGAGTGAACTCAGTCGCTATCGAACGATATGTGCGCCGCTGGTTGGTGTACTCCATTCTCACGAGTAGGTATTCGGGGTCGCCGGAAACAACCTTTGATTATGACATCAAGCAGATCTCGAGTAAGCCAATGGACGAGATCATGGCAGAGCGTGAGGCAGCAGAACTCTCCGATGCTTTCTGGAATGCATCCCTTCCACAGAGTTTGGATTCGGCTGTAGCCAGTAGTCCATATTTCAATGTCTTCCTTGCTGCACAGGTGAAAGCAAACGATCGAGGTTTCTTGTCAACTGATGTGTTGGTTAGCGATTTGATTTCATTGCGGGGCGACATCCATCACCTGTTTCCCAAAGACTACCTGAAACGGAATGGGCTGGACAAAAGCCACTACAATCAAATTGCCAACTATGTGTATATGCAGTCGGAGATAAACATCAAGGTCGGCAATAAGCCGCCTTCAGAATACTTCGGCATTGTCAAATCTCAGATGACAGCCGGTAAAAATCAGATTAGCGGTATCGCGAGCGAGCAACAACTGCTGGAGAATCTCGCTATGCATTGCGTGCCGGCTGACATTCAGAACATGGGTGTTGATGACTTTGCAGAATTCCTGACTCAACGTCGTAAACTCATGGCCTTGAAAATCAAAGAGTACTATCACTCGCTGTAGAGTGCTCTTCAACTGCATTGCCGTTTCTTCAAAAGTCTGTCATTGGCGTTTTGTTCAGGTGCAACACGGCAGCTTGACTACGTCTTCGCCTCGCAATCAATCGCCAGCACGGTAAGCGTGTGCGCCCTTAATGGTGTGGACGAGTGGGGTCCAAGCGACCATGCGCGGGTGGTGATTGAGGTCGGGGAGTAAGGGGCTAACAGTAGCCAGAATTAATGAAAATTGTCCACTGTTAGAATATTAGATATAGCATAACATGCTTATATTTAAAGCAACTAGGTGTCTCACGAGGTGAGTAAACTGAGAAATCAATCAAATTATGTAAGACGTGAACAGGTGCTTGTGAACTATAAGACGACGCCTGAAACAGGAATTGGACGCTGGCATATCAGCAACCTTCGAAAGAAGGGTGAGATCGTGCCAGTTTCAACTACGTGGTGTCGCGTGGGTTCCGAACGTCGCTTTCTGTTGCAACGGTCGTCACGGGAAACAGAGATTGTCCGTGTAGTTCGTCCGTTGGTTGACCGTTTCTGCGTGTGGTCGCTGACAGCACTAAACCCTCTACTTGTTCACCAACGTCTACACCGCCTTACACTGGTCGAAGTCGACAAAGCAGATCAGCGCATGGTATTCGATCGACTCCGCGATGCTCGTTTCCGCAATGTGATATTGGGAGTTGATAGGCAGTGGACAGCAGATCAAGTAGGTGGATCGGACTACGATGTAGTTGTGCAGCAGTTGATCTCGAAAGCGCCCCTTGAAAACAAACAGAAGGGGATACCGACGTTGGAGAAAATCATCGTCGATCTGTTTGTTGATCGACAGGTTCTGACCGGTGTCAGTTCTTCAGATTTAGATCACCTTGTCAGAGTTGCATTTACAGAGTACACAATCGATGTCCGTGTACTTCGAGGATATGCGCACCGTCGGTCTACTTGGGATCGATTGCAAGCCTATCTCGAATGGTTGCAGGTTGCGCCAAGAGAGGTGTTGAATGATCCGTAGGCAGTGCCTCGACCTTGATTATCATAGGCGTATCGCAAGACAGTACCGAATACGCGAACACCAACTTCTTGGGCGTATGATTCATGAGATACTTTAGAAAGTTGTGGATGGTGGTAGAACTTACGACTTGACCGAAAGAAAAGAAAGGCGTAACCTGTGGTTGAATACAGTTTTTTCAAACTATCCCCAGGAGACGCCTTATGAACAGGG
>JAGFIZ010000108.1 GCA_024103135.1 Bradyrhizobiaceae bacterium | reverse complement strand
ACGTTGCCGATGGCTATGGTGCTCGGTACTTCAAGCAACTGCATCTAACCGAGAGCGAAGAAATGCGTGACGATGCCGCCTACCTAGAAGCCGAAGCAGAGAAGCTCCGTGCCAAGGGGCTAACGGTTCGCACACTCCTTGCTCTTGGTGATCCGCCGAAGGAAATCTTGAAGGCCTCCGTTGCCCATGCAGTGGAGTTGATCATGATGGGAAGTCATGGTCACAAGATCATCGGCGATTTCTTCCACGGTAGTACCGTGCGTGATGTTCGGCACGGTAGCTCGATTCCTGTACTGGTTGTTCCGTCAAAGCGGTAGTTCAAGCGCACCACATCGTATCGACGCAATTCACCTGCCTTCCGTCGCAGTAGACCTTTCACACTCGATCACAGAGCCACGAGGCACGGTACGCATGAGGTAATCCCCGACACCTGCACGACACCTGCACGTTACATGGCTGGACACGTCGTAATGATTGCAGGTACAAAGCCCCCTTCCACGACCTTGGCAATACACTCTGTCGGCGGATGATAGTGCTCACGTGTACATGTGGTCACGTTGACCGGATTTCTCGTACATGGATGAAGTGGGAAGACTGAATTTTCGCCATCTCAGAGTCCACTCCGCGAACCAGACTGCTTCAAAGATTTCGACCAAATTCTTTTTAATTCCTGGTTGAACAACGTGCGAAATAATACCCTAAGTTATGAGGTCCTTTCAGTGCGTAACCGTGATAGCGGACGGGTGTTGTGTGATGTTCAGGGCAGCTTTGCCGGGACCAGCTGCAATGAGTTGTTATCACGAAACGCATCGTACAATCAACCATCGGAGGTAGCATGAACCGACGTATTACAACTGCACTTGTGCTCGCAGGAGTACTTGCCTACCAAGCATCGGGGTACACCCACGATACCCCGCCTACGGATGACCAGGTCAAGAAGGCCTTACCAGCTTTGCTCATGGGAGATGGCATTGGTGGTGGAGGTGAGAACAATGTATCGTGCATCAAGCAACGCTCGGACGGGAAGGTCATCGTCGCTGGCTGGGTTACGGATCTTGACCCTATGGACTTCGACGACGAAATCATTGGTCAGCGTCCTGGCGAAGGGATTGACGGCTTCGTTCTCATGACGGATGCCAATCTTTCCGAGCTGGAGTACATCAACTTCGTTTCAGCATCAAAGACAGAGCGAATCCATGGCCTGGATTTCCTATCGAATGGCGATGTCTGCGTTGTCGGCGAAACAAACTCCCCCGACTTCCCCGTGATGGGCTCTGGCTTTGGACAGCAACGCGGACAAGGGACCGACGCCTTCATGGTCGTGTTTAGCAAGGATCTCAAGACGCAGAAGTCCGGCATGCTCATCCCTGGCAACGGCGATGACGTGGCTACAAGCGTCGTAGTAAACAAGCAAGGTCACTACATCATTTGCGGCAACACTAAGTCCACGTCCGGCATATCAGCCATGCGTGTGATGGACGATACCGCCAACGGTGGCTGGGACGGCTTTGTGTACATCCTCAACAACAGCATGTTGTATGCTGACTTCTTCACCTACCTTGGCGGTGCAGGTGATGATAGGATTGCTGCCGCTTCACTCGATGCAACCAATGCCGTGGTGATGTGCGGTACGACGCATTCACAAGACTTCTACACCTTCCCGAAAAAGATCCGCATTCCGATTGATGATGGTGGCGGTGGAAAGGGCGAACCAGAAGAGGGCGGTGAAGGGGGCTATGAAGAAGTTGGTAAGAACCCCTACAGTCACATCTTCGGTGGTGGTAACTCCGATGCCTTCGTCTCGAAGTTTGCAGCCAATGGCGACTGTGTGTACAGCACGTTCTTTGGTGGTAGTGGTGACGATGCTGCGCTCGACTTGTTCATCGACGCCAACGATGGTGCCTTCATCGTAGGCTCAACTACGTCACCCAATCTTCCAACCGAATCATCAACAACAACCTATGCCGGTAATGGCGATGGCTTTGCTGCCGTGATTACCTCCGATGGTTTGCGCCTTAGTGGTGCAGCATATCTTGGCGGGGGTGGTGCTGACGAGATTTCGGCCGTTGCTCAGTACGATGGAAACACTGGCGTCGTTGTTGGAAGAACAGAGAGCATGGACTTCCCAACCATCGGCACGGGCTCGACCTTTGGTCGCCGCCCAGGCATGTTCATCGCTCGCATGAGCGTTGCCTCCGTCACCTTTGCGTCAGGCATGCAATCACCATTCGATGCCTATCCAACGTGTGTGGCTACCGATCAGTTCAAGGATGCCATTATTGGCGGCCATTACGTACCAGCACAAATGCCGCAAGCTGGCGATCCGTCGAGCGAAGGTTTCCTGCGGAAGTATGCCTTTGGTGTGCTGACGTATAAGTCACCAACCGTTAACGATGTCTTGTGTACGAACAGTCCCGTCCTCATACAATGGAATACCGAAGCATTCAACGGTACCCCGCTAATCTCCATTGACATCAGCGATGATGGTGGCAAAACGTGGGACGAATTGGCAACGGGTCTGAAGGGCAAGCAGGCAAGTATTACGTTACCAAACGAGCTGGCATCGGGAACGGAAGTACTCATTCGACTACGCACTGATCGCGGACATGAAGTCGAGACGCCAACTCCAATTGTTGTAAGCACCAAGCCAACCATTGATGCTCAACCAGTAGGTGCAGTGCTCTGTCCTAACGGCACAATCACGCTATCGGTGGCTGCCACGGCAGAAAAGGCCTCGTATCAATGGAAGGTCAATGGTACGATCATCCCTGGTGCTACATCATCCACATTGGAAATTGCTTCCGCCACGGTCAACAACACTGGCAACTACGAAGTAACGGTGCAAAATGGTTGTGGTGCCGTAACAAGCGACAAAGCCACAGTCGAGATAAGTAGTACACCTCTGATCGACAAACAGCCAGTAGGCGCCTCGGTCGACCAAGGGGCTACGGTAACATTCGTCGTCGAAGCTCGTGGTGAAGACCTTACCTATCAGTGGAGCAAGGACGGTGTTGATCTCGCCGGTGCTACAAGTAGCGAACTTGTTGTAAGCAACGTCACCGGTGCCGATGCCGGCATCTATCGCTGCACGGTAAGCATGTCGTGCGGTAGCACAACCAGTAGCGATGCAACACTTGAGGTTAAAGGCACAACTGGAGTAACACCTGGCTATTGGTCAGACGGCACGGCCATGACGATCTACCCACAGCCAACAAATAGCACACTTTCGGTGAACGTACCGGCCATAGAGTTCCCTCTCACTCTATCGGTCTACTCACTCCAAGGCGTCCTCGTTCTCCAGTCCATCGTCAACCCATCGGCCTCCGAACAAGTATTGTCCATAAGCGTTGATGCACTGCCATCAGGCACGTACATTCTGCGGAGCAGCTCCGCTGAGTTGACTGCAACAACCAGGTTCGTCGTCAGCCGATAATCCAAACAATGTCGGAAGGGGGCTTGGTAGTCCCCACTCCAAAAACTCCCCGCCTAATGGCGGGGAGTTTTTTTTGAACTACAGCAAACGCCGAAGTGAAGATTGTGATTTGCATCGTTGAACAACGTAGAATCCTTGAGGTCAGCGCCAATCCATTGCTTTGATCTTGTCCTTGGATGAGCTGGTTTGTAAGAAACAGTTCACTATTACCAATTCAGCGAGGCCTGGAGGGGTGTGAAAAAATCGGACCAGTCTTAAGTTGAGACGTAAGTCTCAAAGGAGGACTGATGAAGAAGAGCCAGTTCAGCGACGAGCAAATCGTCGGCATCGTTCGAGAGTCGCACGCACACGTTGTGGCAGCGATATCGAAGAAGTATAAAGTGTCGCAGCACACGATCTACATCTGGCGGCGGAAGTATGGGAGCATGGATGCACCACAGGTATCCGAGTTCAAACGCATCATGCAAGAGAATGCACGGCTGAAGAAGCTGGTAGCAGAACGTGATCTCGAGATCGAGATCATGAAAGAGATCAACGCAATAAAATGGTAGGCATACAACAGAGGGTCCAAGGAGTGATGTGTGCCATGAATCAAGGTCTTGGACAGCGGCGAGCATGTTGGCTGATGAATGTTTCGCGCAGCATGGTCACGTACAGTCATCGGCAGCCGGTGAAAGACAAGCCGAAACGTGCTTTGATCGACAGAGTTGTTGCACAACATCCGTCGTGGGACAAGCGATTGATCTTTGGTTGGATCCGTGAGCTTGGACATGCATATACCGAGTGTAGTGTGTTCCGTATCTACCGACAAGCCGGCTACGCGGCGCCATGGCGCAAGCGTACTCGCAAGATCAAACGCAATCAACGCATCAATCCGATTGCCGCGCGTGTACACGACGTGTGGTGTATGGACTTTGCCGAAGACCGATTGATGAACGGAAGAAAGCTCATGGCT
>JAGFIZ010000067.1 GCA_024103135.1 Bradyrhizobiaceae bacterium | reverse complement strand
CGTTCAATGCCTCCACGGAGGCGCACGACAAGTTCTGCGGCGATGTGCTGACTGTCGGCGGCACTGCCTCCATTGCCGCACAGCATGATCATACGGTTTTGTGTAGCTGCTGAGGCTAAGACGCTACCGGCAGCTTCAATGTCGGCGACACATGATTGTATCAGTGCCGTTTTGACGTCGATGCTAGATTGAATGAGTGCCTGAATGCGGTCTGCTGTAAAGGGTGCTGCCATAGTGCTAGTAGAAGTTTCGCCGTCACCTGCGGAATGTGAGTGCGTCGGTAACCTGGTAATAGAAGTGAATGCTCTGACCTGCCTCGCCAATGTCTGCTTCCATCGTTGTAGTTGTTGCCGATCCGACTGCTGGGAATCGCTTATCTAACGGTACGGCAAGTTCGATGTGGGCGGTGACGGTTGCATTGCGGGCGGTTACACCATCAATCTCGGCGAAGGCGTTGGCGGCCTTGGCTTCCATGACGACAATTGCAACAGGCGTACCGTCGACTGTATCAATCTTGTCGTATCGTACCGTGCCGGTAACTGTGCGCTTGAGATTGGAAGGGGGCGGACCCAACGTTGCAGCAAATGCGGCGGTATCGATCGACCATACATCGCCAGGTGCAACAGGTTTGTGCGGATCCATGATGGTGCCGCTTTTAAGTCCACCTTCAGAACGGATCACACCACTAAGGTCAGCTACAACGTCTGGCTCTAACGTGTCAGTCCCTACGATGTATACTGGTCCTGCATCAGAAAATCTCGCTTCAACCTCGGTGCCGGTTGGGAGAACGTCGGTGAGTGTGTCCTTGTATCGTGATTGAGCATTGCGAATGGTGACCTTCTTCACTGCCTCCTGTCCGTCCTCCGTTACCGCAACCACCGAACACAAGCCCGATACCTGTGTGCGCACCGTATCATCCTGCAAGTATGAAGCGGCCTTTCCCGTCTTCATGGAAACGCGGGAGATTCTCACGCTCGATGCCGTGAGTATGTACTCATCGAATGGTTTGATTTCGCGACCAAGGGTAAGTGTGTCGGCTTTTGGTGCGGTGGTAGCCATTGCAAAGAGCGGCATGGCAGTGCCGAGTGCGAGTGCAACGGCGGTGATGGAGAGTATACTCGATCGAAGACGCCGCATTGGAAAAGTTTGCGATTTACTCATGAACCATGCTTTGTGTTCAAAAACAAAACCGTCGGAAGCCGACGGCGTGCACTACCGACGAAGCTCAACGAATCCTCATGTACCGTGTGTTAGGGGGCATGGTAATCCGCAAACGATGGCTGGTGCAGATGTGCTAGATACGACAACACTCAGTTTGGCGCAACATCTTTTCTGACAGTTCGGCTACGACCGCACTTCAAGTCCGCCAAAGAATACCGTCGTCTCTATGAGCAACGTTGGCGCATTGGGGTCATGTGGCTTTCGAACACCCTTATCATCGATGCCACCAAAGATTGGTGTGCCGGTGATCACGATGTTCCAGGACTCGGGGACGCGGAGTTCAATGCCACCACAGACGGCGACTATGTGTAGCGTTGCCATTTTACCGAGCATGGCGGACTCACGCATGTCACACTCGATGCCACCAAATACTGCCGTGAGTTCGCCGCCAGTAAAGTCGGTAGAAGTAGCACGCATGTCTGAACCAGAAAAGAATGCCGTGCGATTGATACGTGAGCCATCAACGCTGATTCTACCTAAGGAATTTGGATCGATCCTGATGCGCTCTTTTTTTTTAATCCTCGACGAAATGATGCTGATGCCAACGAGTATGAGGATGATTGGCCAGAACGCACTCCAGAATCCACCAGGCAGATAGTCTAGTCGACCTAGCTGGAGTAATGCGCCAATGATAAAAAGTATGCCGGATCCAAGAAGTGAGCCAGAGCCCGTAGCAAGTTGTGCAAGGGCGATGATCATCAACAGCGATGGCCACCACTGATGGAGCAGTTCTCCGAATTCAAGGATACCAAATGCATCCAGGAGTAGTCCGCCACCAACGATGACGAGGATGATACCAAACCACAGGCCAAAACCGGAACCGCGTTTGCGTCCGCCAAACTGGACGTTCATTGAATGTTGAAACGAAGTAGACTGTTCGTCCATGAAATGTCTCCTTAAATGTGCGTTGAAGCAGGAGTACGAAGAAACGAGCCAACGGTTTCGACAACTTCGGCAATTTGACTGGAAGTTAACTCAGGATAGATCGGGACCGACATGACGGTTTCGCACAAGGCATTGGTCACAGGAAATGCCTCGTGATCGGCCTTCAAATAGGCAAAACACTCTTGTCTGTGGAACGGAACAGGATAGTACACTTCGGTGCCGATCCCATGTTGCTGGAGGTGTGCACGTAACCCATCCCTGTCGGCCACGCGAATGGTGTACTGATTCACAATGTGATGGTCTTCCGCCGTGCCCTTGTACAGTGCTTCGGGCAGGAAGATCTTGCCAGGTTCTGGCAGTAGTGCATCACTCGGAGGCTGAACCAGGCCTGCCTCGGTAAACATCGCGTTGTAAAGTTCCGCATTTCTGCGTCGTGCGGCATGCCACGATGGAAGGTGCTTGAACTTGACCCGCAGTACGGCTGCCTGCAAGGCATCGAGTCGGAAGTTCCCACCGATGATCTTGTGGTAATACCGTGGCTCCATACCATGGTTGCGAATCTGCTTGAGCGTCGTCGCCAGTGCGTCATCGTTCGTGGTTATCAAGCCAGCATCACCAAATGCGCCCAGGTTCTTGGTTGGGTAGAAGGAAAAACAGCCCATCAAGCCCACCGAGCCAACACGAGCGCCTGACGGCGTTTGCGTCCCGATGGCCTGTGCAGCATCTTCGATCACGGGGATACCATGCTTGTTGGCAATGGCCATGATGGCATCAAGATTGGCAGATTGACCAAACAAGTGCACTGGTACGATGGCCTTGGTACGAGGCGTGATGGCCTGCTCAAGAAGGGCCGGGTCCATCATGAACCCACGTGATTCTACATCAACCATCACCGGTGTGGCACCCATTCGCGCGACGCAACCAGCAGTGGCGAAGAAGGAGAAGTCGGGGACGATGACCTCGTCTGAAGGGCCTATACCAAGAGCCATGAAAGCCATGATCAGGGCATCTGTACCACTCGAAACGCCGATGGCATGTCGAACACCTAGGTATTCTGCCAATTCAGCCTCCAGAGCATTGACTTCTGGACCGAGCACGCAAATCTGGCTTGCTGCCACATTGAGCAGAGCTTGGTCAAGTTCTGCCTTGAGAGAATTGTACTGTGCGGTGAGATCAAGTAACGGAACCATGAACAAACTTACGGTCATTGTACCCCTGTCACGGGGAAGAGTCAACCTTTCGTTGCATTTTTGTAGTTCTATACAGCTCACAATTTTCACACGACGGTAGTTCTTGCGAGGAAATATGATCATCGGTGTTCCAAAAGAGATCAAGCCATTGGAAAAGCGTGTCGGGATGACCCCTGGTGGGTGCGACATGATGATTCGAAATGGGCACAGCGTAATCGTCCAGCGTTCTGCTGGCGAAGGCAGTGGGTTTACGGACGACAAGTACACGGCAGTAGGCGCGCAGATTGTCGACACTGCAGAAGAAGTGTACGGTCGGGCAGACATGATTGTCAAGGTCAAGGAGCCCATTGCTCCAGAGTATCCGCTCATCCGCAAGGATCAGGTGCTCTTTACCTACTTCCATTTTGCGGCCTCACGTGAACTCACCGAAGCCATGGTTTCGAACGGTTCTGTCTGCATTGCCTACGAGACGGTTCAGCGTGCCGATGGATCGCTACCTTTGCTCATCCCTATGTCGGAAGTTGCCGGCCGTATGTCGACGCAAGAGGGCGCCAAGTTCCTCGAGCATCCGATGGGTGGTCGCGGTGTGCTCCTTGGTGGCGTACCTGGTGTAAAGCCAGCAAACGTGATGGTACTAGGCGGTGGCGTTGTAGGAACGAATGCAGCAAAGATTGCAGCTGGCTTTGGTGCACGTGTTACGATCTATGACAACAACCTCTATCGCTTGCGTTACCTTGACGATGTGATGCCACGTAATTGTGAAACACAGATGTCGACCTCTGCCAATATCCGTGAAGCCATCGTCGATGCCGACCTGGTCATCGGTGGTGTGCTGATCGTTGGTGCAAAGGCACCACACCTTGTAACGCGCGACATGCTGTCCACCATGAAGCCAGGAAGCGTGATCGTTGACGTCTCTGTAGACCAAGGCGGCTGCGTCGAAACCAGCAAGCCGACAACACACGACAAGCCAACCTTCGTCGTTGACGGCGTGGTACACTATGGCGTTGCAAACATGCCTGGTGCCGTACCTTACACGTCCACGCTTGCCCTTACGGGTGCGACGCTTCCATACGCTATCGACCTAGCCAACAAGGGATGGGAAGCTGCCGTACAGGATAGCAAGGAACTTGCTCTCGGTGTGAATGTTGTTCGCAACACGATTGTCTACAAGGCTGTTGCTGATGCCTTCGACATGCCATTCCAAGAGCTTGATAGTGTCATGGGCTGGTAACACGTTCTTGCGTGTTTCACTTGCCTACGGAGCTCTTCATGTTGGAAGAAACTCTCCGAGAAATTCAATGATGATCTGCACATGCATCCTCACGATAGTCTTGGGGATGCATGCGTTTTTATAAGTCAGTCCTCCTACTAACCAACCACCTTAGGCCATGACGATTCACGATCTTGTAGAGCAACATTCCGCAACCTTGCAGGATGCCATTCGCGCAAATTCAACACGCGAGTTTTTCGCGCACTGGCCAGAGCCCCCTTCCGGCAAAATCTATGGAGAGACTGCCAATGCCGACGGCGAAGCAGCGTTCAAGAAACAGTTGAATACGTCATTCGAGGGTTTGCTTCAGCGTGGTGCTACGGCTCAGGTTGGTGAAGAAGAGTCGCCCTGGGGTTTCTCGCTTGGTGTGACGTATCGGTTCACGCCAGTCCAGACGTTGATTGAACAAGCAACCAACGCCCAACGATCCTGGCAGGAGCTTACGGCACGTGAGCGCGCAGCCGTCCTCATCGAAGCACTTGAACGCGCATCGAAGCGATTCTTCGAGATTGGGTATGCTACGATGCATACAACCGGACAGGGCTTTGTGATGGCCTTCCAGTCGAGTGGTCCACATGGGTTCGACAGGGCCCTCGAATCGGTCGCCCTTGGCGTCACGGCACAAGAAACATTTGCAAGCAATGTGCAGTGGTCCAAGCCCATGGGCAAGAGTGCCGTAACGATCAGCAAGCACTACCGCATGATCCCTAAGGGTGTGAACCTGGTAATCGGTTGTACGACATTTCCTGTGTGGAACACTACACCAGGAATGTTCGCCGGTCTGGTGACGGGCAATAGCGTAATCGTCAAGCCCCATCCCAAGGCCGTGCTACCGATTGCAATCGTTGTAGCAGAGCTTCAGCATGTGTTGCAGACGGTCGGACTCGATCCACATGTAGTGCAACTCGCCGTTGATAGTTCGCAGAAGCCGCTCACGACAGAGTTGCTTGAGCATCCGGCAGTGAGGATTGTGGATTATACGGGCGGACCCACCTTTGGCGCCGTTGTGCAGAGCGTCGCGCAGCAGACAGGGAAGATTGCCTTTACCGAAACGGCAGGCGTGAACTGCGTCATCCTTGATAGTGCCGACAACCTTGACGCCATCCTCGACAACCTGGCATTCTCGTTATGCCTCTACTCCGGACAAATGTGTACCGCGCCGCAGAACATCTTTATCCCTAAGCAGGGAATGATGGTAGGGGGCTCGCCAGTCGCTGCCGCCGAAGTCAAGGCACGATTGATAGAACGCATCGATGCACTCGTGAATAACGAGAAGGCTGGACCCGGGCTGCTTGGCACCATACAGAATCCAGCCACCCTTAGCCGTGTTGATGAAGCACGAGCTTTGGGTCTACCTCAACTTCGTGATAGCGGTAGCGTAGTCCATGCTGGTTTTGATGGAGCACGGTCTGCATCGCCACTGGTGTTGGAGGCAACGTCGAATCAGTCAGACATCTATGAGCGCGAGTGGTTCGGGCCAATTGCCTTTGTTATCGAGACAGAAACATTTGTCGATGCAGTAGATCGTGCAGCACGAAGCGCGCGAATGCATGGAGCGCTATCTACACTCGTGTATACGACCAACGATGGCAATGCCACCCTTGCCGAGGAGGCAATGGTTGCTGCTGGTGCACCGATCGCCTTCAACTTCGACAGTTTCGTGTGGGTGAATCAGAGTGCTGCCTTCTCCGATTTCCATGGAACTGGTGCGAATCCCGCAGGCACAGCATCGTTTGCCGACCTGCAGTTTCTAACCTCACGATTCAACGTGGTAGGCGTACGCAAACAAGCGGTTGCCTAATGCAGGGAAGCATTCGTCGTTGGTTGTGTTGAACCTTGGCTGACGTGGAATGTAGGCCGACTATAGTGCCCGTGTGAGGTCAGCCAGCAAATCGTCGGCATCCTCGATCCCAACGCTCAATCGTACCAGACCGTCGGTTATTCCAAGACGCTGACGTTGCTCTACGGGGACGCTGCCATGGGTCATGCTCACCGGATGGCAGACAAGCGACTCTACACCACCCAAGCTTTCTGCAAGAGTGAAGAGCTGCGTTGCTTCTGTGAAGGCCTTGGCCTTCTCAAGCGAGCCAAGTTCAATGCTGATCATGCCACCGAAGCCCGACATCTGCGAAGCTGCCAGGGCATGCTGTGGGTGCGATGGCAGACCAGGGTAGTGCACGGCCTTTACTGACGGATGGTTCTGTAGCCATTCTGCAATGCGCTGTGCATTCGAGGCATGACGTTGCATGCGAACCTCGAGCGTTTTGACGGATCGCAAACAGAGCCATGATTCTAGCGGACCAGGGACAGCGCCAACGGCATTTTGAATGAAATGCAGCTGCTGTCCAATCTCGGCACTATTGGTGCATACAATGCCATGAACAAGGTCGCTGTGACCACCCAGATACTTGGTAGCACTGTGGACCACAATGTCGGCCCCAAGTTCAAGCGGACGCTGGAAGTATGGCGAGGCAAAGGTATTATCGACTACAAGCCACGCACCGTGTTCATGGGCAATCTCGGCAGCACCCCTCAGGTCCGTGATGGTCATCATCGGATTGGTTGGCGTTTCGGTGTACACCATGCGCGTGTTGTCACGCATGGCATTGCGTACGTTCTGCAGATCTCGCATGTCAACAAACGAGAACTCAATTCCAAAGCGTTGGAATACCTTCGTAGCAAGGCGGTACGTACCACCGTACATATCCTCGGCCATCACCACGTGGTCGCCACTATTGAGTGTGCGCAGAATCGCATCAACAGCTGCAGAGCCACTGCCAAACGCTGCTGCGTCTACGCCACCTTCCAGGGCGGCCAGACAGGTCTCCCACCTGCTCCGTGTAGGATTCTGCGTGCGAGCATACTCCCAGCCCTTGTGCTTACCAATGGCCTCTTGAGCGTAGGTGGATGTTTGGTAGAGAGGTACGGTGACGGCGCCCGTGAGCTCGTCCGGTTCTTGGCCAATATGAATGGCCTTCGTAGAGAATTTCACCCGATTATCGGCTTAGATAGAATTTTTCGGCCCTACGAAAGTTAGAGCCCTGAAGGATGCAGATGTAAACTCCCTCTGGGAGATCAGAAATGGAGGAGACGTATTCGTGTTCGCCTTTTGAGGCAGGACCGCGATAGACCTCGCTCATTTTCTTGCCAAGCATGTTGTAGATGGCTAGATCTACTTGTGGTTGCTCAGAAGCAAGGTCAATCTTGGCCGTAAACACGTCAGCCGCTGCATGAACAGATACGATTCTGCTGTCTGTACGTACTGTGTCGTTGGCCACGCTCACCTTAGCCTTGGCAGGTGTAGATGACTTCTGTCCAAGCGCCGTAACAACGGCATCAACGGCATTCAGGCCAGGTGTGGTTAGACGCCTGGAGGTACTAACGGCAGATTTTGTCTTGGAGACAACCTTTGCCTTGTCAGCACGAGCTTCAGATGCACCCACGACCAGTGCTGCAAGCATTGCAGCGCCGACGATGAGGTTACGGGCGATATGGTGTACGAAACCCTTCATAGGGATATGTGTAGCCACAACAAATGTACAATTTGCGGGGGTAAAAAACCAAAAAGCCCCTCGAGGGGGCTTTTTGTGTTGTTAACCCACCTTTGGGCTAACTAGCAAACTGCATACCGATTTACCGTGCGATGACTAGTGGTTTGGTGTCAGTAAAGTCGCCAAATGTTAGTCGCACAAAGTAGGCTCCGTTTCCGATAGTGTTCACAGGGAAGCTGGCATTGTACTCGCCTTCGGACAGTTGTTGGTTAACCAAGGTTGCCACAACGCTGCCAGAGGCATCTACGATGTCCAGGACTGCATTAGCTCTGTACCCAACGCCAAACTCGATCACTGCCACGTCGGAGTTTACTGGGTTTGGTGCTGGCGGACGAATACCTGCCTGCGTCTTACCAATGTCGACAACGCGTTTGCTCAGAGCACAGTTGACAATTGAGGTTGTGCTTCCTGTGGTGGTGTTGATCAGACATGGACGGAGTAGATCAACAACCAGGTCTTGCTGCTGATCGAAGTTTGGACCCAACAACAGCGTGCCCTTGAAGCTAAACATTGCGCCATCGGCAGAGATCGGAGTTGTTCCGTTAGCCGTGAAGCGAAGGCGTGAGCGGACGCCATCGATGTCCGTACGTACTGGCTCGGAGATAGTCCAGTCGCCGGGGATTGGACCTCGTGAGATGCTGTTTGGTGTATAGGCGTAGGCCTTGGTTTCGTAGATCACGTCGGCTGTAAAGCTCGTGAGTTGTGCATTGTTCCAGTCATTGCTATGACCAGTTACGGTAAACGTGATCTCTGGATCGATGCCTGGATTTACCGTGCCCGTGCGATTATGCGAGAGTGCAAAGGTGTGCGGGATCACATAGCCAACACCGGTGAGCTGTACATACACATCTGGCTTCAGTTCGGCCGGACGACCTTCTTCGTAGTTGAGCACATGTACGCGAGCGTTGTAGGTGCGATCGGCCCATGGTGCTGCACTTGGATCCGTTGGCGTAAAGCGAACTTGAACTCTGAAGGTTTGCAGTGGTGCAATCCTGAGTGGCAAGGTAGCAGGAGCACCATTGCCATCAAGCATGTTCACGATCTGGAAGTTGCCAGCATCGGCATCCACGATCTGAAGGTCTCTGATCTCGAGGTTTGTTGTGCCACCGCCAGTGTTGGTGATGGTGAACTCAAGGAGAGGAGTATCGCAGTTTGCGCGATTGCGTCCGTAGTCAATGTTGGTAACAACGATATCAGGTCCAGAGCACGATGCAACGGTGAATGTTTCCGTCGCGCTAACTGGTCCGGTAATCGTTGAGTCAGTACCATTGCCGGGGACTGCGTCGTGGGTAATGTCGACTGTCAACGTCGAACCACCATTGTTCCCTGCAGCACGTGTGAACACAACAGGAATCGAGACGCTGTTCGTGCCAGCGGCAAATGGTACGATGATTGGATTCGTTGGTGGAGTCTGCCACGACCATTGTTGATCGGTACCTGCAGCAAAGGCTACGGTGCAGGTAAGATCCATGTTACCATTGTTGGTGATCACAAGGTTGCGAACAGCCGGTACGCCTTCCGGGGTTTCCAAGCAGGTAAGTGCTGCGCCTTCGCTCTGGAACTCAGGTAGGATACCTTCGCCTTGAAGTAAGGCCGTTACCAAGGTTACGTCGCTTTCCTTCCAGACTGGTCGGATTGGCTCGGAGTAGACCTGACGTGCGGCTGGCCTAAACTCTACCAAGGCATCAACCGATGCGCCATTCTGCAGGATTGCTTCCGTTACTGGCATGCCATTCTGCATGATGCCGTTGATCTTGAAGACGAAGTTGCCGTCGTTACTACCTGCAGGGAAGTAGCGTGATCCATCGGCAAATGAAATACCTTGGACGGTGAGTGGCTGGTTGCCATCGTTACGTACTTGAACCAGTGCGGTGTGACGGGTGTTAACGCGACGCTTCATCCAGTCGTAACCAGTGATGCGCGGACCCGGTGTTTGTGTTTCGCCAGTCCATGTTGACACGCTGTCTGGACCATCGCCGTTGTTGGCAAAGTTCACGTCGATCGAGTCGGAACCAACGTCACTACGCTGATAACAAATCTCTGTGATGAATACTTCGCCCTTTGGAGCGATGCTGATTGGCAATGGTGGAGTTGTTGGATTGGAGACACTGAAGTTCGTACCGCCAAAGCCAGTCATGCCCGTGATTACCAATGTGTCAGAACCAGGGTTCTGGACGCGAAGTCCACCGCTCTTACATACGCGTTCACCGATAGACACAATGCCAGCATGGTAGTCTTCGACAACGATGCGTGGAATGGCTGCAACACCTTCCAGGCGAATCTTGAATGGAGCGCACTTGGTAGAGACCTCGAGCGTGTCAAAGTCTATATCGGTGAGCAGGTTCGTCGTCTCGCGTTTGCCATCATACTCTATACGGATCGTGATCGACTGTCCATCGGCCAAAAGGATTGTTGGAGGAAGTCCACCGCTTACGATCGTGAAGTAGGCACCACTAAAGATCCGAGACTTTTCCATTGACACGGTGTCGCCAGTGACGTTGGTAATCTTCAGATCAAGTTGTTTCTTCGTGCCAAGCCGGATCTTTCCAAAGTTCAGTACTGGTGGTTCAAACACCAGTTTTGGTGCAAAGTATTGGATGGTGTCCAGCGTAATATTTCCGGCCCAATCTTCAACGTAGAAGACGCAATAGGCATCCTTGGTTTTATCAACGACTGACCAACGGAAGTTGAACCGTTTGAACGAGCCTTCCGAAGGACTTGGGAAAGGCATGTCGGCAGTTATCAGTTCAAGTTTGTAGTTGTACGAGCCCTCTCCAATAACCGAGTCAATTACAGCCACGCCCGTTTCTACTTGATCGCTGTCGTGCGGTGGAATCACCGGCGGATCGGGGATGTTACGCAACTCCGTTGCTTCGAATTCAAACACGCCACAATTCTCCGTGTACTTCAGGAGTGGTGGCATCGTGTCGAACGACGTTGTTGGTCGGAAGCCCGAAGCGGCAGGCCAGCCATAGGCGTCAACATCACCATAGCCGTAAATGTATCCACCGAACTTGGCCTTGCCATTACTCTTGATACGGTGGGCAGTAGCAGACTGACCAAAGGTGATGGTAGTCCAGTGCAAGTTATTGCCCATGTGATTGAACAAGAGCGTTGGTGCAGCGGCTTCTGGGTGGTTCCAGACGGCCTTGCCATCGATCTCGAGTGACTTCAGATTGTCGATGTAATCAGGATCGGCTGTGTCGGCCCACACAATCAGGTTTAGCTTGTGCGTTGTGAACTTGGGGTGTGTAGGCGACTGGAAGAGTGTTGTTGTAATAAACTGTTCTTCCGGCACCACGTTAATCATGAAGGGGTCATGCAACTGGTCACCGTCAAAATTCGCCGAGCAACTGTACTGCATGACGAAGATTGGCTTGTCAGCCTCCCATACGCTATAACCGTAAGTGAGCACGGTAGGCGCTGTGGCTTGAGCTAGGTCAGCAAAGTCTCCGGCCTTGGCAAGCTTACCGCCGGACTGACCCAACAGCTTGTGGGTAACCTTGTCGTAGAATTTCAATGTCCAGGAGGTGTTGTCTTGAGAGCCGATTACGCGGAATACATCGCCCTTGCCTGCTCCCGTAGAAGCTCTGTTGTATTCAACGGTCACATAGCGTTTGCCCCATGTGTCGACAGGTGGAGTCATCTCAACCATGTGGTTACGCCCGTTACCGTTCGAGAGCAGGTTCGGCATCGTCGTACGCCAGTGTGCCGAGATCATGCCGATGGGGTTATTGCTTGTTACTTCTGTACCAGTGATGTCGAATACACCACGTGATGCAGCATCGCCGTATACGGCATAGCAGTCGCCCGCTTCAAGAGACACTTGCCACTCGTCGCCAATTTCCTTGCCTTGGGCAGTCTTCCCGTAACCCTTGCCAGTGCCTCTAAGCTTGATGTTGACAACGGTGCCGTTGTCCTTGGCAACAATCACGAAGCCGGCTGGCCAGGCATAGATTTCACGGAAGTCGTAGTACGTGGTAGCAATGTATTTCTTTCCGAAGGCCGACGTTGGGATGGCTAGGAAACCGTCGGAAGACACGTACTTGCCATTGAGTACGTAGACAGAGATCGGCTGCTTTGCACGTAGGCGGATGCCCTTGCGGACAACTTGCTCGCTCTCGCGTACTTCCCATGTCCAGTTCGTCTCGCCCTTGGTATCAGTAAGGGTCTTGATACCATTGGCGGCAATCTTGTACCGACGGGTTTGGTCGCCGGCAGCGTCATACACCTCGACATCAGTGTCGTAGGCCGATGCTATCTGAACGTCAAGGTTCGTTGTCGGCTGCTGCGGAAAATCATTCGGAGGAATGGCAATCCAAAACTCAGTTCCAGTGGAACCGCCTACAACCTGCACCTTGTTCTCCAGTTGCAGCTTGTTGGTTTGTGCGATGCCCGTTGCAGTTGCAATGACAAATGCAACCAGGCAAAACCAGCAGTTAATGTAGCGCTTGGTCATCAAGCAGTCCTCCATTCTGATATAATGTCTTCAAGTTTCTCGCAATGAAAATCCAACAGGTAGGTAAAGGTTACCCGCTGAAAATGCCGCCACATGGCTAAAGCGCACTACGGCATAACTGCAGTATAACAAAAAGAGACACTACACGTTACACTTTTATTCAGGCAATCATCAGCCCCCTGCCAGATGACTAGGTATTCGTACCTTTGTGACCGCATTTTTTATTCCGTTCAATTCTGAATCATGATGAATGCAGAAGCCCCAACCTCATCAGCAAACACATTGCTGGATTTCAATACCACCACGTTCGAGAATAAGCGTCAGACGCCTGCCGAGCTTGCAGAAATAGCCAAGGAGATCCGGCGAGACATTATCCGCATGCTGGAGCGTGCTGGCTCGGGTCATAGTGGGGGTCCGCTAGGATCGGCCGACATCTTCGCCGCCCTCTACTTTGGCGGAGTAATGCGCTACAACCCAGCCGATATGCACTGGGCGGGGAGAGACCGGTTTGTACTGTCTGCCGGACACATGGTGCCGGTACTGTACGCTACGCTTGCCAATGCTGGCTGCTATCCAAAGGCAGAGATGGCTACGCTGCGCAAATACGGAACGAGATTGCAGGGTCACCCTGGACGCGACATGGGGCTACCCGGTATCGAAACCTCTTCGGGTTCACTCGGACAGGGAATCTCCATTGCCGTGGGCATGGCCATGGCAGATAAGCTGGTGGACCACAATGACCGCCGAGTGTTTTCCTTGACGGGCGACGGCGAACTGCAGGAAGGTAGCGTTTGGGAAGCGGCTATGTGTGCTTCGCACTACAAGCTGGACAACTTCTGCTGGATCATCGACAACAACGACTGTCAGATCGACGGCCGTGTGCCTGACGTGCTTAACGTCTATCCAATCGAGGAAAAATGCGCGTCGTTCGGTTTCGATACCATCGTGGTAGATGGACATGATCCGGCCGATCTCGTGCGCGGCTTCGACCACTTCATCAAGAACCACACCTCGGGCTCAGGGAAGCCAACGTGTATCGTTGCTCGCACGTTCATGGGACATGGTGTGAGCTACATGAACGACAAATTTGAATGGCACGGTAAGCCACCAACACATGAACAAGCAATCGTAGCCCTGGAGGAGTTAGCATAATGGAATTGCACGGACAAAAACCAACCCGACATGGATTTGGAGACGGCCTTGTTGATTTGGGCGAAAAGCACGACAACGTTGTCGTCCTAGGCGGCGACATCACGGGCTCCGTCCTCACCTCTCTCTTCCAAAGCCGTTGGCCTGAGCGCTTCTTCTCCATCGGCATTGCCGAACAAAATGCAACGACCATCGCTGCAGGTCTGGCACTGAGTGGAAAGATTCCATTCTTTGCCTCCTACGGCGCATTCTGTGCCTTCCGCAATGCCGACCAACTCCGAATTTCCGTCTGCTACAACGAAGCAAACGTGAAGATCGGCGGCGGACATGCCGGTATCAGCGTCGGCCCTGACGGTGCCACGCACCAGGTGCTGGAAGAAATGTCCTTCCTGCGCACGCTTCCTCACATGACGCTCCTGGTTCCTTGTGACTATACCGAAGCCCGCAAGGCAACGGTAGCTATGGGCGAAATGGTGGGTCCTGCCTACATCCGTTTCGGAAGGTCGCCAGTACCGCACTTTACCACCCCTGATACTCCGTTCGAAATCGGTAAGGCCCAGGTATTCCGTGATGGCAACGACGTAGCACTGGTTGCTTGCGGTGCCATGGTCTGGGAAGCCATGCTTGCAGCAGAAGAACTTGCCAAGAGTGGAATTCAAGCTCGCGTCATCAACGCACCATCCATCAAACCATTCGATCACGCAACGATTGCTCAGGCAGCACGCGACTGCGGATGTATTGTGACGGCCGAAGAACATCAGGTTCATGCTGGCCTCGGTGGTGCCGTTGCCGAGTCGACAGCAAAGAATGCTCCTGTACCAATCGAATTTGTTGGTGTAAAGGATACGTTCGGTGGTAGCGGTGAGCCAGAAGAACTCATGGAGAAGTTTGGCCTCACCTGGCGCGAAATCGTTGCCTCTGCACGAGTTGCAATGCAACGCAGGGACCACGGAAGCACCGGTGTTCGGGCCATCAAGGATGTCCCGACCTACGCGTAACATCGAGATAACCGACCCAGTACTCTTGCGGTTTGCACTCCTTGCTCACGAAAGGGGCTGGGAGACGTATGTGGTAGGGGGCTTTGTACGTGATGTCTTCCTTGGTAGGGAACGTACGGATATCGACGTCACCGTCATCGGCGATCCGTTGCTTGTGGCGACGGAAACTGCAGCAGTCTTTGGCAGCAAGGCCATCGTCTACGAACGTTTCCGTACGGCCATGGTGCCGGCATTTGGTCGGCACATCGAGTTCGTTGGTACTCGAATGGAACGCTACGAACCAGGGTCGCGAAAACCGATTGTTACGGAGGGGACGTTGGAAGACGATCTGCGTCGGCGCGACTTCACCGTGAACGCCATGGCTGCATCGTTGAATGCCGATACGCTCGGGGATGTGGTTGACCTGTTTGATGGGTTTGCCGATCTGGAGCGACGCGTTCTGCGGACGCCGATCGATCCTGTTGCAACGATGAGCGACGATCCTCTACGCATGCTTCGGGCAGCACGGTTCGCCTCGCAATTGCACTTTGATATTGCACCGTCAACGCTTGATGCCATGCGTTCGATGGCCGATCGGATCACCATCGTTTCGCAGGAACGAATTACTGACGAGTTTCTCAAGATTCTTGCATCGCCCAAGCCCTCGGTTGGACTGAACATTCTCTACGAGACGGGTTTGCTCAAGCACGTGTTTGTAGAGGTGCACAACCTTGCGGGGATCGACCTGGTGACAAAGGGCTCACGTGAGTATGCCCATAAGGATGTGTTCAAGCATACACTGCAAGTGGTAGACAACGTCAGCGAAATGTCCGATAACGTGTGGCTGCGATTTGCAACGCTGATGCATGACGTAGCAAAGCCGCGGACGAAGAAGTTCGTTGAAGGACACGGGTGGACGTTTCACGGACATGAGGACGTGGGTGCACGTTGGCAGGAGAAGATCTTCCGTCGGCTCAAACTCCCCATGGACCATCTCGAATACGTGCAGACTCTTGTGCGCCTCCATCAGCGGCCAATGCAATTGGTCGACGAAGGCGTTACCGACAGTGCAATTCGAAGGTTGGCTGTTCAAGCAGGAGATTCTCTTGATGACCTCTTCATGCTCTGTAGGGCAGACGTTACCACACGTAATCCAAGGCGGGCAGAGAAGTACTTGCGCAACTACGATGTGGTTCAATCCAAGGTGAAGGATGTACGTGAACGCGACAATCTTCGCGCATTTCAAAGCCCCCTTCGCGGTGAAGAAATCATGGCGATTACAGGCCTCGGTCCGTCACGTACCGTCGGCTATCTGAAGTGGATGCTTGAAGAAGCAATCCTGGATGGGGTCATCCCAAACGAGCACGATGCTGCCTTGCAGTTGCTCAACGAGAATCTATCATCATGGATCGAGCAGTCCAGCACGGCTCGGTTCGGGAGACGTGGTTAATGAACATCATAACGTATGGTGGAATTACACCTACCTTGCATGAATCCGTGTTTGTTGCCAATGGAGCCGTTATCATTGGCGATGTACATATTGGTGCCGACAGTTCGGTGTGGTATAACACCGTGATTCGTGGAGACGTGCATGAGATCAGAATCGGAGCACGTACCAATATTCAAGATCTCACGATGTGCCACACCACCTACAACACTCATCCCTTGCACATTGGAAACAACGTAACGGTTGGACACCATGCCATGCTGCATGGATGTACGATCGAAGACTTTGCTTTGATTGGAATGCAGGCAACGATTTTGGATGGAGCGAAGGTTGGTCATCACGCCCTCATTGCGGCAGGAACCGTCATTCTAGAGGGCTTCACTGTGCCACCTGGGACGTTGGTTGCAGGCGTGCCCGGCAAGGTGATTCGCGACCTTACGCAAGCAGAGATTGCCAAGCTCGAGCAAAGCGCACAGAATTACATTGACTATGTTGCCAGTTATCGCAACGGCACAAATGTTCGTCATCAACGGTAGTGTTTTACAATGGCTAAAAAAACCACAGCATCGCTCACCAGCGCACTCAGTCTGATTCTCGTGTGCGCTACCCTTTGCGTTATTGTCACAGTCATTGCCGGTATCGTCACTGGTGAATGGCTCTACTACGTTGCTGCCGTCCTCTTTGCCTTTAGTGGTGGTGCGGGCTTGTATGTAGTGAAGGCACTTTCTGCCAAGATCAAGAAGTAACATGTCCGCAACGCTGCCCCTGTTCAGAGCAGAGATCTCCGTCGACGTGCATCATGAAAACGAAGAATCGTTCTTGATTCTCTCTGATCCGTTTGGCTTTGCTGATGGACCGATCATGCTGCATCCGGACATGGTGGAGATACTCGAGCTCTGCGATGGCAAGACAACGTGGGACGAGCTGCTAGCTCGTGCTGGCAAGGATGCCACGCCCGAGACGCTTCTACCTGCCAGAGCATTCATCGCACAACTTGATCAGATGGGCTTTTTTGAAACCGACCAAGCAGCGTTGCGCAGAAAGACCGTGCTCGACGAATGGGCACAGCTTGAGGTGCGCCAGCCAGTTTGTGCAGGCCAGACCTATCCTGCTGACGAGGCAGAGCTACGGCCGTTTCTGGATGCCCTCTGTATGCGGACTACCGAGCCCCCTGACCAAGCGGAGCAGCCAAGCTCGATGATCTTCATGCCACACATCGACTTTCGTGTGGCTGGCGAAGTCTATGCCCACGCTGTTCATGCACTCAAGCAGTCCATGCAGCACGGTAAGCGAACTCTGGTTGTGATGATCGGCACTTCGCACTATTGGCATGGCGATCCGGTGATCGGTCTGTCAAAGCACATGCAGACACCACTAGGAACACTGCCGACCGATCTTGTACTCGTGCAGCGGTTTAGGGAAGCATTGGATGGAAGGGGGCTTCCTAGCTGGACAACGGACGTTGCCCACAAGCCGGAGCATTCGCTGGAGCTCCATGCCTTGCTTTTTCAATATGCCTGCCCTGATTGCGATGTCGAGGTCCTGCCCCTGCTAATTGCAGGAACACAGGCAACTCCCGAGCGTGACGAGTTTCAACTCTATGCACAGATTGCCGATACGCTGCGCACCGTGGTGGAACAAGATGGCCGTCCCGTTGTGTGGCTCGTTAGTGGTGACCTCTCGCATACCGGAACGCGGTTCGGACATCCTGTTCCGGCAGCAGATCTAAGACAGCAGACCTTCGAGCACGACGAAGCTGTCCTCCAGGCCCTTGTAACAGCATCGCCCGAGGAGGTCGACAAGACCATCCGTGCCGTGAACAACCGGTTCAACGTGTGCGGACACCTACCGGCCGTTGTCGGATTGGGAGCAGCTAAGTGTCAGCCAGGTAATATACTTGCCTACGACGAATGGGACGACGCACCCACCCACAGTGCCGTGACCTTTGCCGTCGTACGCTACCCCGCTGGGTCCGCCCCATAGCGACGAACAGCGAGGCTGTCTCCAGGTTGTCCAGCAATTCCTGGTGATCACGCACAACCCGCACAAGGCGATTGTCGGTTGGCGATTTTCGGGCAAATCGACCGAAAGTTTGGCTAAAACCCATCTAATGCCGTAAGTTTGTCAGCTCTGTAATTCCCAATCATTGCAAGGTGCCCCGTCAGAGGGGTAGAGACATGACACAGAACCAACGAATCACAAAATCTGTACGCAAGGAAGACGCCCAGCATGAGTGGTGGGTAGTTGATGCAGCAGGCCAGACCGTAGGCCGTCTTGCAACGCAAGTAGCAACGCTTCTTCGTGGCAAGCACAAGCCATCATTTACACCGCATGTTGATTGTGGCGACTTCGTCGTTGTAGTCAACGCCGATCAAATTGTCCTCCAAGGCAAGCGTACCGAACAAAAGACCTATTTCCATTACACTGGTTATCCAGGCGGTGGACGTGTTCGTACGTTCCAGCAGCTTAAGGACAACAAGCCAGAAGAGATCGTCGAGCTTGCTGTACGCGGTATGCTACCAAAGACCAGTCTTGGCAAGGCCATTGGCAAGAAGCTCAAGGTCTATCGTGGTTCGGAGCATCCACATGAAGCACAGCAACCAAAACCATTTGCCCTTAAGGCCTGATTTTCGAAACTGAATAAACGAGAGACTGAATGAAGACGTATTCCGGAACTGGCCGACGCAAGACAAGTGTAGCGCAAGTGCGCCTCATGAGTGGCACAGGCAACGTGCTAGTAAACCGTACGGCAATCGAAGAGTACTTCCCGATTGAAACATACCGTCGTGATGCCCTACTCCCGATGTCACTTACTGGAACTGACCGTCAGTTTGACGTGATGGTGAATGTTCGTGGTGGTGGCAAGGCTGGTCAAGCAGGTGCAGTGCGCCTTGGCGTTGCTCGCGCCCTGGTTGAGTACAACGAGGAGTTTCGTGCCATGCTCCGTCCAGCTGGCGTGCTCACCCGTGACCCACGAATGGTAGAGCGCAAGAAGTACGGACAGAAGAAGGCACGTAAGCGCTTCCAGTTCTCCAAGCGTTAATCGTAGCGTTAATCAAAGCGACAATCGAACAAACAACACATGTACGTGGAGGTTGTGCCGGGGACGCTCTTCGGAGTGCGGCAAAGCCAGCGAAGCGTGCAGAGGATCATCCACCAACAATTTAGAGGTCTATCATGCCAGCAGTAACCGTAGAGGCACTGCTCGAGTCCGGAGCACATTTCGGACACCTTACTCGCCGCTGGAATCCCAAGATGCGGAACTTCATTTTCATGGAGCGCAACGGGATTCACATCATCGACCTGCGGAAGACGCAACTCCTTATCGACATTGCTCGTGAAGCAGCATTCGACATTGCTTCGCAAGGCAGAGGCGTGCTCTTCGTAGGTACCAAGAATCAGGCACGGACGTCAATTCAAGCCGAATCAGTTCGGTCCAACTCCAACTACGTAAGCGAGCGTTGGTTGGGTGGTATGCTCACCAACTTTGCTACCATCAGGAAGTCAATCAAGCGCCTGAATGCCATCGACAAGATGGAGATCGACGGCACGTTCGAGAAGATCACCAAGAAAGAGCGTCTGATGCTCAGCCGTGAGCGCGAGCGTTTGCGCAGAGTGTTCGGCGGTATCGAGGATATGACGCGCATTCCAGGGTTGCTCTTTGTTGTCGACACCAAGCGTGAGCACCTTGCCGTCAAGGAAGCAAAGATTCTCGGTATTCCGGTGATCGGTATCGTTGATACCAACAGCGATCCAGAAGAAGTCGACTATCCAATTCCAGCCAACGACGATTCAATTCATTCCATCGAGATCATCGCTAAGATCATTGCTGATGCAATTCTCGAAGGCAAGGAAATTGCCAAGACAAAGGCCGCAGATCTAGCTGCAGCCGGCGAGCAGATGTCGAAGGAAACCGAAGGTGAAGACGGCAAGGTTCGTCGTCAACTCCGTGGTCGTCGTAAGCCAGAAGCAACCGAAGCCAAGCCGGACGCACCACAAGCAACAGCATAATCAAACAGCATGATATCGTGAGGACGGCTTGCCGTCCTCACGACATGAAGGTTGTCTTGATGGTTGATTCTGATGGTCTTCGGAACGAACGTAGAACACTCATCAAGACTATTGACAAAGACGACTACGCTAGGTCGACCAACTATTGACATTTCTTCTCAACGAATCATCCGTATACGACAATGATTTCTGCATCAACAGTAAAAGAACTTCGCGATAAGACAGGCGCCGGCATGGCCGACTGTAAGCGCGCACTTGAAGAATCAAATGGCGACATGCAAACGGCCATCGAGTGGCTCCGCAAGCGCGGTGCTGCTTCCATGGCCAAGCGCGCCGACCGTCAAGCAAACGAAGGCATCGTCCTCGCTCGCACTTCTGCCGATGGCAAGACTGCTGCAATCGTCGAAGTAAACTGCGAAACGGACTTCGTTGCCCGTAACGAAGAGTTCGTTGCCTTTGCCAATGCCATTGCCGATGCAGTGCTGAACAATGCCGTAGCTACCGAAGAAGACGTGTGGAATCTTAGTGCCAACGGCAAGAAGCTCACGGAGTATCGCGACGAGATCCTAGCCAAGTTCTCCGAAAAGATCGAGCTACGTCGTTTTGAGCGCATTACCACCAACGGTCACATCACCGATTACACGCATGCCGGTTCACGTCTTGGCGTACTCGTAGAGTTCGACGGCACCGAACCATCAACCGATGCCAAGCCCCTTACCCGCGACATCGCCATGCAGATTGCTGCCATGCAGCCATCGTTCGTTGATCGCAGCCAGGTGGACCAGTCAACACTGGCCAAGGAGCTTGAGATTTACCGTCAGCAAGCCATCGAAGAAGGCAAGAAGGAAGACATCGCCGAGCGCATCGCACAAGGTCGTCTTGGTAAGTTCTACGAAGAGCAGGTCTTGATCGAGCAAACCTTTGTGAAGGATCCAAGCCGCAAGGTTTCGGACGTGATCACAGAGATTAGCTCAAAGAGCGGCGCCGACGTTAAGGTAGTATCGTTCCGCAGATATAACTTGGGCGAGTCTGTCTAACTCTGCTAAGGGGGCTAGCACTATGCAGCCAGCATACCGACGCATCCTGCTGAAGCTCAGCGGTGAAGCGCTCATGGGCACGCACTCGTATGGTATTGCGCCCGACGTGATCAAGGCATTTGCCGAGGACGTTAAAGAGGTGCACGACCTAGGCGTCCAAATCGGTATCGTCCTCGGTGGCGGCAACATCTTCCGCGGTGTGCAAGCCGGTGCTGCTGGTATTGATCAAGTGTCGGGCGACCACATGGGCATGCTTGCCACGGTGATCAACTGCATTGCCTTTCAGAATGCATTGGAGTCAGTCGGCGTCCCCGTACGCCTGCAGACAGCTATTCGCATGGATCAGATTGCCGAAACGTTTATCCGACGCCGCGCTCTTCGGCACATGGAGAAGGGTAGGGTGGTGATCTTTGGTGCCGGCACGGGTAATCCCTACTTTACCACCGATACGGCCGCCGTACTTCGTGCAAACGAGATCGACGCCGAAGTGGTGATCAAGGGTACACGGGTGGACGGCGTCTACGATAAAGACCCGGAGAAACATGCCGATGCCGTGAAGATCAACTCTATCAGCTATGCCGATGCACTGGCTGCTGGCATACGTGTGATGGACCTCACGGCCATCACCATGGCTCAGGAAAACCAGAAGCCCATCCTGGTGTTCGACATGAACGTCCGCGGCAATCTCAAACGTGTTGTGCTCGGCGAGCAGGTCGGATCGATCGTACGATAAGATCAGCCGTCAATCGTTTACGCCACTCGTTCATGCACTCGGTCATAGAAGACTGGATCTCTCGGTTTCCTGCTCCAGTCAAGTACTGAACTACTCGTGATCGTGCTGTCAACAACGCTCTTGGTCACGATGTTGATTTTGCCTTGAAAATCGCCTGATTCGCTAACCGTATATCAACACTCTCATGCCAGTATCCGACATAACCCGCGACGCTTCACAGCAAATGAAGAAGGCAGTGGAGCACCTTATCCAGCAACTTGCACGTGTACGCACTGGACGGGCCTCTACGACCATGCTCGACGCCGTCAAGGTTGAATACTACGGTGCACCAACACCGATCAGTCAGGTGGGCGGTATTAGTGCTCCTGATGCTCGCACGTTGGTCATCCAGCCATGGGATGCCTCGACCGTTGGTGCAATCGAGCGGGCTATCCTTGCCGCAAACCTGGGGATTACGCCACAAAGTGACGGACAGGTCATCCGTATTACGGTGCCCCCTCTCACCGAGGAACGTCGACGCGACATCGTCAAGCAGTGCAAGAAGATGGGCGAGGATGCCAAGCTCTCCATCAGGAACGTTCGTCGCGACGCCAACGAAGAACTTAAGGTTGCCGAGAAGAAAGAGCACTTCTCCGAAGACGAACGCAAGCGCGGTGAGGACGACGTCCAGAAGAGTACCGACAAGTACGTGAAGGAAGTCGACGAAGTCCTTGCAGCCAAGGAAAAGGAAATCCTCGAAGATTGATTGTTATGTTGCAAGGATGAAACACCTCCTCATTGCAACGTTGATCATTCTCTGCATGGGTATGCCAAGCATAGCAGGGGTAACCTTTACCCAGTTCTCATCATGGACCGAAGCCCAAGCCAAGGCGTCCGAGACCAACAAGTTCCTCTTTGTTGATGCCATGACGGATTGGTGCGGCTGGTGCAAGGTCATGGACTCCAAGACCTTTGCGGACGAGCAGGTGGCGTCGTTCATGGATGCCAGGTTTGTTTCGACCAAGATCGAAATGGAGACTTCCTGGGGCATAGACCTAGCCATGAAGTACCGTGTGATGAGCTTCCCACAGTTCCTCATTTTTACCCCAAAAGGCGAACTGGTCTACCGTATTACCGGTTTTCTGCCTCCCGAAACGTTTATTCCTGAGCTTGAACGCGCCTTAGATCCAGCCACACAACAACACTTTCCCGGAATCTCGGCAAAGGTAGACCTGGATTGGCCGCCCTTCCTGCGCAAGTCGTTCGGGAAGGCTAAGGATAGGGTAACGCCATCGGCCACTGATGTTGCCGAGTGGCTTGGTAAGCAGGCCGACCCGACCAGTGAAGTTGCCTTTACCGCCATGGTCAAGGGTCCACTTACCGCCCATTGGGAGCAATGGATCTTCGACCATCTGCCCGAACTTGAGCGCAAGTATGGCAACGAGGCCCTCGACAAAAGCTTCAACATCGCCATTACCCGCGGGTCAAAAGCATTGGAGAAGTCAGACGCACCGGCACTTGATAAGGCTCTGGCAATGATCCCCAAGTCGCACCCGCAGGCCACTGAGGCAATCATCCACTTCGGCGTGGAGAAGCGCATCAAGGATGGTGACTGGAAGGGGGCTATGCAGTACTTGTGGACGGAGCATGAGGCCGGACGTCTGACGCCATACATGGCCAACCAATTCTGCTGGAAAGCCTACGAAGAGACCATGGATCACGACGCCTGCCTTATGGCTGCAAAGATCATGGAGGCCACCGACAAAGGCACGAACTATGCCATGTGGGACACCTACGCTGCCGTGCTGTTCAAGGCAGGCAAGAATGCCGAAGCCGCTACCGTAGCCGAAAAGGCCATCGAATATGGTCAAAAGGAAGGGGCCGACATAGCCGAGACTCAGAAACTCCTGGAAGCCATCCGTGGCAGCAAGTAGTGTGGACGAGGTCGGGAACTCTTCGTCAAAGCCGCTGTCCGTCGTCCTCCTCTCCGGCGGTATGGACAGTTGCGTTACCCTGGCCCAGGCCATTGCAGACGGTACCGAGCCGGCAGCCCTTCACGTCAACTACGGTCAGCGTACCCAAGACAGAGAACTACGTGCATTCAATGAGATCTGCGATCACTATCGCATAGAAAGGCGGCTGGTCGTAGACATTTCCCATCTGGCTCAGATCGGCGGGTCGGCATTAACCGATACGACCATCAGCGTCCCCCAAGCCGATCCCCAAGCCGATCCCCAAGCCATTGACCACACTGCTACCAAGCCCCCTTCCACCGTCCCCGTCACCTACGTCCCCTTCCGAAATGCCAACATCCTGGCCATAGCCACGAGTTGGGCAGAGGTACTCCATGCCGAATCCGTGTATATCGGTGCCGTTGAAGAAGATAGCAGCGGCTATCCCGACTGTAGGGACGCGTTTTTCAGGGCATTCCAGCAGGTGATCGAGACGGGGACTGACACGGGGAAGCATATCCAGATTCGAACGCCAGTGATAACCCTCTCCAAGAAGGAGATCGTAGAGCTGGGAAGTCAGCTTGAAGCCCCGCTCCACCTCACATGGTCATGCTACCAAGCACAGGACCTGGCTTGCGGCGTCTGCGATTCCTGCACGCTGCGCCTTCGGGGCTTTGCCGCAGCCCGCATGGTGGATCCCATTGCCTACGCGCAATAGGCGTAACCTAGTGGTGAATACGGCATCTGGGCGTATACGTGGCCTTCGTTTTCAGGTCAACATCTGGCATTGTTCACGGACCATCTGCTCTTGTTAAGTAACCAAGGGAAGCGGTTTGTTCCAGGCAATACCATTGATACAATTCAGGAAAAATAACGTAAATACACGGATTGTCTTGAATATGTCACGGAACTTCCACAAAGAGTCTGCCCAAAAAGATTACACATTTCGACAAGATTGCGTAAAACTACGTACGACCAAAGAATCCTAGACGGTTAGTTTCACGCTCCCATTTTGGGGGGGAGTGTTGATACTTTCTATCAGCGCGACGTTTTTATTGCGAGAGGGACTATGGTAAATCGGGTACTGCTTACAATCTTTTTCGTTTTGATTGTTAGCTCGAGCGCATTCGCTCAGGTAACGCTGCCGTGGCATGTTACGGCCAGCGGCGGTGGCATAGGTGCCACCAGTGGAACCCGTGTGCTATCGGGTACGATTGGCCAGACGATCATTGGAGTGGTTTCCATCACCAACGGAAATCAACTCAGTCAAGGGTTCTGGCTTCCATTGCGGGACACAGCGTTGAGTGTGGACGAAGGCACCTCGCCCAGTTCACTGGCTACCGACGTTGTTAACTACCCAAATCCCTTCTCCAGTTCGACCACCATCAAGTTCCTGACTCCAGTCGAGGGTGCCGTCACCATCCGCGTGTACGACCTTGCTGGAAATCTGGTTCGAACGCTCAATGTCGAGCTAAGTCTAACGGGTGGACAAGAGGTATTGTTTGACGGATTGTCTGACAGTATGACGCCTCTCGGTTCAGGGAACTACCTCTATGAAGTAAGCGGGACTGGCTTGGATGGCAAGCATTACCGCAAGATTCAGCGTATGACGATTCTGCGGTAAGCAAACCACAGAGGTTCATCTTAAAACAGCACATAACATCAAAAAAACAAAAATCATTACTCATCGCCGTTTCGGGAAAACCATGAAAAGATTGCTTCGCCTTGGCTCGATCGCATTGTTGGCCGGCATGCTTGCCGCAACAGTTCCATCGACAGCACAAATTGTGCGGCAGATCTCCTACCAAGGGTTGTTAACGCAACCTAGCGGTGCTCCAGTTGCAGATGGTAAGTATAGTCTGTATTTCAGACTCTACGATGCCGACGTAGCGGGCAACGTTGTTTGGGAAGAGACGCAGGTAGACGTCGACGTCATCAAAGGCCTGTTCAACGTTTACCTTGGTTCTTTTACCAGTCTGGCCTCTGTGGACTTTAGTCAACAGCTCTGGCTCGAGAGTGGCATCAAGAACTTTGCAGCGTTTGCGCCGCGCACCAGACTTGCCGTCGTGCCCTATGCAATACATGCAGAGCATGCTGACAAGGCAGGTAGTCTGGACGACAATGCCACAGGCTTTGTGCGCACCCTGAATACTCTACAGGGCGATGTGATCATTGCTGGGGAAGGGGGCATTACAGTTACGCAGAGTGGCGACACAATCAAGCTCAGCAGCAACATCGTGATCAACGCCATTCAAGAGCTGACCTCTGCCGAAGGCACGATTGCCATCACGAATCCTAATGGTCCGTCGACAAATGTTGACGTAGCCGATGGCTCGATTACCACCAACAAGCTTTCTGATGGTGCCGTAACGAACCTCAAGCTAGCTGTGAATTCAGTCGGCACGAGCACCGTTCAAGACGGTGCCATCACCCTTGTCAAGATTGCCCCTGGTGTAATTCCAACTACGCTTCCACCTAGCGGTCCTGCCGGTGGTGACCTTGTTGGGACCTACCCCGACCCATTTATTGCTTCCAATGCAGTAAACTCTGACAAGATTGCCGACGGGTCGGTGATGAACCAAGACCTGGCCGACAATTCGGTCTCGACAACCAAGCTGATGAACGGCTCGGTTACGACCGACAAGATTGCTGATCTCTCCGTAACCAATGCCAAGTTGCTCCCAAGTGGCGTAACGGCCGGTACGTACGGTTCGAACCTCTTGGTACCTCGCATTACGGTCGACGATCGTGGTCGCATTACCAAGGCAGTCGAAGTAGCAATCCCAGACATCCCTTACACAGGTCCAGCCGGTGGTGATCTTACGGGTACTTTCCCGAACCCGCTGATCAAGCCTCTTGCCGTAACGAACGACAAGATTGCCGACGGTGCCGTTACCAACAACAAGCTGGCACCAAACTCGGTGAACTCCAGCAACATTGTTGACGGAACAATCACCGCTGCCGACTTGCAGCCAGGTTTGATCCCAACAACCTTGCCCCCAAGCGGTCCTGCCGGTGGCATTCTTGCTGGCACATATCCAAACCCAAGCTTGAACACAACGCAGGGTAATCAGGTAATGTCCGCCATCAACGCTGGCACGACGACAACCTTCCTGTCAGACGCACGCTTGAACAACGTCGGTACCCCAGGTACCTACGGTAGCGTTTCTCAGATTCCAATCATCACCACAGATGCCAAGGGTCGTGTAACCGGTGTTGCTACTGCAACGCTTGGACCAAGCACACCAACGGGTCCTGCCGGTGGTGATCTTGCCGGCACCTATCCAAACCCAGTTATCGGCAACGGTAAGGTAACCAATGCCAAGTTGGGTGGTGATGCTGTTACGACGGACAAGATTCTTAACGAGACCATCTTGTCGGAAGACATTCAAGACGGTACAATTCAAAGTGCCGACATTGCACCGGGCGTTATTCCAACAACGTTGCCACCGAGCGGTCCTGCCAGCGGCGACCTTGCCGGCACCTATCCGGCACCAACCATCGCCGTAACATCTGGTACGCACATTCTTCAGGCATTGAATAACGGCGCAACCATCGGAACACTTGATGATGCCCGGTTGAACACCACCGGTGTTGCACCAGGCACCTACGGCAACGGCACAACGGGCTTGATTCCACGGTTCCAGGTTGACCAATACGGTCGTATCCTCAGTGTTGTTGAGCAAGCCATTCTTTCTGCAGTACCAAGCGGTCCTGCTGGTGGCGACCTGCAAGGCACCTATCCAAACCCGCTGATCAACCCAACAGCAGCAGCTGGTGGACGTATTGTTGACGCTATTCGCAATGACTACATCGGTGGTGATGCCGACATCAACACACCAAACAACGTAGTTGTCCTCGACAACGCCGGACGCTTCCCAGCTGGAAACGGTTCGCTGATCACCAACCTCAATGCCAGCAACGTCACCACTGGCGTACTCGGCGTTGGTTACGGTGGTACAAACAGCAGCGCTCCACTCGTCAACGGTCGACTCATGTGGTCGAACGCTGGTATGATCGTCGAAGCTCCACAACTCAATGCTGGTGAGTTCTTCATCGGAACTGGTCCATCAAGCGCACCAGCAGGTGGAACAATCGTTGCTGGCACGGGCATTAACGTTGCCTACACGACGCCGAACATTGTTATCTCGAGCACGAGCGCCTCTATTCTTCCAGGTACTGCCGACAACCAGACCATCCGTTGGGATGCTCTGAATTCTCAGTGGGTACCTAATGCCAACATCCTTGGCACTGCTGGTGGTACGCTAACGGCACAAGATCTTGTGATCAACAACACCTCGAACCTCGCTGGTAACTCCAACATCGGTACCAACGCTTCTACCTTGAACTCCTTTGGTTCTGGTGCCAGCAGTACCAACGCTATTGGTCATCCAACCTCGACCAACTGGGTGTATGGTACAACCAACATCAACACAAACACTGCTGCACCAACAAACATTGGTAATACCTCGAATGCAGCATCGAGCACAACGATTGGTGTTGGCTCGGCCGGGAATCTTACCCTTAATGGTATCGTTCCTGGAGCCCCTTACTCCTTCCTGTTCTTGAATCCAATGAACCAAGTACGTACGGCATTGGGCACCTCACTTGCACAAGAAGGCATCGTATTCGATAACGGAGCATTCCGTCTTGGTGGTACGACAACGACGATTAATCCATTCCTGGTTGACAGGAACGTTAACCTTGACGTCCATCGTCTGACGTTCACACGTCTGGGTGGAACGGATTACATGATGTACATGGATGGTGGTAGCGGCGAATTCAACGTAAAGGCCATTGCCAACATCAACACTTCTGGTGCCAACTTCACTACGATTGGTTCGCCAACGAGCAACACCATCATTGGTGGTCTGCTTGATCCTCGCGGCATTATCCAGAACACCGTAGGTGACGTCATTATTCAAGACATCACAAGAATCACTGGCTACACGGAAATCAACGTTGGTTCTGACTTCGACACGCGCATCGGCAACCAGCCAGGTACTGGTGCCATGTCACAGAACTTGATCATGGCTGTCGGTCCTGCTACAGGAGAGTACTTCATGCACAACATGAAGACCGATCCGACACCATTGTACATGGTTACGGAGAATGCAGCCGAGCAAGTCAAGAAGAAGCTTCTTTCAGACATGGCCGACGAAGGCATTCAGTATCAGAACGGAGCATTCCGTCTCGGTACTGGTGAAAGCACACCAAACTATCTCATGGAAAAATCGTACGATGAAAATCGCTACGTCAACCTTGATCAGTACAGCATCAACTATACAGATGGTGATGAAAGCACCCCAGGCGTAACCTTCGTCCAGTTCGATGGCGATAATGCCGGTGCACCTCTGATCACCATGGAGAGCTTGACCAACATCAATACCGTTGGTGCCTTCAACACGAACATTGGTAATGCCACAAGCACCACAACCGTGCTTGGTCAGACGTACGTCAACGCTACCGGTGGTGCCTACACCCAAATCGGCAATGGTACTGGCGCTGCAGGCAATCTTGGTATCGGCGAGCCAGCCATTGGCACGCACCTGGTATCCATCAATGGCGTTGCTCAGACAGCCCTTGCTGCAACACCAAACGTAAGAATCGACCACCTTGGTGGCGCATCGCTTACTGGTGCTTACACGGAACCTGATCCTAATAATGGTGTGATCACCTCTGATGCCAATGGCGATCTCTACAAGTGGGACGAAAGCGTCTTCCTGAATCCTTTCGCCTGGCGCGT
>JAGFIZ010000100.1 GCA_024103135.1 Bradyrhizobiaceae bacterium | reverse complement strand
CCTCCCGCACACTCGTTGCTTCACAGATCCCTGCAATCTTTTGGCGGGTGTAGAGCCCTACTGGCGAGAGATTGAATTTGAACATGTTCGTGTATCCAATCTGTGCACCCAGATTCAGGATTTGCTGTGGAGGCATGGTGCCGTGGGTAGCATGGTCATACTTCAATTGACCAAACATCACGTTAGGCCAGTGGAATTGTAGGAGCTCTACCTTGGATTGTTGTGATAGGTCCACGAGTGCTCTAACGAAGAGCGTATCAACAGGGGTCCAATAGTCAAACACGTCACGAGAATAGACTAGCTGACTTGTTCCAATGGGTGCCGTGATGCTGCCTACCTCATAGTTCGTAGCCTTGTAGCACCACGATTCGCCAATGACCAGTTTCTTGTTATTGGCGTCGGCAATGGAGTCGAGTCGGAATGCAACGTTGGAGATAAATCCAAAGTGCGGTGGGTAGATGTGATAATCGATGTAATCAACATCGGTATTTGTTGCAATCTGCTGGAAGTAGGTGAAGCTATCCCACGTCCCCGCGCCGGCACCAAGCATCGTAGAGCCCGCCTGTAGATTGTTTGTGAAGTATTTGATGAGCGCTATGGTGTTATCGACGCTGTAGTCAATCAAGTGGAAAAGATTTGCTTCCTGCGTCTGTGGTTCCATTTCCATCGTCAGGTAGTCTGGTTGGAGGGAGTCGATTATCGTTTGCATCATCTGCAGCTTCTCTTGTTTGAAGCGGACAAGCTCCAGGGCATCGTCGGTTGAAGGATTTCCATCTGGATCGAAATAGTGTCGCCTCACGTCACCGGTAAGCTTTGGTTCACCAAAAACGGAGTCAACAAACGTGGCCTGACATCCAATAATGAGCTTGAACCCACGCTCCTTGATTCTTCTGCAGACATTCTTGTAGAAATCAAGGTAGTAGGCCGAGTTCGGGAAAGAATTCACCAGCGTTGGGTATAGAATGGTTACGTCGACTCCGGTATAGCCTAGCGTATCAAAGGCCATCAGCATGGTGTCGATCTTAGCATACAACGCATTCTGATAACCAGGGACTGGCGTAGGGTGCGACGTATCGGGTGTAAACAATGCATAGCCCCGGTTGCTATTGGCTAGCATCAGATTGCCCGTAAAATCAGTACAGTATGGCTGTCCATCCCATCGTTCGAGAATGTCGGTCTCGATCTGATTCAGCTTGATTGTTAGCTGCGTTCGTGCAGTGTCCCATTGTGGTGGGTATTGTGCGAAAACGTATGTCGGTGTTCCCAGCAACAGAGAGAGTAGTAGAGCAAGTTTCATGTTGGTTGACCGGATATTGAACAACCATGAGTTGACCGATGTCAAAAAAACAGCCTACGGACGCGTTTGTCACTAGATGGTTTAATGTGCGTGTGACAGAATAGTGATTTCCCTGCAAAAAAATCTGCACCGTCACCTCTCGGCAACATCACGTAGTCGTTCGAGCATGGAGTTAATGGGCTGGCATGTCGAATAGTGTCGACGTTCCCTAGAGGTACTCGAATTGGCAGTCGTCCTACTTCTTTAGCCAGCGTACACCGATGTAGACAAGCGGTGTTTCAATGACAGACATGGAGCACTTTAGTAGCCAGTAAGGAATGATCAGACCTAGAAGGAAGGTAATGTTCTCTTCGAATGACTGGTTGAAGGAATAAAAGG
>JAGFIZ010000044.1 GCA_024103135.1 Bradyrhizobiaceae bacterium | reverse complement strand
CAATATTTTGCGGTATGCATAAAATCGCGCCGCCAAGTGCGTTTAAGCTCAACCCCGTGAATCCACGCAAGATCACGGCTGAGCAACTGTCACGGCTCAAGAGGTCACTGCAAGAGCTACCACAGATGTTGGAGCTTCGGCCCGTAGTCGTTGACAACGACCACAGCATGACGGTACTCGGCGGCAACATGCGCGTCTTGGCAGCACGTGAACTTGGTATAGCAGAACTGCCATACGTCACAGCCGACAACCTAACAGACGAACAAAAGCAACGGTTCATCATCGCCGACAACGTCTCGTTCGGCGAATGGGAACAAGAGATGTTGACCGCCTATTGGGACGTTGACCAGCTTGTTGATTGGGGCGTGGACATACCACAAGCCGCCGACAACGCGGCCGTAGACTACAGAAACGACTACGCACCGGAATACAAAGTCGTAGTGGAATGCGTTGATGAAGCGCACCAACAAAGAGTGTACAATCAACTACAAGAGCAGGGGGAGAAATGCAAACCCATGATATTGTAGTTGAGAGCGCATTACGACGTTCGTTCCGTGTGGACGCGCTGGAGTCAATCTATGATTGTCCGTTGCAAGATCGGCAACGGTTGGAATGGCACTGCGAACTGCCAAGCGACGACGAAGGATGGAACGTCGGTCTTATCGTTGGCCCGTCTGGTAGCGGTAAGAGCACCTTAGCGCGCAAAGCATATCAGATAACGGATACGTCATTCCCTGACGGCGTGCCGATCATTGACGCGATCGGTGTTAACAAAACGATGCAAGAGGTAGCAAGCGTGTTATCCTCGGTCGGCTTAAACACGATACCAACATGGGCGCGGGAATACAAAGTTCTGAGTACAGGCGAGAAGTTTCGCAGCGAGATCGCGAACGCACTGATAACGGATGAACATATCGTATGCATCGATGAGTTCACTTCCGTTGTGGACCGCAACGTGGCCAAGGTCGTTAGTAATAGCGTACAGAAATATGTGCGCAAACACAATCGAAAGTTTGTCGCGGTAACGTGCCATTACGATGTAGAGGACTGGCTGCAACCGGACTGGATATTCGACATGGCCACAAACCAGCTAACACGGAGGTCGCTTCGGCGCCGACCAACAATCAGCGCAGAAGTTAGACAGTACAAGGCAAGCGAGGTCTGGCCAATATTTAGCAAGTATCACTATATGAGCCACAAACTACATGCCTCTGCTCAATGCTATTGCGTTGTTGTTGACAATCAACCGATAGCAATAGCGGCCATGTTGTTTCAACCACACAGAGGTAAGGGGTTGCCAATCATGAGTTGCAGCCGACTTGTGACGTTGCCAGATTATCAAGGACTAGGTATCGCAATGCAACTGATTGATTGGGTGGGCGAACATTATGCAAACCAAAACAAGCGCGTATACACTCATCCAGCGCACCCAAGTTTGATTGCTACTTTTGCCAAATCGCCGCGATGGCGCCATACGAAAAAGGCCGGTACGTACTCCAGGCGTGTTAGTACCGCAAAAAAGGCCACTCAGGGTGGTAGACCGTGCGCCACATTTGTCTACGTCCCAACGTAATAATCCGTATATTTACCGCATGAAAAAAGTTTTGGACATTGTGCTAAAGGGTGAGTACTACGACGCGATCAATCGTGGTGAAAAGACCGTGGAGTATCGCCTGGCAAACGAATACTGGGAGCGGCGTCTCTTAATCGCGGAGCCGCACACGCATCTTAGAATCCGGCGAGGATATACTCAGGTGTCAAAAGAATATGCGATAGACAAGATCGAATTAGAGACCCTGCAACACGAGTTCTTTTCCGAGGACGAGATATTGGTGTTTGCCATTTATTTAGCAGAAACGAGCTGATCTGACCATAATGGCAGGACGTCCCCGCATAGAACTCGACCGCGATCAGATACTGCGCATGGCAGCGTGCATGTGTACGGTTGAGGAAATCGCATACGTCATGGGTTGCAGCAAAGACACCATTGAGCGCAACTACATGGACGCGCTCGAAGAGGGTCGTGCAAAGGGCCGTGCGTCACTCAGGCGCAAGCAATACGAAGTAGCCATGACAGGTGACAAGGCCATGCTGATCTGGCTTGGCAAGCAGCTACTGGGGCAGTCGGAGAAACTCGACAGCAACGTCACATACACCGAACAGATATTCGACGTGGTACCACCTTCTGATGAGCCAGACAATGAAGACTGAACTAGTCATCGGTTGCGGCTCAAAGCGTAATCCCGTGCTGTCAATGACGGCAGGCGACAACGACTACCACAACCCGACATACGTTGATCTGGAGCCTCGCCACAACCCCGACGTCGTGCATGACCTGAACGTCACGCCGTGGCCGTTCGAGGATAACAGCTTCGACGAGGTTCACGCCTACGAAGTGCTAGAACATCTAGGCAGGCAGGGCGACGCCGTGTCGTTCTTTGCAACCTTCGCGGAAATCTATCGCGTACTCAAGCCAGGCGGCGTGCTACTGGCAACAGTGCCCGCCTATAACAGTCGTTGGGCATGGGGCGACCCTACGCATACGCGCGTCATCAACGACGGATCACTTGTGTTCCTTTGCCAACCAGAGTACAGGCAGGTTGGCGCAACGGCCATGAGTGACTACCGAAGCCTATGGCAAGATGATTTCGACGTGTTGTTCTGTTCGTACGACACACTACCCGACCGCATGGCCTTCGTACTGCAAGCCGTCAAACCATCACGGTGCACCGTATGAGCATGAGCACCGCACAGCATAAGCGTTTGAATAGCTACATGCACCAGCACCAGCCGCCAAGGCACATGCGTTTCACGCCGCTGCGCTGGCAGTGGGAAGCAATGCAGTTGGTACGCAACCACAGAACAACGTACGCGCGTTGCGGCCTTGGTGCTGGCAAAACCTTGTTTGGCGCGGCTTACGTTGCTGAGATGAGCACACGCTATGCAGGCTCGACGGGGCTGGTAATAGCGCCAACGTATCGGATGCTCAGCGACGCGACGTTGCACACTTTCAAGCAGCGATTCCAACCGTTCATTCGTGAGCACGCCAAGAGCGCCAAGACCACGACGACGGTCAACGGCACAACGATACTCTGGCGTAGTGGCTCCGATCCTGACAGCCTACGCGGCCCGAACATCAAATGGGCATGGATAGACGAGGTTGCTATCACATCACAAGAGACCTACGAGCAAGTCTTGTCACGTCTTCGTGAGGGCAGCGACACCAAGCTACTGCTGACATCGACACCCAACGCGATACGCGGCAAGTGGCTACGCAAGGTCATGGAGCGCAACCGCGACGCGGCAATCATAACCGCATCGACACGCGACAACTACCACCTGCCGAGCGAATATCTCACAGACCTAGAAGCCGCTTTCACTGCGGACTATGCACGGCAGGAACTGCACGGCGAAGACATTGACATCACATCGCCAACGTTCTCGCTCTCATGGATTCATCACGGCCCGCAGTGGACGCGTGAGGATGGCTGGACTATCAGCATTGGCGTAGACCTTGCCACGTCCACAAGCGACGCCGCCGACTTCCGTGCCAACGCAGTAACGGCACACCATGCAGCAACAGGCAAGTACAAGCTGATTGATTTAACGCATGGACGATGGACGTTCCACGATCATCTGAAAGAGATTCACCGTCTGATTAGCAAGTGGAAGCCTGATAACGTTGGCGTCGAAGACGTGGCCTATCAACATGCCATGATACAAGAGCTACGCAGAACAACGACCACCAACATTGTAAGCTATAAGCCCGGCACGCGTGACAAGCTCACACGCTTTCAACCGTGGGCAGCGAAGTACGAACAGGGCTTGGTTGAGCACTGCGGTAAGATGCCGGAAGAACTGGAACTGGAGTTGGAGGTGTTCCCGTCGCGGTCACATCACGATGATCTTATTGACGCCCTTGTTATCTCGCTCTCAACACACGAACAACGGAAGGCATCGGTGCTGTATCTGTGAGCGCAGTTGACACGATACTAAATAAGTTTAGCAAGCGCACATGGGGCGAGCCGGATTTGTCTATCGTCATGGCTAAGCCCGACCGCAAGCCCATGCCAAAGGCGGGCGAATACAAGCGGCGTGTAACGGAAGGCTACGAGCGCAACCCCGTAGTTGCTGCATGCGTAAGCCTGCGAGCAGGCACGCTGAACGAAGCACCGCTAGGTGTGCTTATGCCCGACGAATCATTGTCATTCACGCACCCATTCGCCGTGCTAATGCGCAGACCGAACCCGCGTATGGGGTGGTCTGAGTTCATGGCCTTCACGTCATTATACCTAGACCTTGGAGGCAACTGTTATTGGGTAGCGCAGCGCAACAGCGTGGGCAGTGTAACCGCCTACTGGCCGTACAACGCTGGTCAGATGGTGCCGCGCTATGATGAGAGTGGCGTCGTGCAGGATTACGTTTACGCGGTGACAGGAAATAGGGAACGCATCATTGACGTGGACGACGTTATTCATCTCAAGCATCCGTCGTACCTAAACGCGATGAACGCCAACGAGGGCATAGCACCAATAGCCGTAGCATGGTCGGACATAGAGACGTATAACGAGCTTATGACCAGCGCGTACAACCTTGCGCTTTCAAGTGGTGTACCGCCGGGCATGTTCCAAGCACCACAAGGTTCACGGCCTGACACCGACGAGATAAAGGAAGGTTGGCTCAATAGAATCTTCGGCAACAAGCGTGAACGCTTAAAGCCGATGGTTCTGACCGAGGGAATGGCATGGGTACAAATGGGGCTTGACCCGAGAAGCCAACAGATCACCGAACAAGTCAAGACGCTTGAAACGGCTATCTGTGGGATATTCCGCGTTGACCCTACCGTGGTTATGACACGTGCAGGCATGAGCGTGAGCACGTACAACAACAAGGAGACCGCATACAGAGAGTACACGACGCTAACGCGGATACCATTCTGGACGGCGATAGCCGAGCAGATCGAAGCAGGACTGTATCGCACATATCCCGGCATACAGCTACGCTTCGACACGTCCAACGTCGCGGCCATGAAGTCCGATCCAGACGCGTTGATTTACCCGCTTATCGCGCAGTACAACGCCAACATCATAACGCAGAACGAAGCACGCGAGGCAATGGGTTATGTGAAGGCAGAAGACGGCGACGTGTACGCCGCTGATCGCATACCACCACCACCAAGCTTCATGAGTGCAGGCGGCGAAGGTGAGCAGCGCGAAGAGACAGCAACACCAATACCACCCGACTATGATTGCGCCGTTGTTGAGCGTGACGCCGACGGCAAAGTATCGCGTGTGCGCTGGCGTGATGAGTACGCGCAACGTGCATGGGATGGCGTGCAGCAGGTACAGCGCGAAGCACAAAGCGAGATGGCCGACGCCTCCGTTGCCATGATAGAAGGGGCCTTTGCCATTACGCAATCAGAGGTGCGTGGCAGCAAGCGAGCTAACGCAGACTGGCAGAAACTTATTGATACGTGGCTACGTGCAACCTACACGGCGCGTAACAGCCTGTTCAAGGGCGTGTTGAACTTCGCGCTGCAATCGGTGGGCAGTGACCTCGGCGCGGTCGAGTCTAGTGTTGACCAGCTTGAGACATCAACGCAACGCGAAGTAACGGCAAAGGTCAACGAGTCACTAGGCACGCTGCGCAAGGACATAAGCGCGGTGCTGGAGCAGAACCAAGGTAAGAGCGCAGCCGACATTGCAGAGGCTTTGACAACGCGCCTCGACAACATGAAGGAATCGAGAGCAAAGGCCATTGCCAACACGACCACGAAAGCGCAGACGACACGGACACAGGTGGACACATGGAAGACGCTCAACGATGGTGAGAACAAGGAGGAAGAGCAACTTGTGCTGGTGTGGCTCACGCAACGCGACAACAAGGTGCGTGATTCACACGAGCGCATGGATGGCAAGGTCATAGAGATCGGCGGGGCATTCATCTTCGACGATGGGACGGCAACGCAAGGCCCTGCCCTTGGGGGCTCGGCAAGCAACGCGATCAACTGCCGTTGCACGGTGCAAGCCGTGAGACGCAAGAAAGTGCAGGGGTACTAATGGGAGCAACACCATGATAAATATCGAAGCCGTTAAATGGGAGCAACACCATGATAAATATCGAAGCCGTTAAATCGGTGGCGTCCGTGCTTTGTCCGACTAAACCGCACATTGCAGGCGTGCACATCTTGCGCGGCATGGGCTGTGCCAGAAAAGAGATTCTAGAGATGCTAGGGATTTCTGCGGCACAATACGCATACAGCCTTGCGCACTGTCCTTGCAGTGAAGAAGACTTAAAGTCCTGCGTTGTGAAACTGAATACGTTGGAGGCGGCATGTTAGTAGAGCCTATATTCCGAGGTGGCATCGGAGCGGCAAACGACAAGAGCCGCCTGGTATGCAACTTTTCTTGTGGCGCGTCTTCGGCGGTGGCCGCAAAGATGGCGCTAGCATTTCGCGATCGTTTCGAAGAGACCGTCGTTGTATATGCGGATACGGGCAACGAACACCCCGACAATATGCGTTTTTTGCGGGAGATAGAGGAGTGGATTGAGCATCCGATCACCATTGTAAAAAACGAGAAATACGAAGACCTCTGGGATATGTGGGAGCAAATGGGATTTATCGCCGCGGTTGCCGGCAAGAACAAATACTATCCCTGTACGGGAACGATGAAGAAGCAGCCCTTGCAGCCGTACGAGGTGCCGACTACCGATGTCAAGGTTATAGGCTATACGGTCGACGAACGAACGCGCATTGAGCGGATACTAAAACAATCGGATGGCACTACATTCTGGTTTCCTTGCGTCGATGCAGGACTAGACAAAGGCGACGTGCTATCTGTGCTTGAACGCCTTGGTATCGCTTTGCCGGTGATGTACTCGCAGGGGTACGACCACAACAACTGTGTCGGTTGCGTAAAGGCTGGCAAGGGCTACTGGAATCGCATTCGCGTAGACTACCCGGAAGCATTTGCCCGGATGGCTGATCTAGAGCGTCGCCATAACACTACGATCTTTTCGACAGACGCGGGAGAACCGCTGTTCCTCGACGAGCTGTCGCCGACCGCGGGCATATTCAAGGAAGACCAGTATAACTGTTCGATCATGTGCCAGATGGTGGTCGATGGATTGGAGGCGAAGCAGTGATGCAATACCGATCACATCCGGCAACGCTCATCGGCAGCACACGCGCCGATGAAAGCAAGGGCATCGTCGAAGCCATCGTATCGGCATACGATGTAGTGGACTCATGGGGCACGCGGTTTGTCTACGGCGCGTTTAAAGACTACGACAAAAAGAACTCTCCACATGATGACGACCTGCCACGTGTCGTCTGGTCACATGATCCGATGCGGTTCGTTGGTCGCGTGCTGGAGACCGAGGAACTAGCAGCAGGGGATTCGTCATTGCCGGAGCGGAGCAAGCCGTATGGTGGTTGGTACGTCAAGAGTGCCTTCGCTCTCAAGACGCGCGATGGTGCAGACCTATACGAGCACATGACATTCGGCAGCGTGACGCAATGGTCGCACGCATTTGCACCGCTCGAAGAGCGCAACGGCGACGATGGCGTCCACGAGTTCACGCGCGTGCAGGTCATCGAAGTATCGCCCGTGCTTGCACCTGCCAACGAAGCCACGTCAACGGTAGGCGTGCGATCACGCTTCGGCGCACTCGACATTAGACAGAAGATCGAAACACTGGCAACGGAACTAGACATGCTACGGCAACACGCCACGAGCTACGCGGATATGCGCAGCCGTGAAGGGCGGCCGTTATCGGATGATGTTCTTAACGCATGGCATAGGCTGGCAGGTCTTAGCCGTGAGATAGACAGCATGTTGGCAACGGTGCCAGTACGCACACTGGCGAGGGGCTTTCAGTCTCTACGCCGCGAACTCGAACAACAAGGGATTATCACATGACTAAAATTCAACGGCTACGCGAGCTAATGCGCAAGCGTGCCAACAAGCGCGAAGACGTGCCAGTCGAAGAGGTAACGGCAGCCGTCACCGACGCGACAACAGAAGTAACCGGAACCATTGACGGCGTACTCGCCGCGGTAGATGCCTTGCTTGCATCGCCACCTGAATCGCCCGACGATTGGGCAGCACAGGTAACGGCAATACGTGAGCAAGTGGCAGCACTTGTTCCCGACGTTGAAGACATCGTATCGGCAGTCGATACGGTTGACCCTAGCGGTAGCGACGCTGCCATGCAGCAAGGTGCAGATCGAATGACGAAGGCGCTGAAGGACATTGCCGCCAAACTCAGCAAAGCACAGGAGCGGCAAGCCAAGCGCGGTGAGCTCCGCAACATCGCGCACCAAAACAACGCCGCACTCGGTGGCATGCGCAGCGCAACTCCACCGCTTCCATTGATTAACGGAGGGCAGACCGTGGAGCCGACATTCAAGCGGACTAAGAGATTCCGCAACGACGAGCAGGCCACTAAGCTAGGCCGCATGTTGCAAGCACTCAACGGCAATGAGACAGCACGCCGTTGGTGCGATGAACGTGGACTGATGCAACGCGCTGCATTGTCCAGTGACTACGCTACTGGTGGCATCCTCATTCCTGAGGACATCGAAGCGGAGATCGTGAAGTTCCGCGATGAACGTGGACTAGCTCGCCAACTATGCAAGGTAGTACCTATGGGCGTGGCAAGCCGCACGTTCCGCAAGCAGGTGGACGGCCCGACAGTTGAGTACATCGGCGAGGGCACACCCGCCGCAGGCATCACGACCAGCGACAAAGTTCGCTACAGTGAGCACACGCTCAACACCAAGTGGGCTGCGATCGGGACCGAATGGTATCCGTTGCTCGACGAGGATGCAGCCGTATCGCTTGCCGATGAGTTTGCCGACTGGGCAGGCTATGCTATGGCAGGCGCAGAAGACCAAGCCGTCTTCGCTGGCACGGGACTATCTGCAACTGGCGGCATTATCGGTATGCCATACGCTTTCCGCAAAGCCGTCGAAGATGCTGGTGGCACGTGGACAACCGACGCGCATAAGGCTTACCATCCCGGCCTTAAGGTGGCAACGGGCTCGACATGGGCAAGCGTTACGCTTGCCGACATCACAGGCATGGGCGCGAACCTTGCGCACCGCGCAGGTATCACGCGCGGCTACGTGTGTTCGTCTGCATTCTACTATGGCAAGTTGCTTGCACTGGCACAAGCCGCCGGAGGTATTCAGCCGGTCAACATCACTGACGGTGTACCGCAGATGATGTTCAACGGCTTCCCCGTGTACATCACGGATTACATGCCCACGGCTACGGCAGTCTCCGACATTCCGCTATTGTTCGGTGACTTCAGTTCGTACTACTTTGGCGATCGCCGTGGTCTTACGATTGAGTCCGACAAAAACATCAAGACGCAGCTTATCACGACCGTCGCCACGTGGCGTTACGGTGGCATGCCGTTCGACTTCGGTACGGCTTCTTCTTCGGCAGGCTCCCGTCTTCGCGGTGGCATCGCAGCACTTGTAACAACTAACAGCTAAGGAGCAACAACAATGAGTGTACTACAGAACACAAAGGTCTTAGCGATCACGCCGCCTGGTGCTATCGTTGACAATGCTGCATACACGACGGCAATCATTGATACCGAGGGCTACGGCTACGTGGACATCCTCGTATTGCTGGGAGCTACCGACATCGCAATGGCTGCGTTGAAGGTCACCGAATCCGACGATAGCGGTATGAGTGGAGCAGCAGACATCACAGGCTTGGTATGCGGTACGTCTACCATTCCTGAGACTGGCGCAACGTCGGCACTGCCGAGCGCGACGGACGACAACAAGTTCTTCGCATTCTCTTTCGCGACAACCGGACGCAAGCGTTATATTGACTTGGCAGCAACGGCAGGCGACGGCACAGCCGGCACGTATGCGACAATCATCGCGATTTTGAGTGATGGTCGTCATGACCTGAACACACAGGCCGCAAGAGGAATTGCGCAACACTTGATTGCGTAATTGTTGAGTGGTGGACTGGCTCTAGCGCCTTCGGGCGCTGGGGCGAGGACACTGAACAGTAACAGAGGCAACGACAATGGGACTCACAGGGTACAACAGTTTAATCGTTGGTGCGCACACGACCAACAGTAGTTTGTCATCGGCGGTAACGTTGACAACGCCGTCCGGTGGTGACGTGGTGCAGCTGCAAGCGTTCGCGCAGAACATCCGATACACGACCGACGGCACAACACCGACGACAACGACGGGCTTTCAGATAACGGCGGGTTCTCTTGTCGTGATTGACATCGGCCCCAATCAGACGCTGAAGGTGATTGAAGAGACGGCGTCTGCGTCGATACAGTACCAATGGTTTCGCACACTAAAAGATCAGGACGCATAGCTATGCCAGCATCAGGATTGACAGGAGTAGCAGGAGTAGGCGGTGGTGGTGGTGGTGAGTGGACACGTGCGACACTGACAAGCGATTATAACGCGAATACAACTGCTCTGCACACACTACCCGAATCAATTATCGCTCTCAAATGTAAAGCGCTGTACCGTTGCCGTGGATTGATCCGCATGAAAAACAACGGTGCCGGATTAATTAGTGCGAAAGCCTATGTTTACAGGGAGATCGCGTACACAGCGATTCAAGGGGTAAGCGCAGGGAACAACCAATACGGCATGTCAGGAGGCACGGCTTCGATGACTACTACCATCCTAGATGTAAGTGGCTTCCACGGCGGGCATACGGCACAGGCTACGTTTGAATGCCTGATCGCCACCGACAATACAGCTACTGGCACGACAGATGTGGGTTTACAGGTCTATGGTGATGCAACGAACAACGTACTTGCATTAGCGGGCTCCTTCATTGAAGTTCAAGAAATAACATGACAAGCACCCAATTAACAGAGATTGACGCAGTAGGTAGCACCTCGACGGCGGCGAGCATCGGCAGCGTCTTGTCATCATTCCTTTTGCATCCCGAATGGCAAGGCATAGCTTACGTTATTGCGAGTGTATCAGGCCTTATCGCCATTACGTTGGGCATCGTGCGCATTTATTACACGATTAAAAATAATGGAAAAGCAGATAAATAATTTACGTGATGAGTTAGCCGAGCAACCTATGATTACTAGCGTTGCTCCGCTACCTTTTTACGTGAAAGACACGCACACCGTTGACATACCGAAGCCCGCTAAGCCCCTACCAATGGGGGTTGCAGACGAAGGCACTACGTTATGGCAATCACTTACTAACGTTTACAACTACACTAAAATTGGCATCGTCTTGATGCCTACACTTGTCAAACTTATTTATGGGCTTATCGTGAAAAACTGGAAGACCACCATTGGCGCACTCATTGCCGGACTGGCAACAGTGCTTAACGCTTTGGGCATCGTTGACATTCCTGCCGACGTGCAAACGGGCATCATGGCAGTTGCACTATTCATCATCGGTCTGTTTGCACGCGATGCGAGCAACAAGGATGCTACAGAAAATTAAGGAGCTGGCGCAATGGCTACGACTAAAGGCTTGGGCGCTAAGTCAAGCAGCAAAAAAGTTGTCGCGAAGAAAACCGCCCGACAGGGGACTGTAGGCGTTGGTACGCCCTGGATGGACGTCGCTATTGCAGAGATCGGCACACGCGAAGTTGTTGGCGGTGAGCACAACGCGCGTATCGTGGAATATCACCAGTGCACGACCTTCAAGGCCACTGCCGACGAGGTGCCTTGGTGCGCGTCGTTTGTGTGTTGGTGCCTGCAACAGGCTGGCATGAAGCATACCCACTCGGCAGCGGCGAAGAGCTACGTGGACTACGGTACGCAGGTCAACCGTCAAGATCTGCGATACGGTTGCGTCGTAGTTCTTCGGCGCGTCGGTGGGTATCACGTAGGCTTTGTCATGCGCCATGAAGGTGACAACATCGTCGTACTTGGCGGCAACCAGAGCGACCAGGTGAAGCTTAGCACGTACCCCATGAGCAAGATTGTTGCACTGCGTTGGCCGGAGGCTGCATGATAACACCTGCCTACCTACGCACGAACTGGCTAGCACTCGGTAGTGACACGTCACAGGACACGCTGTTGCAAGTGCTCATTGACACGGCCACCAAGCAGATACGTGAGTGGTGCGGGCAACCGCTACTTGAGGAAGAGGAGTACGAGGTCATCATACCGCAAGGTCTGCACACGACGGCACGGCTGCCGTTTCAAGGTGTGCCAGTGGAACTGACGTCATTCAAGTATCGTGATACGCCGCTCGAATCATGGACGGCAGCCGAAGCCGATACGTACACCGTGCATCAAGACCGCGCGGGGTGGTGGCTGTACTCTTCCGACTTCCTCGTTCATGCGCAGTATCAGGCTCTCGTAACCGTTGGATATGCTTTGGCAGACATGCCTGCGAACTTACAGGCCGCATGTGCATACGTCGCAAAAGAACTCTACTACGCAACTGGCAGTAGTGGCAAGGACGACCGGTTCGGTGTCGCGGCTATCAGCGATGGTAACGCTAGCGGTAGCGTGGCCCTAACGCTTGCCAGTGTGCAGCCTACGGTAATGGATATGATACGACCCTACAACATTAAGTTACGACCATGAGCACATCGGCAGCACTAGCGGATAAGTACGCGCACATTGAACGCGATATCGTGCGAGCCCTCAAAGGCACTTTGCAAAAGGTACCCGTAGAGATTAGCGCGTACGTTACCGCCGACTTTGAAGAGGTGACCGCGAAGCCACAAACTGAACGAGGCGCGAAGGGCTTGCGTAAAGCCAAGAGCGGACTGCTGTACTGGAACACCACAAACCCAACGCGCAACCTACGTCGGCAGACGGGCAACCTAATACGCGCGTTACAGGTCGGTGGCAAGGGCAACGTAAGCAATACAGAGTACGACACGGGTAGCAAGTCATTCGTGATAGAGTTCTCGTTCGATGAATCAACCGCCGTAAGCAACGGACCACAGCAAACGACGTTGCGTTACGGTGCGATTCATGAAGAGGGTGACAGGCCGTTCCTTGCTCCAGCGATGAAGTCGTATCTGAAGACCGGATTCCCGAAGGCGATCAAACGTTTGATTAGCGAGCTCAACGAGATACTGGCAGGATGAGCAACCCCGCACGACATATCGAGACGTGGCTCGCCAACGTGCTAACCGCAGCACTTGGTAGCGGTGCAGACGTCACCGCAGCCGCGAAGACACGGGCAAGCACAAAGCCGCGCGTATACCCGTACATCGTTAGCGTGATGTTCACCGAGCCGTACGAGTCAGGGCAACAATCACAGCAAGGCGTAGCACGGTGCATCATAGCTGTAGAGGGTGCCGTTGCCAGTGAGGGCGCAACGCCAACGGGCAAGGAAAGTGCAGCCGTGTACGACACGCTGTATCAGTGCATCGCGGCAGTTACCGCAGCCGACTACGAGGCCGCCGTGGACACAGGTGCGAAGTTCAAGACGCGCCTAACAGGTGTCGGCGTTACGTCGCATGATGGCTGCTACAATCGTGGTGACAACGTCTATCGTGCTGGCTTGGAATGTTTCGTAAACTTTTTTATGATACCACAATAATGGCTATCCACATCCCCGCGCCGCAACCACAAGAAGATGAGTTGACCGCAGCCAAGCGCGCCGCAGGCATGGAGCGCGGCCCCGCAGGGTCGTATCCTGTTTCCATCTGCGTCATCAGCACGGCAGAAGAGTTCGCCGCCAAAGGGCAGGGGATGTTAGCCTCATTGCCAATCGACGCGGAAGTGAACGTACTCTTGAACAAGCAAGGCACAACCGAAAGCCTTAGTGAGATCGACGAGCTATCCGAATACCCCAAGCTTCGCGTACGTGAATGGACATACGTTGGCCCGTTCTCTTTTGCAGAGGCCCGCAATCATGCACACGACATGGCAACGCACGATTGGGTTATGTGGCTGGACACGGACGAACGCATGGTGTATAATCAGCACGGCGACATCCGGCAGATCGTGCAGAACGTGCCACCAGGCTACGGTGGCATCATGGGTATGCAGGTATCACTTCGCACCATTGGCCGTCACGTGACAGGCCATGACAATGGGCGCGGCGAGTATGAAGCTATTGGACAATGCAGAATCTACAGGCGTAGCACAGGGGCGAGGTGGTTTGGTCGCTGCCACGAGCAAATCGCTGACATCATAGAGCAGGCTGGATTCAGACTGTTGCCAACTGATGTAACCTTCGTGCATGGTGGCTACGTGATAGATGACAGGCAGGCCCTTATCCGCAAGCTGGAGCGCAACACGGAATTGTTGTTGTTGCAGTGCGTGGAGATGGGCAAGCAGCACCCCATGTATTACGCGTACTGCGAGATGCTTGTACGCGACATGGGCGGTTTAATTCAACTCAAAAAACAAGGACAATGAAATGGGAAACCTAGGCCCTACTGGCATCGGTGGTGGTCAGCGAATGGAGGCGTTTACCGTGACCATCGGTACAACGCAAACAACTCTGGCATCTACCACACCAGTATACACATGCACGTCGCAAATAAGTAGCGACGGTGCTAAGGATGAAGGCGGCGTACTTACATGGGCGCTGGATCAACTCGATACGAGTTCAGCGTTTCACACATTCGTGAACACGTACGCACCTGCCGATGGTGTGCAGGCAACGGAAGATATCACCACGGAAGACGGCACGTTCATCAGCGGTGCCACTGCCATTGGCACTACGTTAGCCGTAGCCATTCGGGGGCCGCTGATTAGTGGTGGCGCCGACGATGGCAAGCGTATGAGCTGGCTCGGTCTCGTGAAGCTTAGCAAGTCTTCGGGCTCTGTTAACTTCAGCGCGAACACGTACATTAAGCCACCTGTTACCATGACGGCAACGAAGATCACAACCGATCTTGTGTTCCCGGCGTCGGTGCTCGGTAGCTACATGGTGACTGCTGCAACGCAGACGATTGCCGCCACGACACACGCATACGGCAAGCTTATTCACGGTTGACATTCACGGGGCGGCGCAACAGCCGCCCCATTACTTACACCACATGGCACTACTAACCATCGACGGCAACAAGATTGGCATAGATCACATGCCAGTAACGAGACGCAACGAACATGTGCTGCGCGATTACTACGAGCGCACGCAAGAGTTCTTGCAAGCGCACGTGCAAAGCGAATGGAAGGAGCGCGTAGGGCGTGCCATTGCCAAGTGTCCAGACTTGCTAATGTATTTGACAAGCGATGGTGAGTACAACGAATCTGAGCTACGCCGCATAGCTGAGGGTATACAGTACCGCTATCGCGAGGATAACGAGGGCGCGGAACTGCCGATGAACGATGCAATGGAGCAAGCAGCCAAACGGTTGCTCGCTAACTACCAAACGTTCCTTACCACCGTGCCGGAGCTTGCGAGGATATTGTACTTCAGCATCGAGGATTGGCCGGAAACGAAGACAGGATTGGAAGCGGGTATCGGCATCATTATCGGCACGGCAGACGTGGAGACGATGCCGGAAGAGTTGCGCAAGCGTTGGAATACTATCGTTCCTTCGTCAGATGTTTGGATGGATACAACGGCGCGTGAGGTCGCCGAGTACATCAACAACTTTCGCAAAGGTTATGGCGTCGGTCATGTTTAGGCTCTGGCAGATACAACAGTGGGGCGTGTGGGCTATCGAACGCCGCGACAAGTGGGGTTTCCTCTGGAGCGACCCACGTAGCGAAGCGTACGCGCCAAAGAACTACACGCACCTTCTGCCACCACTGCAACGTGTCCTTGCCGAAGCAATGGAGCTTGCCGAGCGTTGGCGTATGAGCGTGCAGGAAATACTTGTCATGCCACTTGTTCAGTATTACGAGTGGCTTGCTGTAGAGCGTGCACGATCAACAGAACAACCGCACTACCTGACGTCTGAGCAAGGTGAGCGTGCATGGTACATGAGCCAAACGCCGAAGATGAAACCGCCACGTCCTAACAACGTTGTGAGGTAACGTCGTGGCAGTCTATGAGAACAAACTAACGCTCGATGTAAAGGACGTCGTCAAGGCCGCTGCGAAGGCACAAGATGCCATCGAAGGTATTAGCACGTCGCAGGACATTAAGCTAGAGGTTGACGGTACTGAGCAAATCAAAGCAGACGTACAGGAGGCCGCGAAGTCTGCCGACCAGCTGAGCGAATCACTTGAGCAAGTAGGCAAGGCAGGCGACAAAGCCGCCGAAGGAACTGGCGGGCTAGCCGACAAACTCGGTGGTCTTGCGGGCTCTGTAAGCGGTGGCGTCGGTGGATTGCTCACCGCCATTCCCATACCGCAGGTTGCCGCCGCAGGTGCAGCAATTGCCGCCGTTGGTGGTGCCATTGGTGGTCTCGTGGAAAAGGGACGCGAAGCAACGGAAGCTTTGAAGACGCTGAAGTTGCAGACGGGCGCGAGCGCGGAAGAGATGAAGGTGCTTGAAGCACAGGCGAAGCTTGCATTTGAAAAAGGACTAGGGGAGAACGTCGGTGAGAGCATTCACACCATAGGCGAGCTACGCAAGACGTTAGGCGATGCCGTGCCACCAGAGTTCTTGGCAGACGCTGCGGTAAAGGCTAATTCATTCGGCAAGACCATCGGAGTTGAAACGCCGGAGCTAGTCGGTAAGTTGTTACCATTGGTCAAGCAGTATGGCGTGTCGTTCGATGAGGCAATTAACATTGCCGCAGGTGCTGCGCAGAACGGGGTGCAAGATGTTGGCGGACTGTTAGACGCTTTCAAAGAGTTCACGCCGAACGCAAAGGAAGCGGGCTTATCGGCTACTGAGTTTGCCGACGTGTTGAGCAAGGCAAGCGCGAACGGTGCGTTTGATCTTGGCAAAATCGGCGACGGCATCAAGGAAGTCGGCATACGTCTTAAAGCGGGTGATCTATCAGGACAGGTTGCCGAGTTCGGCGGCGAGATAGGTGCGCAGTTGCAAGGCATCGTCAAGCTAGGCGAGCAAGGCTCGCTATCCATCAAGGATGTACTGCAACAGGCAACACAAGCCATCGGCAAGGCGAGTGATACAGGCCAGATAACAGAGGCCACGAAAGGTAAGCTGCTTGCCATCTTCGGCGGCTCCGTTGCTGAAGACTTGGGTAATGACTTTTTCGAAAAAGTGTTTGGCGCGCCGTTCGACGACGCCGAACTAAAGAAGCGTGCTGAGCAAGCAGGCCAGACCATCGCGGATAACGTAGCGAACCAAGACCCATTGGCCGCACTACAACGACAATTCGAATCGCTTGCAACAGATGTTGGACAGGGCCTTATCGCGCTGTATAACAACGTTATACGTCCCGTCTTAGACCCCATCATTGCAGGCTTCGGCAAGATAAAAGAGGTCATCAGTAGCGCGTTTAGTGGTGGTGGTCTTGATGAGGCAAGAGGATTCTTCGAGACGATCAAAAAACTTGTCAGCGGCGCACTCACGGTAGCCATTGACAACATCGTCAGCACCATTGGCGTTATCATCGACGCTGGCAAGGAACTGGGCTCGACGCTGTTCGACATTTTCAAACCGTTGGGCGAAGCATTTGCAGGGCTCGCAGGTGATAGCGGTGATACTGGCAGTGCATTCGACACGTTGAAGGCCATCACCAAGACGCTTGCCGATGTGATAAAAGGCGTGTTGGTGGTGGCCATCAAAATCGTTACGGCTCCACTACGGCTTATCGTTGGCGCAGTGACAAAGCTCGTGGAGTTCATCGGCTTTTTGCGTGACAAGATCGTTGAGCTGTCGAAAAAGTTTGTTGAGTGGTTGGCTTCCATCGAGCCAGTACGCAACGCACTTATTGCCATTGGTGAGACGGCAATAAAGGTCAAGGACTCTATCGTAGGCTTTGCCGAATCCGTTGGCAAGGCACTAGGTCTTATCAGCGACGCAGAAGAGAACGCAAGCGATAGCGGCGACGGTCTGGCAGAGACGAATGCAAAGGTAGCTGAGAGCACCGAAGAGGTAGGTAACGCAGCACAGAAGGCAGGTGAAGACCTTAACCTCATGGCCGACCAATTCAACAAGGCCATGAGCGCAGCGCAAGGAAAATTGACAGTGCTAATAGCTGCAATCGCAGGCGGCGGCAAAGGTCTTGTTGGTGCAGCCGTGCAGGCACGCAAGGAACTTGCTAAGCTAGAGGCCGCACAAGACGCAGCACAGTATGCCGTTGACCCCGTGAGGCAAAAGGCAGTAGCACAACAGCGAGCAGCCGCAGCACGTGCCACGCTGGAGCTGGAAAAGCAGCTAACCGCAAGCCTTATCACCGATGCCGCCGAGCGAGAAAAGGAATTGCTACGCATCCAACAAGAGGCAGACCGTGCCGCGCTGCAAGATCAGATCGACGCGGCGAAGGCAGTCGTTAACGCAGGTGGTGCAGGTGGTCCCGAAGCAAAGGCGCAACTGGCAGACCTGTACGAACAGCAAAAGCGGCAGGCGCGGCAACAGGTCGTAGACATGGCAACGCTGGAAGCGCAGGCACAAGCAAAGCGGCTGGATGTTTTGTTGGATGCTGACGCGAAACAGCGCACATCCATAGCGGCGCTCACGCAATACGCCATTGAACAGGCCGACAAACAATTGGCAGCGTACAACACAAGCGCTAACGCCATCAAGGCAAGCGTAGATGCACGCCTAAAGGCCATAAGCGAGCAAGCCAACGAGGAAGCACGCGCCCTTGTGGAGAGCGTGCCCGCATTTACAAAAGGTGTTGAGGCAATTCGTTTCAAAGTTGACAAAGGTTTGATCGATGCCGACGCCGCAAACGCGGAAATCAAGGCACTACGCGAACGAATCCTTAACGAGCTACTGGCAAAGCCAGGCGATCAGGCTACCGAGTTTGAAAAGCAGGTTCAACTAGTCTTCACGCGTGCAGGTGAAGCAGGATTAGACGCAATACGAGAAATCAACAATGCCTACAAAGACCAGTCTATCGGCCTTATCAACAGCGAAACGCTGAAGGGCATTGAGCAAAACGTTGTTGCACTGGAACGGCAACGCGATCAGCTACTTCGCAATGCTGATTTGACCGATGAACAGCGCAAGCAGATCGAAGAGAACTTCGGCAAGGCGATAGACAAGGCACGATACCCATACCAACGCTTGAATGATGTTGCCTTGCAGGTTGCGCAGGCCATGAAGGACAGCGTTATGGATGTTGCCACGCTCACAGATGCGCAGGAACAGACCAGTCAGATAGCAGAAGACGCGCAACGCATACGTGAAGAATTCGAGAAAGGCAACCTTTCATACCAAGAGGCGCAAGATCAGCTATCAGCACTCGAAGATCAGACCACAAGCGTACTCGGTGCCATTGGAACGGCTCTAGGTGGGGCATTGTCAAGCATTGCAGACGCGCAGAAGGCGGCACTAGCAGAGAGTACGAGCAACATTCAAGCGTTGGTTGCAGAACAAGACAAGCTACGGCAGAACTTCACGGGCACGGAAGAGCAAAGAGCCGAGGAAATAGGCAAGCTCAACGAACAGATCGTTGCTCAGCAGTCACAAGCTATCGAGCAAATAGGCCTCAATGCGGCTAGTGGCTTGCTTTCTGCCATCACGACGGCAGAGGATGCGAGTGCAGCCATCAAGCAGGTAGTCGCAGACCAGTTAGGGGCACTCATTGATGCCTATGCAGGACCTATCATCGCGTCGTTCCTTTCATTCCTTGGGCCGTTTGCATTGCCAGCGGCGTTAGCTGCAACGCAACTGGTAAAGTCGCTACTCAACAGCGCCCTTGCGTCGTTTGCTGAGGGAGGTTACACGGGTGACGGCGGCAAGTATCAGACCGCAGGCGTGGTACACAAAGGTGAGTTTGTGCACACGCAAGCGGTTACACGTGAACATCGTAAATTATTCGAACATTTGCACGCACGCAAGCCGTTGGATGAGTTTCCTGAGTTGAAAACGATGTTTAGTGCAGCCCGTGTTGATGGCGCTAAGGCAGCTATTGTTGCGAGTGCTGCTGGAACGACGGCTGCAACGTCGACAGATAACTTAGTTTTGTCGGTGCTTACAGATATTCGGGGGGACATGCACGCACTGCGACGCAGGATGGACAACATGGACGCCGTAACTCATGTGTCACATGAGTACGAGGTAACGCCGAATACCGGCCAGTTCCTCACGCTCATTAAGCGTGACAAGATCAGAAGGGCGCGGACATGATAGAAACTTGGAAGGCCACCATACACCGCGCCACGCAAGACAGTGGTACGTTGCCGTACACGGAAGTTCTCAAGACAACGGTAGCCGGATACAGTGGTTATAGTTCTCTGGACGTGTACACGATAGCACAACAAGGTATGTGGGATATTGTCACACCAGACAACGGCGAGGATGTGGCAGGGAACCTTGTGCATACAGGCACGACGCGGCGACGAGTATTCGAGATCATCGCCTATCCGCACCTGTACAACGACCACGCAACGGAGCCAGACCTAACGGACATTGACACGCTGGCCGCATTCATCACGGCATCGGGCTATTACTACTGGCTATCTATCGTTGGTGGTTCGCGTGCATATCCAACAGACACAACCAAGTGCCACCCCGTCGCGCTGAGGTCATGGGGTGAATCACCTTCGTTTGACAGTGGCATGCGTTCGCTAACGATGCGTTGGGAAGTGCGCAGCTTGTCATGATTTTCCGGCACTCATGGACACCGAAGGGACAGCCGTGGCGGTGGCGTCTGGATGTAATTCCTTACGACGCGAACATGAACGACACGGATATACGTTCTTTTGCTACGACTGCCGTTGATGCCCCGTTGCGTGCGTACGATGCATTAGCTCAGGCGTTCAAGGATGTGCCTATTGGATTGCAGGAACCCGCGTCGTGGGGCTTCACGCTTGCGTGGGAGACGCTGCGTAGTGAGTTTCAAGACTACTTGCGCACGCGCACCGATGGTACAGGCCGTAATGTGTTCTTGCTATACTCGGATCGCGGCACAAGTGGCGGCACGTACACGCTTGAGTTTGCAGGTGTGCAGCCCGTGTTAGGTGGGAGCAAGTGGACACGCGAATCGTACGGGTTGGGCTACCGCGTTGACCTTGTGGACGTGGTGTACGGCACGCTTTCGACGATGACGGGCACGCAGCTAACGACAGCACTGGTGACGTACCTGCCAGGCAACAAGTACCCTGTCTTGTGGGAGGTGAATCACGGTGCAGTAAACCGCAGTGACGCGTACCAGAGTGCGCGCTATGAGCACACAAAGTTTACTAGCGGGTTTGAGTTATCGACGTTCGCGTACTTCTGGACTTCAATTGCCGCAGCGATGGGCACGGCGGTGGCGGGCACCATCAACAGGCGTGGTAGTAGCTTGCCGTCGGCATGGATGGACACAACGGCGCAGCTGGAAAAGATGGCGAACACGGTCGTACGATTCTACGCAGCATCTTCGACGGGCTATCCGCGCACCGTTGGCAGCATGTTAGATGAGGACACAACGTGTCTGATTACGCGAGTCTATACGCCTTCTGGCGAAGTCGTTGGTGGTAGGTGGTCGGCATCTGATGAGTTCGGTATCGGCAGGTATGACAGCGTATGGGATTGGATGCGAGACTTCATCGAGTGTATGAGCGCGAAGGTGTCATACACGGTAAGCGTTAACGCTGGCAGTGGCAATCCATATCTGGAGATCACATGGCGCGTGCTCCCGTGCTTCGCTTCTGCGGCCTCACACTTCAACGACACGGATACGGCTGTAGACATCAGCGAGATAACGGAGATTGATCCCGTTGTGATTGGCCGTGCAGAAGTGCGAGCGCGATACATAAGCCAAGGCAACACGACCGACTACGTAGAGAACAGTGGTGTAGTGCGTACTGACCGCTCGTACACGGTGCGTATGGAGCAGGTAAACAATCTGCCGTCCGTGTTGCCGGACACACGCGGCAGCAATGACGTGGACGCGAGTACCAAGCGGTACATCGACAATGTGAGCAATGGAGTTGTGGAAACGAATCTGGTTTGCTCGCTCGTGAGCAACACACCACAGCGTTGCCACGAGAAGGTGCGCATCTACTACACGTCATCGGACTACGTTGAGGTTGACCACGCTATCAGTGGCACGATGCCCAGCAACGTAACGAATGCACAGAAAGAGGCCTACGCCCTATGGGTGAAGGAAGTGCAGGCTAACACGGGCTTACCGTTGTGCACGGCGCAAATGCTCGTCGAAGCATTGGGCAGGCAGACGAGTGCAGAGGTCACAATAACGTGGCGTACATCTGAGCTAGGTGCAGACGGCACGTTGTCGATGCTAGGCGAGCGTGTACAGCTAATTAGTGGAGACATAACCACGAAGCTACCAGACCTGCGTTGGGACTATGCGTTTGTTACGTCGGTGTCAATGGACATTGCCGCAGGAACAACGGAACTGAAACTACTGCTTTGGGGAGATTGACATGCCGATTAGCGATCCCGTCGAGCGTCGTAGTGTGTTGCCTGGTGGCCTTGCCTTCCGTGAAGGTGGTGATGGTGGCGGCTCGGGCGGTGCCATCGTGAGCTACCAGCAACAGGTAACGCAGGTGACGCAGATCATAAATAATGTTACGACCATAGAACAACAGTCTAACAATCTTGGCTTGCTGCGTGCCATGCTCGATGCTGAGAAACGCGCCAAGCACTATACGTCTGTACACGGTGAAACATGGCTATGGGACATCGCCACTACGACGAGCCTAGATTTCCCGTTGACCAACGCGATACCGTTCTCGAATCCTGTTATTCAATCGCCAGGCAACCAATACGCCAACTCAATAGGCTTCCGACATCGGACGTGGAAAGGTGCAAACGGCACATGGCTAGTCGGCGCGTTCATTCAGATCAACTTCGCCGCGCTGCAACTCGTTACCGAGTGCATGTTACAGGTGTGGCGTAACAACAGCTTGTACAAGGTCATCGACGCTTGCGACGTGGACATCACGGGTGACGGCGCGGCAATGAGGGACTGCGTTCTCCGCGGCACGGTGCCAATTGTGTTAGACGTAGGCGATTGGGTCGACTTCCGTCTTGAGACTACGCAAGGTGCCGCGCCGGGGTCTTCGACGTTCACGCATCCGCAGTCGATACAAGGCTATTGTTGGGGTGCTCTGCAACGATGTGGACAGGACGAGACGGCACCGGCAGACGATGGCAAGGGGTTTGTATGGGTATGACAGCAAAAACGCAACAGAGAGGCCGCACGGGGCCAATAACAAGGAGTTACAGCAATGGGTAATTGCTCACCAAATGCTTCGCTAGCCTACGACATCAGATCGTCGGGCATCGTAACCACATCGGCGCAACTCGAACAGGACGCACCTACTATCTGGTGGCCTGTAGTTGCCGAGGTCATGCAGTTTTCTGGTGTTACAGAAGGCATGTTGCAGCACGCGATTATAAGGCAACTGGTGCTGCGCGAGACTGCCAGCGCATCGGGCAACATCAAAAAGAATGACATACGAATAATCCTGTACAATCACAGCGGCACGACCGTACCAACCGAGGGTGCGGTCTATGACCCATCGCCCACGAATCGCATTGGCATCATTGACGTGGTGCAAGCCGACTACAAGCGTGTTAGCTCTACTGAATGGGAGGCCGTGCCGACAATCAACGGCGGGCAAGGTCTGCACTTCGCCACGAATGCGGCGGCTCCGGGAACCGATCTGTACGCGGTGCTGCTGTATTCTGGCAGTGGTGGCGCGTTGAACGCATACACGAACAGCACGGCGAGCATTGGCATCGATCTACACGTGGAAAACTGCCAATACACCGGATAGTCAATTCCTAGGACATACACAAGACCCCTAACGCAGATTAAGTATTTTTACTGATTTTGCGTTAGGGGTGAATCTTTTGTCTTAGTGGTGTGTATATTGCACACATAACAGGTACGCATGACCATTGACAATGCGCGGAAGCCACCCGAAAGATGGCGAGGAGAAAAGAGATGAAAACCTACACATTACTTGTTGACCTCGAGCCCGTCGAAGTGACCGAAACCGAAAGCCTTAGCTCGATTATGTGGGAGTACCAAAACTACCGCAATACGCAAAACGTACCTGTAGAGGTCTCCATTGACTGCTACGACTCAGAAACTGACGAAAACTGCATAATCGAAACCCGTACGGTCCCTGCTGTCAACGCAAAAAGCAACGATCTACGCGAAGACGTACTAGATAGGCTAGAGCGGTTATACGGCAAGCCAAGCAGCTACAAATATTTCACCACAGCGGATGGCGCGACTATCCGCGTTGCGGATCATTCGGGCAACCCAGAAAAAAACGGCCGAGTTGACTTGGACGTAGTTATTTGTGATGTCGATTTCACCGATGGAAAATTCAATTCGACAACGAAGGGGTTACAATTCGACTCGCGAAACACAGCCGAAGAAATTGTAGCTGCAATCGTAGCACGCATTAAGCCAAATTAACCACACGTTTTCACACACACACAGCAACGGTACGCATGACCATCGACAATGCGCGGACGCCACCCGATAGATGGCGAGGAGAAAAGTGATGACGATGACATTCGATGAATTTCTGACGCGTCACGAAGCTTGCGGCGAGGCCCTCGCGTGGAAGGGCAACCGTGACTTCGTAGCCACATGGAACGAATGCCAACGCCCTGAGTGGATGCTCTGGATACTCGAACGAGTGCCGTGCGACCAGTCGAAGTTGCGGTTGCTTGCTTGTGACTTCGTACGCCATACGCCACTGGCTGATGGGCACAAGGTGTGGGATCTGTTGAACGATGTACGGTCACGGAATGCCGTTGAGGTAGCCGAACGGTACGTCGTAGGCAAGGCGACAGACGAAGAACTGGCTGCGGCTAGGGATGCGGCTTGGGATGCGACTTGGGCTGCGACTAGGGCTGCGGCTAGGGATGCGGCTCGGTATGCGGCTAGGGATGCTGCTTGGGATGCTGCTTGGGATGCGGCTTGGGATGCGGGTCGGGCTGCTGCTTGGGATGCGGGTCGGGCTGCGGCTGATGCGGCTAGGGATGCGGCTTGGGATGCGGCTGGGGATGCGGCTTGGGATGCGGGTCGGGCTGCGGCTTGGGATGCGGCTTGGGATGCGGGTCGGGTTGCTGCTTGGGATGCGGGTCGGGCTGCGGCTGCTACGGCTGATGCGGCTGCTTTTGCTGCGGCTCGGGCTGCCCAATGCGACATGGTCCGAGAGCGGTTCACGGCTGACGAGATTTTACAACTGGTCGAGGGAGAGGGGCGATGACATTCGATGAATTTCTGACACGCCACGAAGCTTGCGGCGAGGCCCTCACGTGGAAGGGCAACCGTGAC
>JAGFIZ010000029.1 GCA_024103135.1 Bradyrhizobiaceae bacterium | reverse complement strand
GAAGATATCGGCTACCTGGAGCTTGAGTCAACACAATGCACCATCTCAACGGCAGCACTTTCCCGCCTAGCGCGGGAATGTGTTGCCGTTACCGTTTGCAACGAGCAATTCATTCCAACGGCATTGTGTTTACCCCTGGAAGGCAACACGCTCCATGCAGAGCGGCTGCGCGTTCAGATGCATTGTTCATTGCCATCGCAGAAGCGTATCTGGCAGGCAGTTGTCCGCCAGAAGATTCAGAATCAGGGGGCTGTGTTACGCGCCTTCGGTCATTCATCGGCCGCGTTGGATCGTTATGCCGAGCAAGTATATACTGCCGACAGGACCAATCGTGAAGCAGCAGCTGCCAAGGTGTACTGGCAAACCATGCTCAAGCCCTATGGTGTAGGACGTGATCCAGAAGGGGAGTACCCAAACAACATCCTCAACTACGGGTATGCCGTCTTACGTTCGACCGTTGCTCGAAGTCTTGTTCGGGCAGGACTCCACCCGTCGCTAGGCATACATCATTCCAATCGGTACAATGCCTATGCATTGGCAGACGACATGATGGAGCCATACAGACCGTTCGTTGATGCTCATGTGTTGAGGTATTGTGCAGCACAACCTGAGCTCTTTATGCTCAAGCCGGAGCACAAGCGACACATACTTGGGTTACTTGTCCTCGACGTCTACCATCGCGGAATACGTCGGCCCCTTTCCAACTCTGCAGAGGTATTATGCGCACAACTCGTTCAAGCATTAGCGGGCGACGTAGGCGCTCTGGACCTCCCACAGTTCCACGCATAAGCGAGTACCGAGCCGTGTGGGTAATGGTGTTGTTTGACTTGCCAGTGGTGACGGCATCGCAACGCAAAGCCTACACGCATTTTCATAAGAAGCTCGTAAAGGACGGCTTTACCATGTGGCAGTACAGTGTGTACGTGAGGCACTGCGCATCGGAGGAGAACGGAAGCGTTCACGTTCGGAGGGTAGAGGACATGTTACCAACGCAAGGGAAGGTGTCGATTCTTACCATAACGGAGAAACAGATGTCGGCCATACGTACATACTGGGGCCGGTCGCATGCTCCACCCGACAATGCTCCATTGCAACTCGAAATCTTCTAACAGAAACACCGTTGAACTCCTGAGTACGGTCAGGAATTCAACGGTTTTCTGAAGTTCTACGATACACAACTATCAACTATCACTGGCTGTTAGCAGATATGTGCTTTCAAAGATCTGCCCTAGTAGCCGATTCACAACG
>JAGFIZ010000006.1 GCA_024103135.1 Bradyrhizobiaceae bacterium | reverse complement strand
CGTTGTTAAAACTAGCCGAAGTACCAATGGCCACGTTGGAACCACCGGTAGTAGCCGAGAAGAGTGCCTGTGCGCCAAGGGCTGTGTTAAAACCGCCACCCCCAGCTATGGACCTACCCGCACCCCGACCTACGGCCGTGTTTAGTGTGCTCGTAACAGCGGTGTTGCCGGTATTACCTACAAACGTGTTATCCGTACCACCAGCCCCCTCCCAGAGGAAGTTGTTGCCGTTGACTCGGTATGCTGGATCACCGCCATTATACGTTGTTCCAACTACGTTAATCGTATTGTTAACTACCAACCTGTCAGTTGTCGTGGTAGCAGTACCAATACCAATGTTTTGTGTGCTACCACTTACCGTTGCTGCTGTGGTGTTGTTTGTACGAATGTCAATATCGTTTGCACTTAGCGTTCCGAGTATGTTATTACCGCCAACAATAGTGTTGCCCGTTGTTAGCCATGCAAATGGATTAAGGACAGTGTTTTCGTCGTACTTAATCAGGTCACCATTTACGTCCGATGTTACCAAGCCATTGTTTGCATCGTTAACATACATTGTTGTATACGCTGCGCCACCTAGGTGGTCTATGCGGACGTTTGGTGTGGCCGATGCAGCAGTCTGTGCTGTTCCGTTTATGGTTACAAGGTGTGTTGCAAGTGCAGCTTCGCCAATACCAAGGTTTGAACCGGCACCGACACCATTGCCAATCTGCGTTGTTGCCGTTCCTACAGCGTTAATTGTTACAGCACCGCCGGTTAAACCAACTAGCGTGTTCGTACCATCGTTAAAGGCTAGTGAGCCAGTACTAATACGGACGTAACGTGCCGCAGTAATGGGCACGTTGCCATCATTAGTTGAGCCGAGACGCAAACGCCAGTTACCACTCTCATTTTCGTGGCTTACGCCTTGCTCGGCCAGGTTAGTGCCTCCGTTCCATGTTGCACGGAGATTGTCACCCTGACTAACAAGTACCTCACCAAGGTTTCCTTGGTCGTCGGCCATTGCAAACTGTCCTGCAGCTTCAATCTCTGGTAGCTCGAATGTTTCGGTACCGGACATTGAGTTTTCTAGGCGCATCCGAGCTGTACCGTTTGGTACACCGTTGTTAATAAAGAACAAACCACGCATGGCGTTGTTGCCAACGTTTACCCGCGCATCAGTTCCGTTCATATCAACACGGAAGAGATTGTCACCCGAGTTGCTCTCAACCACAAAGATGTTGTTTGTACCTTGAGCAGAGCCGGCAGTTACAAGTAGGCGGGTTGAGTTATCTGACCCGACTCCTGAGCCGTCGTCCTCAATCTCAACGTCGCCATGCAGCAACGAATTACCTTCCGCATCAATAGCTGTGGTTGCATTCTCTATGAGCAGTCCCACCGTGGACCCGTCCATGCTAATACCAACGCCCGGTGCACCGGAGCCGCTGTGGTTAATCAGGACACCAATTCCACTTGCATCAATCTCAACACCATTTACAGGATCGGTGCTTGCACCGACTTGTAGTCCTACGTCGGATGCATCAGCAACCAAGGCAATACTCCCCGGACTAGTTGCCTGGAAGTATCCACCTATTCCACCGGCGAGTGTTGTAGTAACAGCCAAACCGTGGTAGGTAGAAGTTGCATCGGCAATCTCCATCATGTAGAAACCACCCGGGGTTACACCCAGGCCAAGATTGCCGTTTGCATCGAGGATCATCTTTTGTGTTCCTCCGGCCGTGCCATTCCAGAACTGAATGGAGTTTGCTCCACCTGCCCGAATTACCAAGTTCTGTGCATCTTGGGTACCTACAAAGTTGCCTGTTGTGCCGTTGTACGGTGTTGTAGTGTAGTTGCCTAGTAGCCGCCAGAACAGTCCGTTGCCGTCGGTAAACTCCAGCGTTCCTGTACCGTCAGGCGTATAGATAATGTCGTTTGCATTACCATCGTTCGGCGGAAGCAAGAGCTGATAGTCACCGGTAAGCGTTGCATCGGCCGGTGTGGTAAGCGTAATCCGGTTATACGTTGTTGGCGTTGTGCCGGCATCGTTAAGGATTGTTCGCCTACCTTGCAGCGAGCCGGTTTGGGCCGAAGCCGTAGCTGCCAGAGTCACGGCAAGAGCTGCGGCTCCGAGCAAACAGTTGAGCGTGCGATTCATGTTGATTTTCTCCATTGTTTTCACGTTCAGGTTCGTTCAGTGCGCTTAGTTAATGCGCGTGATTTTGAGATAAGAATTTTGATGTACGGTGGTGGTTGCTGCACCGGCGATGTCTTGCGCCCATCTAAAGGTAAGCGGACCTCCAACAGCATCAGTGGCAATCAGCCCCTTAAAGATCACCGTCACTCGTGCAGTAGGTGTTACACCATCTACAGGAATTGGTGTGAGTGGCGAGTCATCTCCCTGTGCATACGATGGTGCAAGAGGTGCTCCACTCATAGTTGCAGAGTACGAGAAGTCAACTGCCGCTAACTCGGGACCGGTAAAGGCAGCGCGCATGTTAGCCCAAGGGGCCACATCGCCCGAGAAGTGAATTACTGCTTCGATCTCATACGATGAATTCGGCTGAAGATTGGCAACTAAATCATCGTCGTCTTGGAGTGCTGTGCTGTTCACAACCGATTCATCTGCTGTCTTGCGAATGATGGTAATCCCTGGTGCGCCTGGGAAGCGGAACACTTGGTTGTTTGGCGAATCAATCATTAGCACGTCCTCGGTGCCAACAGCAGTTGGTAGGTTGTTAACAACCAGTCTGTTTGTTGTTACACCAGGGTCTATAGTAATTGGGTTTGTGCCGTTGGAGTTAATGGTTACGCCACCATCGTTACCGATGGTCACTGCGCCGGTACCGGCGGTAGTGTTTACACCCACAGATGTTGTACCTGTTACTGAAACGGTAGCAGCGTTTGCAGTAATAGCGTCAGCGCCACCATCTACATCAAGCATCGGGTCGGCACCAGCACCACGGTTTACTATCAAGCTGTATGCATCAAGGTTTACATATCTGTCTGCTTCAAGCGGGTTGCTTCCTGCGCCGGTACCTTGTACTAGTGACCCTAAACGCAGTGCTGTTTGACCACCTTCGTCTGCAAACGTAAGACCTTGCTCTACATCAAACACGCCTCTGCGAAGGACTCCGTTATTGTCAACCAGCACTATACCGTCGGTTGCTGCTTGGTACGGAGTAGTTGTAGCGGCGCTCAGCGAGCTAATACGAACGTTGGGTGTTCCTCCAGTACCGTTGACATCTAGCACAACGTCGGCGTTGTACGGATTTGTTGCATGTGTAGAAAGGTAGGGTCCGGCAGGTGCCATTCCAATGCCTACGTTACCGGCAGTGCCGATACCATTGCCAAGTTGTACATCTTCATTACCCGTTGTATTTACGGTTACCAGTCCGGTACCGTACGACTCAAGGGCTATCGAGCCATTGGCAGCGTCACCGTTAAACACTGCTAGGCTGCTAGCGCCACCGTTGGTGGTTAACGTAAGGTCGAAGTTGCCGATATTAACAAAGCGGTTTGCTAGGAATGGTACGTCTGTGTTTGCAAGACCTCCCAAGCGCCAGTAGGTATTGCCACCCTCATTCATTAGTGAAACACCCTGTTCGGCTACTGCATCAAAACCACGAAGTACACCGTTGTTGTCGGCAATCACAAATTGGTCGAATGCTGCATCGTACGGTGTAGTATGGGCTGCTGCTAACGAAGCCATTCTCACGTTAGCTGTGCCTGCTACTCCATTTACATCAAGGAGTGCGTTGGCGTTAACCGGAGCTCCGTGACCCGATGAATACGGCCCGGCAGGCACCATACCAATGCCGACATTAGAATTACCACCGGTTCCTTCGCCAATGGCTACATATCCGCCTGTGCCAGCACCGGCATTAATGCGAACATTGCCGGTGTAGTTATCGTTGATGAGCACATCACCTTCTACGTCCAT
>JAGFIZ010000081.1 GCA_024103135.1 Bradyrhizobiaceae bacterium | reverse complement strand
AGCCATGAGCTTTCTTCCGTTCATCAATCGGTCTTCGGCAAAGTCCATACACCACACGTCGTGTACACGCGCGGCAATCGGATTGATGCGTTGATTGCGTTTGATCTTGCGAGTACGCTTGCGCCATTGCGCCGCGTAGCCGGCTTGTCGGTAGATACGGAACACACTACACTCGGTATATGCATGTCCAAGCTCACGGATCCAACCAAAGATCAATCGCTTGCCCCACGACGGATGTTGTGCAACAACGCTGTCGATCAAAGCACGTATCGGCTTGTCTTTCACCGGCTGCCGATGACTGTACGTGACCATGCTGCGCGAAACATTCATCAGCCAACATGCTCGCCGCTGTCCAAGACCTCGATTCATGGCATACATCACTCCTTGGACCCTCTGTTGTATGCCTACCATTTTTTTGCGTTGATCTCTTTCATGATCTCGATTTCGAGATCACGTTCTGCGACCAGCTTCTTCAGGCGTGCATTCTCTTGCATCATGCGTTTAAGCTCGGATACCTGTGGTGCATCCATGCTCCCATACTTCCGCCGCCAGATGTAGATCGTGTGCTGCGACACTTTATACTTCTTCGATATCGCTGCCACACTGTGTGCGTGCGATTCACGAACGATGCCGACGATTTGCTCGTCGTTGAACTGGCTCTTCCTCATCAGTCCTCCTTAGAGACTTACGTCTCAACTTAAGACTGGTCCGATTTTTTCACACCCCTCCAGTCAAGCCCATTCATTTCGTCATCTTAACAGGAAACTTTTTGAGGTACTCAAGCCCAATTGTGCCCGTTTGTCGAATGTACGTTTCTTGACTCCGGCTATAACCAGGGATACCTCCGCCCCCTGACCTGCAGACCGAAAGCAGGAAAAAAGAAATCGGCATCGCACGAAATGCGCAATGCCGTTGAAAATGCCTATTGTCTGGTCGAGGAAGTGAAGCTGAATTACCTTCCTTCGGCGCGCTTCTTCTGGTACTCCTTGGCCATCTCGTCCTGAATGTTGCGCGGCACCTGGGCATACTTGGCGAACTCCATCGAGAACTCACCCTTGCCTTGAGTAACCGAACGCAAGTCGGTTGAGTAGCCGAACATTTCCGTCAGCGGCACTTCGCTCTCGACGGTAACGTAGTTGGCTTCGGTTTCGGTGTTCATGATTACACCACGACGCTGGTTGATCTGACCGATAACAGTACCTTGGAACTCCTCTGGTGCACTTACCTCAAGCTTCATGATTGGCTCGAGGATGATTGGCTTCGCCTTCTCGTATGCCTCACGGAAGGCCATGAGTGCGGCAGTCTTAAAGGCTTGCTCAGATGAGTCCACAGCGTGCGTTGCACCATCGTTGATCGTTACACGAACACCAACAACCTTTTGACCGATGAGCGATCCTTCAAGAATCGCTTCCTTAAAGCCCTTGTCGCAAGCAGGAATGTATTCACGTGGAATCACACCGCCCACGATGTCGTCGACAAACTCGTAGGTTTCTACTGCATCAAGCGGGAGTGGTTCGATGAAGCCACCTACGCGACCGAACTGACCCGATCCACCAGTCTGCTTCTTGTGCGTGTAGTTGAACTCAGCACGCTGCGAAATGGCTTCGCGGAAGGCAACCTTTGGACGTCCAACGACGACTTCGGTGTTGTACTCGCGCTTGATACGCTCGATGTAAATGTCAAGGTGCAACTCGCCCATCCCCTTGATGATGGTCTCGCCACTCTCTTCATCGCGCGTAACACGGAACGTCGGGTCTTCCTTAGTAAAGCGGTTGAGTGCCTTCGAGAAGTTCACCTGACCTGCCTTGTCCTTCGGGCTAACAGCAAGTTCGATTACTGGCTCAGGTACGAACATCGACGTCATCGAGTAGTTCACGTTACCATCAGTAAACGTATCACCCGAGGCGCAATCAACACCGAACATGGCGATGATGTCGCCTGCTTGGGCTTCTTCGATGTCGTGCATTTCGGCAGCGTGCATACGTACAAGGCGTGGCACCTTAATCTTCTTGCCATTGGCGATGTTGTGAATGGTATCGCCCTTCTTGACCGTGCCTTGGTAGACGCGCATGTAGGTAAGCTGACCGTATCGACCATCTTCCAACTTGAATGCGAGCATCACAAGTGGCTTCGATGGATCGCTCTCGAGGACAATCTTCTCTTCATTCTTGTCCTGATCCAGAGCTTCGTTCTTGACGTCGGATGGTGTTGGCAAGAAGCTTACAACGCCATCAAGCAACACTTGAACGCCCTTGTTCTTGTATGCAGAACCGCAGAAGACAGGCGTCATCTGAAGCGACAAGGTTCCCTTGCGGATTGCTGCAACCAACTCTTCGGTGGTTGGCTGCTCGTCCATCAAGAACTTCTCCATGAGCTGATCATCATAGTCAGCGGCGACTTCAATAAGTCTGTGGCGTAGTTCGTTGGCCTTTTCTTGCAGCTCTGCAGGGATGGCTTCACGGCGAATCTCTTCGCCACTGTCGCCATCGAAGTACACAGCTTGCATGGTGACTACGTCGATCACGCCATTAAGCTTGTCTTCAAGGCCTATCGGGTAGGATACAAAGGCCGGGTTATGCTGCAGCTTCTCCTTAAGCTGTGCCATCACGCGATCAGGGTTTGCACCTGAACGGTCGTTCTTGTTGATAAAGGCCAAGCGTGGAACGCTATAACGCTTCATCTGACGGTCAACCGTGATCGACTGTGACTGCACACCAGCAACCGAGCAGAGCACGAGTACTGCACCGTCCAACACACGAAGTGCACGCTCTACTTCTACCGTGAAGTCAACGTGACCCGGAGTGTCAATCAGGTTGATGTTGTAGTCACCCCACGTACAATACGTGGCGGCACTCTGAATGGTAATGCCCTTTTCGCGCTCCAAGTCCATGGAGTCCATCTTGGCGCCTACGGCGTCCTTACCACGAACTTCATGAATAGCGTGAATCTTACCGGTGTAAAACAGAATGCGCTCCGAAAGCGTAGTCTTGCCCGAGTCGATGTGGGCACTGATACCAATGTTTCGGACTTTCGAGATGTCGGCCATGGTTGTGTTTAGTGAAATCAGGAAAAGACAACAAAGATACCTGAATTGTGTGGTCTAACCCAAAAAATAATCGTGCGACCGCTGCTGTCCATAGTAGGATGACCCTGCGGCTAGTATTTTGCACGCCACGTCTTCCACGTCGCAGCGCCATCGTATCTCGCCTTTGCAATGATGGTGATCAGTGCTGTTTGGTGCTCTTGGCTGACGTTTAGCTACATCCATGTCAACCTCTGCAAGGAATGCTCATGACCCTCCGCCTACTCCTTCCATGCGCAATGTGCCTGGTGCTAGTGGCCTGCTCAACGTCTACCGATCCCAAGCCCAGTGATCCCAAGGGGACGTCTGTAGTTGTTGAGAAGGTAACAAGTTTGCCCTACACCGGCGGAGATGTGGCAAGCGTCGACGTGATGCTAGATGGGTCGGTCCTGGCAGTGATCAACAACAAACTATGCGTAGTTCCTGCTTCGGGCGGGGCTGCGATTGTCTACCCAGCAATAGGCAATATCCTTGCTGCCGCCGTTGGCGGCAACGGCGAGGTCTACGTCATGACGGACGAAACGTTGTACGTTTTGCCTACGCTGAACAGCACTCCAATCAACACGACCTTTGTGTTCTCCAGCAATTGGATAGAATCCGTAACGCTAGATGTATCGCCAAGTGGACAGGCCTTTGTACGCATGGTGCAGTATCCGTCGAGCATCGTGGCCTCGACCACGACCGATCATGGAGTCACCTGGACAACCGTCAATCTCCCGTCAAATGGAGGCATTGCCTGGGGCGCTGCCAACACCATGTATTGCTCCGGCACAACAGCCTTCTGCTACTCCACCGATAACGGTGAGACGTGGGAGAAGTATCCTGCTGTGCTACCCAATTATGGTGGACAGCCCGTTGTACGAAGCAACGGCGATGTGCTCTACTACGTGCCCAACGGTGGTGGCCTTTGGTCAAGCAGCAACCATGGTAACTCGTTCACCAACCTGAGTCCATTCAACAAAGCCCCTTTCCATAAAAAGATTGTGGAAGGGGGCGATGGTTTCTTGTATTCGATAGCGACGCAAGAGTCTACGATAGGTGCCGACGTGCGACTGATGAAGAGCAAGGACGGCATCACGTGGGAACATGTGTTGTTTGCACAAGGTGGCTGTCTGGCCATGCGTGGATCAACGATTGCCGTGGGCTTTAGCGGGATGGTTAAAGGTGGTGGTGTTGCTGTATCGCAAAATGGCGGATCGACGTTTGCGCCAGGCGGGATGAGGACGGTATCAGAGATCGGCGCGATAGGATTGCGCAATGGACAGGATCTCATGATGCTGGCTGACAAGGGATTGTTTGCACGCGGTACGACGGGATGGACAACCATGGGTTGCCTTGAGTCATTCAGCGGCTTCGCATCAACACCAACGGGTTCGATGGTTGTCGCTGGAACAAAGTACTCCTACTCATCAAGCGACAATGGCACCACCTGGAAGTCCGTATCCATGCCCGACATTCCAGTTGTAGGATCTGGATGGCTAGCAACGCCAGTGGTGATTGGTTTGAGCAACGGAGATTGTTTGGTGTCGGTCACGCACTACCGCGACGATCTTGGCAAGCATACCAACGGCGTACTCTCACGCATCACATCCTCCGGCACGCTTTCCGAATTACAGCGCAGCACCAACTATGTGTGGATGGTGCAGGATGCGCAAGGCACCATCTATGCCCGTACTGACAACTTTGTCACCAACCAGGAATCGCGCAACAACGGCGCATCATTCACCGAAGTCACGAAGGTCGCACCAGGCTTCGTGTTCACGAGCGACAATCGCGCCATCAACCATAACGGCAGCAACGGCTTTACCATTAGCAACGTAGACCGCTCGTCAACAAGCCCCCTGACACTTACCGGATTTACCGGTTTGAGTTGGATGGTAACGCAAGGAGTTGTCGATAAGCAGAACAAGCTCTATCTATTGTCGTCGGACCAAGGCGTGTTCGTATCGACCACCGGTTTATAACTCTCGTAAGTCGTTACTCCTTGACCACACACATCGGCCAGGTAAATGAGCGGTTGTGGGCTTGAGCGACAAGCATGTAGACACCGTGCGCATCCGCACCTAGATCGACGGGAATATCAACGATGCCGGAGGGACGACTGCCTTGTGCCTGCTCACGGAGATCAAGGACAGTGCGTCCGACGATGTCGACGATCTTGAGTGTAGAGATATCACCCGTGATGTAGTCCAGATTGTGCAGACGCAATGTGATGTTGCGACCACTTGGATTGGGAAAAGTCTCGGCCCAGAAGGTGGGCGACGTTACCTGCTGATCATCGGCCACACTTGATGCGGAGTTCGGCACCTGATAAATGCCTTCGCTCGTACTGATCCAGAGATTTCCACTTCCGTCGAACATTACATGCGAGACTACCAACTTGCCAAACGGAAGCCCCTTGACCTGGCGCCATGTTGCTCCGTTATTGTCCGACCAGTAAACACCATTCCATGCAGCCCAAGCAACGGTACTTTCACCATAGAATGCTGCGTTGCTGATATTGGCACGCCACGCAGCGTTAGTTGACTGCGTGTTGACTACCGACCACGTAACACCGTTGTCCGTGGAACGGATGAGGCTGAGGTTGCTGATGGTAGTAACATAGGCAACTTCTTTCTCGACACCGTTGCTGTCTGTCTCGGTCCAGCTGCCTCGGACTGCATCGGTAACAGTCGCCCAGACCGACCCGTCGGAAGTACGTTTCTCCAACGCCAGGATCATCTGTCCGGCAACTGGGTATGTGACCTTGGACCACGAGCGACCATGGTCGTGGGATAGCCAAAGTCCACCCTCAACGGTGTCCATCGGAATGTTATTCTTCTCTTGTCGGAAACCTCGCAGGCCAGCCAACAGCGCCCCGTCATTGCATTCAACCAGGTGTCCAATTACCGCACTTGTTACCCCACTATTCGACCAAGGCACATCAAGAGTCTCGTACTTTGCACTATCAGACGTGCGGTGTACCAACGCTCGATGTCCTGCGAACTCCTCCCCCCAGCTCGTACGCAACCAAGACGAGGTTGAATCCCTTCGCAGTTGTGTGCGGACGCCGTCAGGAGCAATCCGTTGTAACTGTCTACCACCAGCAATGATGGCATTCGTATCGGGCCAGATCAGACTTGTGCCAGCTGGTACCGTTGTCGAGTTGTGGTTTTCCAGCCAGCCAGAACGTCCCGTAGCAGCCTGGCACCGCAGCACACATCGTAACGATGAGTCGACTTCGAACACATCACCACTGTAGTCAACAAAGACTGGCCTATCGGAAAGCAACACTGCTTTGTCAATTGCTACAAAAATTTGTCTATCGTATGGATCAGTCACAGTGCCGATCAATTCGGCTCTTTCAGCAGCAAGGTCATACATTACTATGGTTGCAGCCCTATCATCAAAATCGATCATTAGACTGTCAGTCAGCAGGTCGAAATCAAAACTCGTAAGCGAATGGGACGGTAAGACACGAACCGACCGATTGGTAACGTCGACCAACACCATGCCGAGAGTATTTCCGCTTGCTCCAGCAAGGGAGATCAAGAACGAGTTCGAATTCGAGCATTTGATTGACCCCCATTGTGTTGCACCTGGAATGTGTCCGTTAAGCGGTACCTCCCAGGCATCATCGCCGGTAATCGCAAGTAGTTTGTCGTTGCGGATACCAAGGTAACACAGTAGTGGTCCGCCTTTGATCTGTTCGACTTTGCTTACCCAAATGGAATCTAGCAATGCTCCTGCTTGATCTCTATAAACAATCTCGTCAAACGTACCGTTGGGTGAAGTCTGTCGTCTAAACACCGAGCGGGGACCTCGTTGTTCGAAGCCGACGAGTGAGCCATCCGTTGCTTGAAAGACTTCACGGAGTTCAGAGGGAAGCGAAGACTGTACGATCGTGTCCCCGGCAATATCTGCCTCAAACCAGATACCACCTTTATTGTCCCTTATGATGAAGCGCCCTTGACCGATGTAGCGATACTTCCTCAGGTCTCCCAGCTGTGGAAGAGAGTCTGGTGGCGAGATATGACGAAATGATTTGCCGGAGTCGTTAGTGTAGTAAAACCCGACCCTACCAAATCCATCGCCTGGAAACTGCATCCCAAAGCTCCCGGGCATCTTTAATCCAGGCAGGTCGGGATGTGTTTCCCACGTTATACCGCCATCATACGAGAGCATGGTTCTCTCGCTGACTTGGTCCGTATACGAGCCTGCTGCAATAAAACACCCGGGCCTGACAACATTACATGCGCAAAAGTCTGCGAAATAGTCTGCTTGCTCCGGTGTTTGAACAGCATACAGATGCCTATAGGCATCAGTTGATCGCAGGATGCCATAAGAACCGGAAATACAGATGCGATTGTCACCATCCGTTGCGATCACCGCATTATTGCCACCGTTATCTCTTGAGCTGACCAAGTGGCGTACAGATATGGCCCTCGCTGTTTGAGAAAAGCTGTAATATGGGTGGGCTAATACAACCAGTAGTGTGAGGATAAACCCAAACCAACGAACCATAGTTGCACGATGGTGAACAGTGTCAACAGAACGATTAGTAATGCTTAATCTCATGGGGCGCATCCATTAGTGTTTAGGTCTGTGCAATCGACTTTCATACAACCTTGATCGCATTGAGTGAATGTTTTGTCGCTACATATTGTAACCAAACACTGCACACAATTGTTGTTCAGACTGCAATACCGCCACTCGGCAAAGCAATACTGATTGCAAGCGTCACCATCACAGGCTTCAAGGCAACCGGCGACCCAGCGATAACATCGCGGGAATGCCATGACATGGCAATAGGCCGTCAAGCTTGTCGCAGGCCCTCCTCCAATACACGGTCCCGTAGATCCCATACTGCAATTGGGAATCGTCGCTCCGAAACAGGTATCACTACAGAGATTCGTCGCCTTGATGATTCCGTTGTAAATGACCTGGGCTCCAACACCTTGTATCGCCGTTGGCACACAAATCCGTTTGATCCAAGTGACCTGGTCGACTGGCCTATAACAGAATGGTTCTGTACACGGGTTTCGGATGTAGCCACTCACCGGCAACTGCTGGCAATACTCAATCGTGATATTGTGATTCATCCCAGCCACGCAAATGGTCATATTGCAGATTCGCGTTTCCAAGCACTCACAGTCAAGGCTGTCTTGGCCTAAACATTGCGCACTGATACTACCTGCGGTGCTTACCATGGCAAGGATACAGATGATATACCTGTAGAAATCAACGACCTTCATGTAACCCCAATAATATGTTCGACGAAAAGTATAACTCATGAATATAGAAAATCGAAAGGGAACTGGCAAAGGATGAATGAAGTGCGGTTGTGTCGATAGATAGTCTTTGAGGAAACTCTTGAAAAAGCCATCTGCAGTTGGAGGGGTGTGAAAAAATCGGACCAGTCTTAAGTTGAGACGTAAGTCTCAAAGGAGGACTGATGAAGAAGAGCCAGTTCAGCGACGAGCAAATCGTCGGCATCGTTCGAGAGTCGCACGCACACGGTGTGGCAGCGATATCGAAGAAGTATAAAGTGTCGCAGCACACGATCTACATCTGGCGGCGGAAGTATGGGAGCATGGATGCACCACAGGTATCCGAGTTCAAACGCATCATGCAAGAGAATGCACG
>JAGFIZ010000039.1 GCA_024103135.1 Bradyrhizobiaceae bacterium | reverse complement strand
AAGACCATGATTACAAATCGCATAGTTACTCGACGACCTCACGCTCGCCTTCTGGCTGTTACCATCCGTTGTTTGCTCCTTGCAACTGCGTCACTCCTTAGCGTCAACAACGCACGTGCAACTCGTGTTGACAGCACCGATGCAAACATCCAGGCACCTCACGATACCCTGCTCATGAATACCGATGCCGTGTATGCACGCCCTTTTGCCATGCGTCCGACATCGGCTTTGGGGTTAGGGGGCTATGTAGAAGCAAACCTGCAGGCCTCTGCAGAAGCAGACATTGGCAATGGCATGAGCTTTCAGGCACGTCGGTTTACGTTGTTTGCATCGTCGACACCCGCACATAACATCCGCTTTTTGGCAGAGCTGGAGTTTGAAAACGGCACAGAGGAGATTAACCTGGAGTTTGCATCGGTCGACCTTCTCCTTTCCTCTGCCTTCATTGTTCGTGGCGGTATTCTCATGGTGCCCATTGGCGGATTCAATCAGAATCACGATGGACCACGATGGAATTTTGTTGACCGACCACTCAGTGCCACAACCCTGCTACCAGCCACCTGGAGTGTGGTCGGCATGGGTGTTCTTGGCAAGGGTCGACTTGATCTTGCGACACTTAGCTACGAAGTCTACATCTCCAACGGGTTGAATGAGCGCATCGTCAGCAACACCCAACGGCGAACGTCGCTACCTGCCTTCAAGGACGATGAAGGTAGGTTCGCTACAAGATTCAATGGCATCCCCATGCTAAGCGGACGTTTTGCAGTTGCCACGCCATCACTTGGAGAGTTAGGGTTAAGCTTTGCCTCGGGCGTCTACAGCAAGACCGTTGATGGTGGTCTGGATGTCGGTAATACACTCATGCATCACATCGTAGCAGCAGACTACGCCTTCGGATCATTCCACACCCCGTGGCATGTCCGCGCGGAGGCAGCAATGGTCACCTTAGACTTGCCTGAGAGCATTGAGTCCTCCTACGGCAACCTTCAGGCAGGCGGATACATCGACGTCAACCATTGTCTCTGGCGAGGTCAAGGCGAAGCGTCATCAGCTAGTGCACTATTTGCTTGCGTTAGAGCGGAGTATGTAGACTATCATCTTGCCCGAACAGAAGAGAAAACCGGTAGTGGCGACGAGGCCTATGGCGGCACGCTAGCTCTCGCCTATCACCCATCACCGGGAACGATCGTTAGATTGAACTATAGGAACGTGTGGACTGAAGATGTACTGAACAATCCAGCAGTCTATTCCAGGCATCTACAACTCGGAGTGTCGACCTATTTCTAGCTCACAGAAGCCCATTGACAGAAAGAATCAACAAATGCGAACGAAGCTTTCACAGAGCGTACAGGATTACCTGAAGGCCATACTCCAACTAGGAGATCGCGAGTTGGCTCAGACCTCCGATCTGGCCTCACACCTATCGGTAAGCCCTGCAAGCGTTACGAGCATGATCAAGAAGCTTGCAGCCATGCACCTTGTGAAGCATGAACGGCATCGCGGTGCAACACTTACGCCGGCAGGCCGGAAAATTGCCTTGGAAGTCATTCGTCATCACCGCTTGATTGAACTCTACCTTGCCGAAGCCCTTGGATATGCGTGGGACGAAGTCCACGACGAAGCCGAAAAACTCGAACACCACATCAGCGAGAATTTCGAGGACAGGATTGCCAAGGTGCTAGGGAATCCGCAGTACGATCCACATGGCGACCCAATACCGAGCAAGGATGGCGTAGTGCCGCCGACGCCGACCCATCCGCTCAGCGCTGTCGGACCAAACACCACCGTACGAGTCCGCCGAGTCTCCGACAAGCGCAATGCCTTGTTACGTCGGCTCAGAGAGCTCCATGTGGGACTGAACACGCGCATTACCGTCGTAGAAGCCGACGAAGCGCAAGGGTTTCTTGTTCTGCGCAAGGGGTCCAAGCTATTCACACTACCGGTTGATGACTGCAATCATGTCTTTGTTGAATAGTGATTTTTTCACCGATGCACATCTGATTCACAACGTTGAATCACCACATTATGCCACGAATACCACACCACCGAAACTTTCGGGAAGAAATTCAGGAAGAGCTGAAGCACAGCAAGAATCCACTATCACTGTTAGACCTTGGTAAGCGACTACGCATTGCATCCAGCGCCGTTGAGCATGAGATGCTCAAGCAGGCATTGCAGTCGCTGGTTGACCAAGCAATCGTACACAAACATCCACGCCGGAAGTTCAGTCTAACACCACCCAACGGAAGAGAAGGTGTTGGTCTCATCAGCTTCCGTCATGGCAAGGCCATAGTATACATCTCCAAGCCAACGCAGCAGGAAATTCAGATTCAGCGACAGCACACAGGCAATGCGCTTGATGGCGATACCGTACGCGTGCTCATCCATGCACGCGTGATCGGGAAACGTCGGCAGGGCGAGGTTGCCGAAGTCATCACGCGTTCTTCCCAGCCCATCACCGGCACCTTGGAGTATGACGGTTCGTTCTACTACCTTGTCCCTGATGATGAGCGATATCATGTCGACTTCATCGTTGCTGATGCGAATCTGAACGGGGCTAAGGCAGGCGAAAAAGTTGTTGGAGTCTTTCAACAATGGTCGCTCCGCCAAGCATCACCTGAAGCACGCATAGTCGAAGTGCTAGGAAACAGCGGACAAGCCCAGGTAGAGTTTGCTTCCATCGTCAAGGAATTCCAGCTCCCTGCTTCCTTTCCTTCACCGGTTGAGCAGGAAGCACAGGCATGGTCGGAACCCACGGAAGTCGTACCTGATGGTCGATTGAATTTGCTCGGCGACACCATTGTCACCATTGATCCTGTTGATGCGCGTGACTTCGATGATGCCTTGTCCTTCAAGACACTATCCAATGGCGAAGTAGAGCTTGGCGTACACATTGCCGACGTTTCGCATTACGTCCAGGAGGGATCGCATCTTGACGTCGAAGCACTTCGCCGAGGAACGAGCACCTACCTTGTTCACAAGGTTGTGCCGATGTTACCGGAACACCTAAGCAACAACGTTTGCTCGCTCATGCCCGATGTTCCGCGTTTTGCCTTCAGCGTCATCATGCGGTTTTCAAAGACGGGCGTACTCAAGAGCCACACCATTAGTGAAACGCTGATTAGGAGTAGTCGGCGGTTTACGTATGAAGAAGTGCAGGACATTCTTGATGCACACGGAGCGTCCACCATTGCACCTCCGGCAGACCCCGGCATGCAGGTCATTGCCCAGCAGGCAGCGAATCATCCACTGTCATCCCAAGCCGGTGAGCAAGCACTGTCGCAGCGTGGCGGCTATCACGTATCCTCAAAAACCAGCTCGCAGCAGCTCGCAGCGTCAGCCAGACCAGTATCAAAGAAGCGCAAGTCGAAGAGCAAGGACGAAAAGGTGCTCGGTACCACAGCAACTCGTGAAGTCGCACCGACACCGACATCAACATCAACTGCACATGCCGTCGATGATCGCTATGTGCAGCTCATTCTCCAGCTTCATGAGTTTGCACAAACGCTGTACTCGAAACGTATTCAGCATGGCGGTATTGACTTTGAAACGCAGGAGATCAAGTATCAGCTCGACGATCAGTTGATGCCTGTAGGGGGCAGCGTAAAGGTTCGCACCGATGCAACCTCACTTGTTGAAGAGTGCATGCTTGTGGCAAATCGTGTTGTTGCTGAACATGTTGAAAAGCTCAAGAAGACGTGGCGTCTACCAGAGCCCCCTCCCATGACCTATCGCATACACGAGGAACCCGACGTTGAGAAGCTTGCCGACGCTGTGCGTGTTATTCGGTCGCTGGGTGTGGACGTACCAAGCGGCAAGCTCACGCCGATGCAGTTGAATGCTGTGCTGCATGCGGTGAGTGACAAGCCGGAGCGTGGCGTCGTGTCGATGTTGTTGCTACGTTCCATGGCCAAGGCCGTTTACAGTGAGTATAATGTTGGACATTTTGGTCTTGGCTTTACAGCATACACGCACTTCACATCGCCAATCCGTCGGTATCCCGACCTCTTTGTGCACCGCATTCTGAAGGAGTATGCAAAGGGCAAGCCATCGGCAGCGCGACTGCATCAGTTGCATGATCAAGCGGGGCTCATCAGTGACCAGTGTACGGTGATGGAGCGTGCAGCTGTCGAAGCAGAGCGCGCATCGGTGAAGCTTGCACAGGCATTGATCGCCCAAGAGCACGTTGGCGAATCTTTTGAGGGGGCTGTGACAGGCGTCACCAGCTTCGGCGTATTCGTAACCATCCCCAAATTGCTGTGTGAGGGTCTGCTCCACCTTAAGCATCTTCAGGACGATTACTACTACTTCGATGAGCAGCGGTTGCGTCTAGTGGGCAAGAGCAAGCGTCGCATACTGAAGTACGGCTCCCAGCTCACGGTTGTCATCGCCCGAGTGGATCTCACCAAGCGGATGATCGACTTTACCGTGCCAGTGTAAAGGTTTCGACTTACAGTGGCAGCTCGTAATATGTCGTGCAGGACATGTCCTATCTCGCAGTCACTATGCGGCCGGGTCCAGCAGGTGCATACGTAGAAGTCCTTCCGAGTAGTCCTTGTTGCTCAGTGTACGCACGTCGAGTAGGTCCTCTACGAATGTCGCATAGGTCAGTGCGTCGCCATACCGCGACCGCACAAACTCCTCATCGATCGCAAGTCGCGAGCGAACGCCTATCCACTCTTGATAATCACTGTGCTCCCACGACTCAGCATGTGATACCAAGCCCCCTTTCACAGGGTTTGCATGGATGTATCGGCAAATGTGGAAGAGGTAGGCTTCGTTGTGAATGTGAATGCATTGATAGCGCTGCTGGAACGATGTGCCAACACGACCGTACTTACGGTTGCAAAACATGGAGTACGCCTGGCAGACTCGTCCAATCCATTTGGGAACGTCGCCACCCACCTCTACTCGTATGAGTATGTGGAAGTGATTAGGCATCAAACAAAATGCGATGATGGTGACGTTGTGCTGTCCTGCACAACGGTAGAGAAGCTCGGTGAAGTATCGGTAGTTCCCTGGCTCGAAGTACAACGGCGACTTCAATGCCCCACGGTTGTATATGTGGTAGTACTGCCCTGCCTCGAGTTTGCACGTCCTCCGTGGCATGGTGCCTCCAATTACATGTCGTTGAACAAAACAGTTGTACGGTAATGTTGATTTTGATGATAAGGGTGTGACGCAAGCATTAAAAAACAGTGCCGGGGTGTGAACACCCCGGCACTGTTTACATGATACTCACATCACTACACAAATTGAGGACAATCAGTAAGTGATTAGACGACAACTACTTCCGTTTGATAGGCACCCTGAAGGAATGTAAATGTGCCGGGGTGTAAACACCCCGGCACATTAAACTTCAGTTTGCTCCAAAGCAACAAAAAAGTGCCGGGGTGTGAACACCCCGGCACTGTATTAGACATCATATCTTACAGAATCATCTAGCTACCTGGCAGCGGGGCCATTGCAGCGACGCTTCGCTCATCGAGTCTACGGGCGCCGATATAGCGTTTATTGTAGTATGTACTTTGGAGGGAGCTGATGGTCACGCCGAACCGACTTGACGCATGAGCAAAGAGGTGATCGCCCAGGTAGATTCCCACGTGACCGACCCGTACTCGACGGCGCGTGTTGAAGAACACGAGGTCACCGAACTTGAGATTCTCGCGCTTGTTGATCGACACACCGACGCTGATCTGGTCGGACGCCGTGCGTGGAAGCTCGATACCTGCCGTGCTATGATACATCTCGCGGACAAATGCCGAGCAATCGATACCAGAGGATGTGGTTCCGCCAAAATGATATCGCGTCCCCAACCACTGCATGATCATATCCATGAGCTTCTGCTTTTCGATGCCAGCATCGGTGAGCTCCGAGGCAGAGCCGTCGACGTAGGAAAGCCATAGCGACTTGAACGTCTCCTGGTCGATGATCAAATCGTCTTCGGCTTCCTGTTCTAGCAACTCCTGTGCATGGTCGGCTTCGTCTTCAGGCGACATACCAACCGTGGTGACCTCGTTCCCATTGCTTTCTACGTCTTGCGCTTTGCTTGCAACGGTAGTCTCGGTCTCGGTTTCTGTGGTTTGCTCTGGATCGTCATACTCACCTTCGTCCTTCGACATGGAGGCGCGGACGCTATCGGCAAGTGTGCCAGAGGTTACGTACTCCAGCCCAGTCATCTTGCACAGATCAGAACTCTGCGTCCGCACCAGCTCAATTGCCTGCTTGACGCCGGCAGCGGTGTTGCATGCTCTGCGATGCCTGCGCGAACGGCGAGCATGACGCTTTCGTGATGACTTCCGGGAAGTGGATTTGCTAACGCTGCTCTTGCTGCTAGTAACTGCTCTCGCTGTCTTGGAACTCACAGCGCCGTCGGCACTAGTGGGGCCCAGAACAATGAGGGCAAACAGCAAGAGTAACGTTGCTCGGATTATTGAATACCCAGCGTGATACTGCATCGGCATTCCTGCGTTTGTGGTTGAATACCCAATGCACAGAGGTGCGGT
>JAGFIZ010000030.1 GCA_024103135.1 Bradyrhizobiaceae bacterium | reverse complement strand
CGGGGTGCGGGTAGGTCCATAGCTGGGGGTGGCGGTTTTAACACAGCCCTTGGCGCACAGGCACTCTTCTCGGCTACTACCGGTGGTTCCAACGTGGCCATTGGTACTTCGGCTAGTTTTAACAACGTAACGGGTTCGAACAACACCGTGGTAGGTACCGAAGCAGGCAATGCAAGTGGTTCCACCAGCAATAACACCTTTATTGGCTGGAGGGCAGGTAACCTCACAACCGGTAGTGGCAACGTAATGATCGGTAGTGATGTAGGTGACGCCGCTGGTTTTGCCGGCTTTGCAAACCGACTTGCCATAGACAATTCAAACACACTCACGCCGCTTATTCTTGGAAACTTTGCAACAGACCAGCTTACGTTAAACGTAGCAACAGGTACTGCAGCAAGCTTCTTGGTAGAAGGCACCGCTCAAACAGCGACTGTTGCCACACCAAACGTCCGTATTGAACATCTTGGTGGTGCTGCTGTAACCAACACGTATGTAAACGATGGCAACAATGGCCTTGTAACTAGTGATGTAAATGGCGACATGGTTAAGTACGACGAAACCACAGTGCTTAATCCCTTTGCATGGTTAACAACGGGTAACACCATTGTTGGTGGTAATAACAGATTCGGAACCAATAGCAACAACGCCGTTGAATTCCGCACCAATGCTACACAGCGATTTACGCTTACTGCAGCTGGTAATATCGAGAACAGCTTGGGCGACTTTAACGTAAACGACAACATTAGCCCTACTGTAAACAACGTAAACAACCTGGGATCCGATGCACTCCGTTGGGCAAACGGCTTCTTTAATGGAGCAAGCGTGCACATTGGTCCGGCTAATGGTCTGTCAGGCAACACCGAGCTTGCTCTTGGCTATGCAGGCAACATTGGTACACTAAACGTAAACGGAAGCAATCCGGAAGTCTCGATTGACGCTGCATCCGGTACTGTATCACTCGATCCAAATCAAGATGCTACGGCAAATGCTTCGTTTACAGCAACAGCCATGACTCTAAATACCGGTGCCGCAACCGACCTAACGGTAACTGAAACGGGCATCGCTCGCAATGGTGGCGCAACCGAAACACTTGCACTTAATAACAGCGGTGGCGTGCTCAACGTAACCATTACCGGTTCGAATACCGTTACAAACAATAACACTCTAGGTGATGCCGATGCCGATGTTCAAACATTGCGTGGTGTTACAAACATTAATACTGCAGGAGCTGCTACCTCCACAATCGGTACAAACGGCAATCAAACAGACCTGCTTTCAAGTACAGTAAACGTAGGCACTGGTGCTTACGCATCTACAGTTAATGTTGGTACGGTAACCAATGCTACTGTAAACGTCCTTGGTGCCGATGTAAATGTTAACACTTCTGGCACAGGTACAACCGACATTGGAAACACAGCCGGTGGTACGGTAACGGTTCAAGGAAATGGTCTAAATGGACTCCAGTTGCTGGGCAATGGTACAGCCGCGGGTGACAATACCATCGTTATTGATCCTGGTAGCGGCTACGATCTTGTCCTTAACAACATTGCAAACGTAGCCCCTATCCAAGACCTGCTCTGGATTACTGCAACAAACGAAGTTCGCCGCGCAACGCTTACCGTTATTGCAAACGAAGGTGTAGCATTCGAAACGTCGGCCTTTAGGTTGGGGTCCGCAACGGACGGTACTAACCCAATTATTAGCAACCGCTTTATTCGTATGGATGCCGGTGGAAGTTTGACCTTTAACAACACAGCCGGTGGACAAACACTGGTTATGGATAACACAACGGGCAACATTGGTGTAAACCAGGCACCAACATCTACTCACGAACTTAGTGTTACCTCAGCAGCCGCTTCGGGTGGTATTGCCATTAACAATGGCTCGGTAGCATTAGAGATTGGCAACCTTACTTCGCCAACTGTTGGTGCCGACATTACGGCTGCAGGAACAGGCGTATTGGTTTCGCTTGATGCAACAGGCGTGGTTGGTGTTAGCTCGAACGGACCTTCTTCCAGCGTTGGCTTCCAAAGCACAGGGTCTGCAGTTTCATTTGATGGTACCGGCGCATTGTATATTGACGGCGACGCTACCATTGGTGACGCAGATGCCGACGTCCATGCAATTCTTGGTGCTACAAGCATTAACACCACGGCTTCGAATGCAGCAACAACCATTGGCTCTACAAGTAACGCCGGTGCAGTTGGGATAAGCGCAAACAACGATATTACCATTGACGTAGGTGCTACCTCGAACGATCTTGTACTAAACAACATTGCAACAGCAGCCGTACCGGTAAACATGCTCTGGCTTGACGGCTCGAACAATGTGCGTCGGACTGCATATTCAGGTACCGCCGACGAAGGGTTGATGTGGGATGCAACAACTGGTGACTACAAGCTCGGTCATACAACTGATGGATCAAACGCAATCACATCCTCTCGATTTGTGCGCATAACGTCAGGGGATCTGAATTTTAACACTGCCGCCTACAACTTGTTAACCATGACATCCGGCGGTGCAGTTCAGATGAATGGTGCATCTGTAAGCATTAATACAGGAAGCACAGGCACTACCGCTATCGGTAACGGAACCGGTACCTTCCAGCTTACATCGAATCAACTCAACATCTCTACTGCCGGTGTAATCACCGACGCTGCAAGTGCCGTGGAGATTAACGACGACCTTACCACCACAGGCACCACGGTGTTTGGCGATGGTACTGGCACGGACAATAGCACGTTTAACTTGGGTGCGTCGGGTGTAATATCTGTAAACAACGGAGTAGCAGCAGACCTTACGATTAACGAGTCCGCTATCTCGCGTCTCAATACCGACATTGCTATCAACCCGGGTGCAGCGAACCTGGTATCAACCAACGGAAGCCTGACAGTAGCAGTTAACGCAACGGTTACTAACAACCTAACGGTTACCAATGGTAATGCAGTAGTTACGGCTGGCAACCTAACCGTTACAGCTGGAAACTTTAACGTCTCGAATGCAGGCTCTACCAACACCATCGAAGGTGCCTTTAATGCCAATGGTAACACAGCAATTGGTAACTCTGCAACAGACAACGTCACTCTAAAAGGTGTAGTAAACATTAACGACAACAATGGTGCAGCTACTACTAACATCGGTACCGGCGGTACAACCGGCTTGGTGACGATTGGCTCAACCTCGAACTCAGTTACGGTTGGAGGCATAGCTACACTTGCTAGGGGAGTAAATGTGGCAGTTCAGACTTTTTCTTCTGGAAGTCCATATAATCTCAATGACAATAACTACGTTGTTATCTGTAACAACACGACAAACGACGTAGTTAATCTGCCGAGTCCAGTAGGTCGCCAGGGTAGACTTATCGTGATTAAGGTTGCCAACACGGGACAGATTACCTTGCAGAGTGCCGGTGGCGCAACGATAGATGGCGTTACCTCGATTGTGCTGGCAGGGGGAACCAACATTTCCCGTACAGTTGTCAGCGACGGTACTAACTGGTTTGTAATTGGTAACTAATTAAGAACGACGAAACAAAATGGAAGGCAACAACATGACATCGAGAATTAAGAAACTCCTTGCTGCTTTTGCTGCTGCTGCATTCGTCGTTCCTACGGCATTTGCACAACAGCCAACCAACCTGCAGTTGTATAATATCAACGCAGGAGCGGTAGGTGGACGCTGGTTGCTACAACCCGGTACGGCAACGTCGGGGTTGTACATAATCCAGTTTCCCAATACTAGTGGAACACTAGTGGCTTCGCCCACACCGCTTACGGCTAACCGTCTTATGGCAACCGACGGCTCGGGTAATGCTACTACCTTTGACCTTGGTACCGGTGGTATTGTATATGGTACAACCAACCAACCAACGCTGCTTGCTGCAGGTGCTCCAAACTATGTGCTCCGTATGAATGGTACGGGCACAGCACCCGTTTGGTCTGCCGGGTCTGACTTTGCTTGGATACTTGGTGGCAATGCATCACCGAGCAATAACGACCTTGGCACAACCAGCGCTACGGCACTTGACATTGTTACCTCGGGTACGCCACGGATTTCGATTGCTGCTGCCGGTGCCATTACAGCCAACAATGCCATAACACTGAATACTGCCGGTGCTGCAGACCTAACGATTGACGAAACAACACTATCCCGTGCAGGAAATATCGCCATTAACCCGGGTGCTGCAAACACCCTAAGTACTGATGGAAGTGCATCAGTTGGAGTGGATCTTACAGTAACCGGAACTACCAACCTTAACGGTGCATCAAACATTGGTAACGGAGGCGACAACGTAAACATTAATGCCGGTACGGGCAGCTTCCAACTTTCATCCACCGGATTGTCAGTAACTGCGACTGGCGACATTTCGGATGCCGGTGGCGCTGTTGTTGTAAATGATCCGCAAGGTCTAAACGTTCAAGCTGGTGGCATTGATGTTGACGCCGGTACGTCGAACATAGACGGAACGGTAAACATC
>JAGFIZ010000017.1 GCA_024103135.1 Bradyrhizobiaceae bacterium | reverse complement strand
GATTCCCAAGGGAAGTGTGAGCTTACTCTTCACATGACCAAACGGTAGTCCATAGACAACGGGAATACCAAGGTCCGACAAACGGTCATCCAAAACCTGCCGCAGTGTAAACGACGGCTCAGAGATACTTTGCTTTTTCACCTCGCAGTTACGGAAGTTGCCTAGAGCAATGCCCGCTGCTTGCTGCAGCTTGCCTGCTAACCACAACTGCGTCAGCATACGATCAATGCGATACGGCTCTTCGTTGATCTCTTCGAGAAAAAGAATTGCACCCTGAGTATCGATCTCATAAGCCGTTCCCAGCGTTGCCGCAACCATGGCCAGGTTGCCACCGGTGAGCCGACCCCTCCGAATACCCGGGACCAACGTCGTTAGCCGTTGGTCGACAAAGGTGTAGGGGGCTTGGCTTTCGTTGGCCACAACAACGTTGTTGAAACTGTCGATGGTGAACTGGTCAAAGGTGGACGAGGCCACCGGACCATGAAACGTAATCACGTTTGACAATTGATTCGCCGCGATGAGGAGAGCCGTAATGTCACTAAAACCAACGATGGGCTTGCGCGCTTGCTCTATGGCTCCAAAGTCCAGCATGGGGAGTATACGCATCACCCCGTATCCACCGCGAGCACAGATGATGGCGTCAACCGACGTATCATCGATCAACTGCATGAACTCATCGGCACGGTCTCTGTCTGATGCCGCCAGATACCCCGAAAAATGCGAAACGTTCTTCCCGAACACCGGTACGAAACCGAGCTGTGTACAGAGGGTTTCGAAATCTCGCAAATCCTTTCGGGTGACCCCTGAGGCGGGACAGGCAATGCCGACTCGGGCACCCTTTCTAAGTCCTTGCGGACGTGCTGGTAGGGGAGTTGGAGACGGAGCCGGCGATACCTCGAGCGCAGTGGAGGCACGCGCCACCATAGGCACCAACGGTGCCGCAGTCAAGGCCTGAATGAACCGACGTCTGCGCATGGGCATAGTAATTCCACTCCGTTGACCGGAAATCCTTGGAAAAATACGAAGGATTGGCGAGGTGGTCAAACCTCTTCCGGTCCTTATCACCATACCCTAACCCGCCAGTTCTCTTGGAGTTACGCTTTCCTTGCTGAGAGTTCTCCACACCCGGGGTATGTAGGGGGCGTGGCATGGACATTCCCGTATATTTGCGCCACGGAAAGGTGCAAGAGTGGTTGAATTGGCACGCCTGGAAAGCGTGTGTACCGGCAACGGTACCGCGGGTTCGAATCCCGCCCTTTCCGCAACCCGAAGCAAGGATTATTCACTGCGTGACTACTGAGCAGCAGCTACAAGCGGAAGAATCCGCAGCAGAAGACGAACGGATCATCCGCGAGGTCCTGGCAGGCAACACCAACGCCTTTGCTCAGCTTGAACGTAAGTACAAGAAGGTCGTGGGATTCTTGATTCGGAAGATGGTGCGGGACGAGGAAGATGCTGCTGATCTGACCCAGGATACGTTCATGAAGGCGTACAATGGGCTGGCAAGCTTTCGGTTTGAATTCCATTTCTCGAAGTGGCTATACAAGATTGCCTCCAATCGCTGCATTGACTATTTACGACGCAAGCGCTTTCAGGCAACGTCGTTGGATCAACCGCTGACTACCAAGGATGGGGGCGAGCTGACGCTGGAGGTACCGGATACGGGGGCAGTGGCTGACGATCTGTTGTTGGCCAAGGAGCGAGCCGAACTTCTAAAGGAAGCCCTTGCTGCTCTGCCGGAGAAATACCGAATTGTCATCAAGATGCGCCACGAGGAAGAACTCGACTATCAGGAAATTGCCGATAAGCTGAACCACCCGCTGGGTACGGTCAAGGCTCACCTGTTTAGGGCGCGAAAATTGCTGTACAAGGCACTCATGCGTCACGGCACCCATTTTGAAGAATACATGTCTGATGATGAATAACACTCTTGTTGCTGGTCTTGCAATCGCCATTCACGATGCTGTGGAGATTCGTTGGTGAAGGGCAGGTCAGCACGCACCGTCTGGCCAGTCGTTGCCCTGAGTATCGGCGCTCTCGTGGTCCTGGTTTTCCTGGTCGCCTTTGTATGGCGCCTATTCCATCCGCCGGTAACGCCATTTGTAGAGAGCGACGATCAACAACACGTTATTCAACTGGATATCGTCAACGCCTCCGGTAAGAATGGTGCTGGCCGATCAACCATGACCTACCTGCGTGAACGAGGTTTTGATGTGGTCGAAATCTCGACGGGGACGGAATTGGCGGCGCGGACAATGGTGATCGACAGGATGGGCGACAGGCAGAGTGCCCTTAAAGTTGCCAAGGTGCTTGGGGTCTCGGATAGTATGGTTGTAAGCCAGATCGACAGCATGCTCTTTGTGCGAGCAAGCGTGATTCTGGGCAAGGATCTGCTTATGCTGACTCCATTCGCTGATTCCTAAAGGCAGAAGGAATACCATGACTGGTGTGCAATTCTGCTTCTCGACGTTTCACAATTCTGAACACTGACAATCGAACTTCATTACGATCAATGGCTACACGTCCACGTACAACAAAGGGTCGCGCAGTTCTCTGCGCTCGACTAGCCAAGGAAAAGCAGGCTCACAATCTGCTGATTCTTGACCTTGGCAAACTGGAGAGTTCTCCAGCAGAATTTTTCGTCATCGCAACGGTTGACAGCGAAGCGCAGATGCGTGCTGTTACCGACCTGATCGAACGCACCATGCGCGAATTGGGCTACGGGTCGGCCAAGGTCGACGGCTCCCACAACTCTTCATGGGTGGTGCTTGACTACTTCGATGTGGTCGTACACGTCATGCGATCCGATGCCCGGCTGCATTACAACCTTGAGCGGTTGTGGGGCGATGCCAAGGTCTACACCCTCAGTGAAACGGGTGCAGCCAAGGCCCTCAATGGAATTCCTCGGAGGAGTGCCCAGGCATGACGTTACAAGAGATTCTTGCCGCACCACTCCGTTCCGTGCTTGACGGAATGGGAGTTTCGCCCGAAACCCAAGCCCCCTTCGAAATCCCTCGTCAACAAGGATTCGGTCACCTAAGTACGACAGTGGCCATGGGCCTTGCCCGTGAGTTGCGTAAGCCGCCTAAGGCCATTGCCGAAGAGATTATTGAGCGCCTTGGCTCCTTGCCGATGGTCGAAAAGCTGGAGGTGGCGGGGGCAGGGTTCATCAACGTTACCTTCAAGCCCGAGGCCTTTCATACGGTGCTGCGTTCGCTTGATGGTATGGGCGATGACATCGGGAGGAGTAGCATCGGTGGTGGACAGTCCGTCAATGTCGAGTATGTGAGCGCTAATCCCACGGGACCGCTCCATGCGGGGCATGGTCGTAACTGTGCCTTGGGTGATACGATTGCCAATACGCTTGCTTGGGCTGGCTACGACGTAACTCGTGAGTACTACTTCAACAATGCTGGCAACCAGATGAACAAGCTGGGTGAGAGCATTGCTGCAAGAGTGTGCGAAGCATTGGGGAAGTCCGATGTGCTACCATTTCCCGAGGATGGTTACCATGGTGAGTACATTGTCGATGTAGCAAACGAACTTGTCGGCCAGCATGGTGACCAGCTTACTCAACTTGTCGATTCCGATGCGATCGATGATCTCAAAGCCCAATGCAGAAAAGCCGGTGAGACATGGTGCTTTGAGCAGATCAAGAAGACGCTTCATGTGTTGAATATCCACCACGATGTCTTCTTCAACGAAGACTCGTTGTATGGAAGCGGTAGGGTAGAGAAGACCATCGCCAACCTTCGTGAGCGCGGCCTTGTGTACGAGAAGGATGGAGCGTTGTGGTTTGCATTGTCGAAGATGCCCAATGCAACGAATGTGGACCGACAAGACAAAGTAATTGTCAAGAGCACTGGTGAACCAACCTACCGCTTACCCGACATCGCCTATCACGTGGAGAAGTTGGAAAGGGGCTATGGCATGCTGGTCGACATCTTCGGAGCCGACCATATTGCTACCATCCCCGATGTGTTGAGTGGCGTCGAAGCACTTGGACACGATGCATCAAAGGTCCGCGTGGTCATCCACCAAATGGTCACCTTCATCGAAGATGGTGCCGTGGTGAAGTTCTCAAAGCGAAGTGGAAAGAGCTTTACGTTGGATGACTTGATTGACGAGGTCGGCGCTGATGTTGTCCGCTTTTTCTTTGTGATGCGCACACCAGGAACCCATCTGGACTTTGACCTGAATCTGGCGAAGGAAGAGGGCGACAAGAATCCGGTGTTCTACCTCCAGTACGCTCATGCCAGAATCTGCTCCATACTCCGGAAGGCAACGGCAGGCGTACCAGATACCGCGTCGGTGGATCTCTCGGTACTAACCCATGAACGTGAGCTTGAGCTCATTGCCATCATCAGTCGGTTCCGCAGTACGGTCGAGCGCGCAGCTGAAACGCTTGAGCCGCATATCATCGCGGAGTACCTGAGGGATCTTGCTGGTGCCTACCATCAGTTCTATCATGATTGTCGAATTCTTGGCTCGGAACCTGTTCTGGAACAGGCACGACTGGTGCTTGCAAACATTACACGTCGGGCACTCCACAATGGATTGATGATCCTCGGTGTGAAAGCGCCGGAGTCAATGTAGTCGCTGAAACATCTCCATCACACACGCCATGGCCTTCTGCTTGAAGCCATGTGCACACATCATCATGGCAACCGCCATTTGATCGAGCATCCAATGCTAGGGAATTGCTCCGTACTAACGGGCTGACCGTTCACGATGCTGTCGATGGCATCCCGAATGTCCTCGCCGGTAACGGGTCGGCCATTGCCTGGTGTGCTTGCATCAAACCGACCTCGGTAGACGCATCGGTTATCAGCATCAAAGAGGTAGAGGTCTGGCGTGCAGGCAGCCTGGTAGGCTTTCGCTACCTGTTGCGTCTCGTCGAACAGATACGGGAAGGTGAACCGATGGACTGCGGCAAACTCCTTCATGTTCTCCGGCGAGTCCTGCGGATAGGAAGTCACATCGTTTGACGAGATGGCCAGCACCCGAATGCCACGCTTCTGTGCTTCTGCTGCCACGGCAACGAACTCTTGGATGATATGCACCACATACGGACAGTGGTTGCAGATGAAGGCCACCAACGTTGCTACAACAGGTTGGTCGTGAAACCGCACCAACGTTCCGGATACAACATCAGTAAGTTCGAATGCTGGAGCTTCGGTTCCCAAGGGCATCATTGTTGAATTTGCAGCCATGGTGCAAACTAACGCGTCGGTTGGATTACAAGCATTGTCGCTGCATATTCTAGGTCATGACAAGAGACTACTATTACTCACTGGACTTACTAGGCAACCTGTCGTTGGATGGCGTGGTGCAGGACGATCCGTGGTTCCTGGACTTCTTCTTTCGCAGACTTGCACCCACGGCCAACCCGCATTATCCGGAATATCCCTACGTGTCGCGTTGTGGCGACGAGATGAACTACCTGAAGCCAGCCGACACGCCGATCGTGTACACTGGTTATGATGGCGCACGGTTGTACTATGCCAACTCCTTGAACGTACTCTTCCACCCGGATCGATTGGCCTATTCACCCGACGGGGTGATCTATCATGCAGCACAGGTAGGTCAGTATGGACGGTTGGTACCACAGGTTGCCATGGAGGTTGCCAGGCATATACAGCCATGGGGACCGTACTATGCATTCCATGATTCGAGCCGACAGAGAATTGTACCGCTTTTGCCTCTGGCAAAGCGCGATGTGGTGCGGTTCATCCGGCCAAGAGCCGACAACCAGTGTGTTGCCTGTGGCGAGGCCAATCCCCATACGATGTTCATGACGTTTGTCGAAGACAACAGTTCGAAAACCGTTTGTACATACCTCCGTCCAGACGTGCGAATTCAGGGGTCACTCAACATCGTTCATGGCGGCTTCGTATCACTGCTTCTGGACGAAACCATGGGCAAATGCCTTAGTGCATCAGGTATTCGTGCACCAACAGCACAGCTCAACGTGCGATTCCGTAAGCCTATGAAGCTGGGTGAGGAGTATATGATCAGTGCGCGAATCGAGCATCATGCTGGCAAGAAATATCACCTCCGTGGGCAAATAGTAGAGTCGAGCAATACGTCTACGGTGATCGCAGAAGCCGAGGCACTCTTCATTGCGCTTGGCACGACTACTTCAAACGACTCAACGACGTGAATCAGCCGAACATTCTCACCTTTAGCATCGTTCTAGGGACGGTGTTTGTCATTCTGGATCTTGTTGTTCTCTTTCGATTTCAAGTCTTTGCTCGAAAGCACAAGTTCCATCGCTACTGGTCGCGAGGCGCATGGATTCTTGCTGCCATAGCCCTAGTCACCTATCTGTTTGTTGCAAGCCGCAGGCATCTCTTTCGAATGGATGGTCTGGACTTGCACCTATTCATGGCCGTCTGCTTCTGGTACCTACCCAAGCTTCCGATTGCTCTGGCAATCGGCATCTATCATTTGGTAGGTCTTGTTGGCAGGGTGTTCACCAAGGTGCGTGGTACAAAGCCCCTTGACGCTCAAGAACCAGAGATCCCAAGCCGACGTGCATTACTTCAGAAGGCAGCATGGAGCACGGCAATTCTGCCGTACGGGATGGTTGCCAACGGGATGGCCCGTACGCTCTATGATTTTACGGTGTTCAAGGAAGAGGTGGTGCTGCCAGGACTACCGAGGGCTATGGACGGGTATACGATTGTTCAGATAAGCGACATCCATGCAGGATCGTTTCCTGATCACGAACCGTTCCAGGAGGTGGTGCGTTTGGTAATGGCCACGCAACCCGATGCAGTGGTCATCACGGGTGACTTTGTCAACGCACAACCCGACGAGATGGGAACCGTCGCTCGCGACCTTGCGCGGTTGGCGTCGAAGTACCCCGTATATGCTTCGCTTGGCAATCATGACCACTACAACACACCTGCGGAGCATCGCAAACTGGTGGAGGGCATCCGTGAGCTAGGTGTAGACCTGATTGTCAACGCTCACCGAAGAATAGGGAAGGGGGCTGAAGGGTTCGTGTTGGCCAGCATCGACAACATTGGATTTAAGCAGCACTATGGTGACCTAGGAAAGGCTCTGGAGGGAGTATTCCCAGACGAGCCGACCATCCTGCTTGCTCACGATCCAACATACTGGGATGCAGCCATCGTAGGCAAGGCACCGATTGACTTGATGTTGAGTGGGCATACCCACGGCGGTCAAATCGCATTCGGCATGCTTGGCTTTGAAGTGTCACCTGCAAGTCTTGTCTACGAACAAGTCGCCGGCATGTACCGCAAGGGCGATCAATTGCTATACGTTAACAGAGGCATTGGTACCGTTGGTCCACCATTGCGCATCGGTGTGCCACCGGAAATCACCGTGCTCACGTTGCGTGCGCCATCGGCATCTGAGAACTTTGCCCATCAACGAGGGATGAAATCGATATGAGTACGGAAGTGCACAACAAAAAAGAGTGGCTGACCTTACACCCTGGACTGATGGCACTGTCCATTGGATCTGCACTCATTCCGATGGCCATCATGACGATGCTCGCGACGATGCTGTTTCATGTACAGCCACCAAGTTCTGCTCTGGTTATAGCCATGGTGACTGCTCCAGGGATTGTTACGCTTGCAGGTCCGCGAGGGACTATGCGCGAGGGTGACTGGTTAACGCGTTTTCTTGTGCTTGCAGGATCGCAGGCTGTCGGCTATACCGCAATTCTGCTGCTTGTTACTCAACTTGGAAATCCGCACACAACATTCCAGAAAGTACTCTTTGCTTGGGCAGGAGTTATCCCTGCCTACACCATCCCACTGTTTACTACCGAGAGCCCATCACGTGCTAATCCTGATATCAAGGCTTCTCTGCGATACAAGGCGCAGCTTACCATCATTGCCCTTGGTCTAATCATGGGCGGTTTGCTTCCCTCCTTGATGACGAACTAGCCGCACTACGTGTTATGCCTGTGCTTTTGCCAGGTAAGCCATGGCTACCGTTGCAAGCATCCGTGTTCCAATAACGAGTGCAGACTCGTCGGGCGAAAACTCAGGATGGTGAAGGCCAGGCATGGTTGCGAGGTTAGGTGGACGTACACCAAGCATCCAGAAGCAGCTTGGAATCTGCTGGGCATAGTAAGCAAAATCTTCGGCCCACATCTTCGGCTCGAAGGTTAGCACACGATTGGGCCCTACGATTTCAGTAGCGATTGCCCGTGCAAACGCCGTTGTCTGATCGTCGTTTGATAGCGAGGGATAGCCCTTGCCAATATCAAGCTGACCGCTACAGCCATGGAGCGAGCAGTACTCGCTGGTCTGTTGCGTTAGTATATCCCATGCCTTTTCGCGCCATGCTTGATCGAATGATCTAAGCGTGCCCAGCATTTGCACTTCGTCGGGGATGACGTTGAAGGCACTTCCACCATGAATGCTCGTAACTGTAAGGACGCTGGGTTCAAGCGGATTGCGCATTCGCGACATCACGCCTTGAAGGTGGTGGACAAGTCCACTTGCCGCGAATAGAGGATCACGTCCTTTGTGCGGCTGTGCTGCATGAGCACCAATACCTCGAATCGTCCACGTAAGTTCATCAGCTGATGCCATCATTGGTCCACTTACGAAGGACAACGACCCAACCGTAGCGTCTGGGTCAACGTGCTGACCAAACATGACGTCGGGCCGTGGGTTATCGAGCGCACCTTCTTCGAGAATCAGGCTAGCGCCGCCAGGATTTTTCTCTTCACCGGGTTGAAAAACAAGGACAACCGTTCCGTTAAAACGTCCTTCGTTTTCCTTGAGCAGTCGAGCAGCCCCAAGCAGCATGGTGGTATGCATGTCGTGTCCGCATGCATGCATCACTCCATCGGTCGTCGACGCAAACGCGAGTGACGTTGCCTCTCGGATTGGAAGGGCATCAATATCGGCACGCAAGCCCACGCATGGTGTGCCACTACCGATGGTGGCAATGACGCCCGTAGTCGCAACACTTCTGAATGGAATGCCAAGTTGGGTAAGCCGATCCTTGATGAAAGCCGAAGTCTTGTACTCCTGGAAGCTTAACTCAGGATGCTGATGGATGTGCCTGCGCGTTTGAGTGAGTTCGAACTCCACGTCGGGAGTAATGGCTTCGGCAAATGTGCCGTATTGCTGTTTGCTAAGAATCATACTGTGCGTCGCCCGTTAGATCAACAGAAACGATGGTGCTACCCTCGTGATGAATCGTTACATCCAGGCAACGTCCGCTTGGTGGACGCAACGTTACCTTGTCCGAACATCTCCCTTGTCTCCACAGTGCAACGGCCGAGGCCACCGCACCCGTACCACACGCACCTGTGACACCTTCAACACCACGTTCATAGGTGGCGATGTTCACGATACCATCTGGACCGATCTCGACCATGTTCACGTTGACACCTCGAGGGAAGAGCGGGTGATGACGTAGTGAGCGGACGGTATTCAGTGCATCGACCTTTGGCATATCAATCACCACATGGTCACTTGGTACGAACACGTAGTATGCTTCACACGGAACGTCGCGTAAGGATCCCGCAGCAAACTGCTGTTCATTTGTCGGGGCAGGGAGGACGACCGTGATACGTTGTGATCCATCACTGTCGACCATGGCCAGGTAGGGCAAGCCATTCAAGGTAAACGGTAAGCGTCCATCGGTCGGCACCGTCCCGTGATCAATGGCAAACCGCACGGCACATCGTGCTCCATTGCCACAGAGCATGCCATGTGAACCATCGGGATTGTAGAACTCACTGTTGAATGAGTATGACGAAGGGTCAACAACAATCAAGCCCTCAAGAGGGGCAGGTGTGCTGTTGCTAGCAAGTAACGATGGTACCACGGTCCTGGCCGTTTCTGGTGTAAGGGATTCAGTCCTTGCTTGGTCAGCATGGCCTACCAGAAACGTATTGCCAGCACCACTCATTCTAACCCATGAATTCATTGTGCCAAGAGCTCGATTAGTTGAGTATGGATGAGGCCATTTGTTGCGACGATACTGTTGTGCCCCAGTTCAAAAGGTTGGTTTTCATATTGGCTCACCATGCCATGAGCTTCGCGAACCAGCACCACTCCCGCGGCCATATCCCATGGGTGTAGGCGCACCTCCCAGAAGCCATCGAATCTACCTGCAGCGGTATAGGCAAGGTCAAGGGCAGCAGAGCCAAGCCGACGAATCGGCAAACCTTGGTGTAGAACGCGCGCAAACTGGTCAATGCAGCAGTCCGGATTATCGCGAACGTTGTACGGGAACCCTGTGACGAGGATGCTTTCGGACAGACGATCCGTTGTTGACACTCGAATCGGACTACCATTGAGGTATGCCCCAGCCCCCTTCCACCCAGTGAAGAGTTCGTCGAGCATGGGTTGATAGATCACGCCAAGAGCCAGCTCGCCATCGACTACGGCACCGATGCTTACACAGAACATTGGAATGCCGTGGGCAAAGTTCACCGTACCATCAAGAGGATCCACGATCCATGTTACTTCGGCTTGGCCCGTGTGACGTCCGGTTTCTTCACCCAGGAAAGCACTGTTGGGGACCAGTTTCGAAAGTTCTTCGAGCAGGTAGGCCTCGACGCGAATGTCGTACTCTGTTACCAGGTTGTGTGCACCATCCTTGTCACGTGCCGTGACCCGTCCACCAAAACCATCCTTCAACATAGCTCCGGCATTTCTTGCAAGCTGCGCAACGGATGGTATGAGCGATTGAAGCATTGACAAAACTACTAATGCTGGACAAGCCGACGCAGGAATCGCTAAGCCTTTGGTATTTTTGCCACTTCATGTCAAAAAGAGCATTTGGAATCTGGCTAGGTATCCTGTTGTTTGCGACCACGTCCTCCGTGATGGCGCAGAACAACTCCTTCACGCGACCGCGGTTTATCCCCAAGGGTCCGTACGACTACGATACCACAGGGAGCAAGGAAGGCGTCGAAATTGCCCGCAAGTCTACGGGTTTGCTAACCCGTGAAATCAATCCTGCGGAGTACGTCGTTGGTGCTGGCGACGAGTTGCTTGTTTCCGTCTACACCACCAATCCGTTGTCGTTACGCCTTGTTGTAAGCCCGGAGGGTAAGCTGGTCTTCCCGCAAGCTGGTGTGTTGTTGGTTAAGGGACTCACGCTTGACAGCGTTCAGGCCTTGGTTGCACGGGAGGCCAGACGGATTTATCGTGATGTGCTGGTTGACGTGTCGCTCGCAAACATCCGACAGTTCAAGGTCTATGTGCTCGGTGCCGTTGCCGTACCGTCAACCGTTCCAGCAACTGTTGTGGATCATGTTTTCGACGTCCTGGAGCGGGCTGGCGGTATTCTTGACACTGGGTCCGTCCGAGGCATTCTCCTCGTACGCGAAGGCGAGAAGGAGCCAATCAAGGTAGACTTGCAACGCTACATGTCGTACGGAGACAACACGGCCAACCCAACGGTTAGAGGTGGCGATAGGATCATCGTACCGCTACGCAACAACCGAGATGTGATTAGTGTCTCCGGCGAAGTACCCGTCCAACGCACCTATCAGTTTGTAGAAGGTGATAGTATCTCGACGCTTGTGAGAATGGCGGGAGGATTCCTTGCTTCTGCCAGACTCGACTCCGTAACACTGGTGCGATTGTCTGAACAGAGCGATAAGCTTGAAGAGCAGAACATTGATATGACGGCGTGGAGAGACCAGCTGTTAACAGGCGTACCGTTGCCCGGTGACATGCCCTTGCGCTCTGGTGACCGGTTGTATATCCGTGCTGTACCAAAGTGGAATGAGCGAGCAGAAGTCGTTGTCCGCGGTGAGGTTCGCTTCCCCGGACGATATGCCATCATTCGCGACAAAACACGACTGTCCGAAGTGATTAACATGGCCGGAGGTTTTACTGCTGACGCTTCCTTGGCCGATGCCGTTGTGATTCGTGTTAGCGAGATGAAGATCGAGGACAAAGAGTATGAGCGTCTGAAGCGATTGCCTCCATCCGAAATGAGCGATGGCGAACTCCAGTACTACCGTACGAAGTCACGTGAAGTCAAGGGTGTGATGGCCGTGAGCTTTACGGATCTGTTCCTCAAGAAAATGTACAATAACGACCCAGTGATGCGTGATGAGGACAGCGTCATGGTACCTCCTGCAACTAACTACATCAATGTGACCGGCTCCGTACGAACACCTGGACGCATTGTGTATAAGCCAGAGCTCAAATACACCGACTATATCAATCTTGCAGGGGGCTATGGATTCCGTGCTGAAGAAGACGCAACGTTGATTATTAAAACCAAGGGCGATCAGTTTCCAGCCTCATCAGAGAACTACACGCTGGAGCCAGGCGATAACATCCTGGTCCTTGACGAGCCGGAGACAAAGTTCATCGATGTCTTCACCAAGGTGTTAACCATTGCTACGCAGCTGGTAACGGTAGCTGGCGTTGTCTACACGATTGTGAGGTTGCGATGAGCATGGAGAGAACGTCACTTCCGGCTGTGTATGCAGACTACAAGGCAGCATGGCCGTGGCTCTGGAAAGTTTGCCTGGTTACGGTAGTCCTTTCTGTGATGATCGGTTTCATTAGACCGACTACGTGGACTGCAACGACGACGATTATGCCTCCTGACGACAAGTCGGGAGCGTCGGGACTAGCTGGGCTTTTGCAAGGTGCACCAGTGACGTTTGGCTCACTAGGTGGTTCAAACAAGCTCTCTCTCGTATATGCCGAGATTCTGGAATCGCGGACACTCCTCGAGCACGTGGTTGATTCACTGCACCTGGAGCAGAGTCCACTGTTCGATGGATTGTCGAAAGAAAAGATCGTCAAAGCACTGTCAAAGATGATCGAAGTCGACAGCCGACGCACAGGGAGTGTTACCCTTAACGTTGTGCTGTCAAGCAACTGGCTTCCGTTTACCGGCAGCACGTCAGACTCGGCACAAATAGGGTGTGCAGCCATTGCCAACACAGCCATTGCCGTACTTGATGCCCTTAACAAGGAGCATTCAACCTCGAAAGCACGAGGAACGCGTGCCTATATCGAACGTGTTATTGCTCAGACCAAGCGCGACATCGACTCATTGCAGCAGGTAAAACTTGCTTTCCAAAACGAACACAAGGTGATTGCCCTTGATGAGCAAATGGCAGCACTGGTCAACTACGCCGTCACCATCGGAACAGAACTCGCAACGGCAGAGCTTGAGCTAGCCATGATCAAACAGGATTATGCCTCGTCTTCGCCACAAGTCAAGTTGCTGGACAACAAGGTATCGGCACTCCGAGAGCAGTACGACAAGGTGCAGCGTGGGGGCTTGGTTGCAAGCGACGGCTTCTCCATTCCATTTCAGGATGTCCCGGAGCTCACTAGAACCTATGGCAATTTGATCCGTGATCTTAAGATCAAGGAACAGATCAATGCCTTTCTTGAAACGCAGCGCATGGAACAGGTGATTCAGGAAGCCAAGGATGTTTCGACCATCGTAGTACTAGACAAGGCCGTTGTTCCAATTACGAGGACTTCGCCTGCGTTCGTTACCCAAACGGTGGTGCTCTTGCTCACGGTCATCTGTGCCTTCGCCATTGGTGTGCCGGTAAGGCGCACGTTGCTGAGCTCGCCTGAAGGACGCTAACCAAGGAATTTGTTCGCTTCCAGACGGATAGCCGAAGCAAGCATCTCAAGGTGCTTGTTCTTACGTTGTTCCGCTAAAGGAACGTACCGCTCAAGGGTGTTGCCAAGGTAGACCAAGGGATTACGCTTCAAGTTGAAGCTTAAACAGCGGATGTTATCAAGGCGTGCTACGAGCTTGATGACCAGACAATCATCGCTTGCACCCTTGAGGCGTGCTACAAACTCGATATCGACTTCTTCTGGATTCCTGGCAGCCTTCCGGAGATCCTTCGTGAGCATTTCCACAACGTAGGCAACGTAGCTGCCGAAGTTGTATTCCAACACGCCGCGAGTGATGGTATCGCTGTCCTCTAAAACATCCTGCAGCAATGCTGCAATGATCACGTCATCGTCGAAAATGCCAAGCTCATCCATGATGATCTTCGCAGAACGAGCACTGTGACTAAAGTATGGCGTACCGTCGTTGCGGGTCTGGAATTCGTGGACGCTACGAGCCATTTCGTACGCGGACAAGATCTTTTGCGTACTTAATGGATTTCCACTTGCTTGCAAACGTGCCTCAAGCTCCTGATAGGTCAGCGATGTATTGTTATATGATTGTTCGCCCGGCTGTAGCATTCTACTGTCCCATTAGCTCTCTAGCACCAAGAAGTGCACCTTCAGTGATCTGATCACCACTTAGCAATCGTGCAACTTCTGTAACAACCTCGTCATTGTCAAGACTTTGCGCCGTGACGCTTGTCGTTGAGTCAGTCTCCGTCTTTACCACCCGTATCATATTGTCGGCTAGTGATGCAATCTGTGGTAGGTGTGTAATGCAAATTACCTGGCTATGACGACCGATGGTCTTGATAACTTCGCCGACCTTCCTGGCAACGCGACCACTGATTCCCGTATCGATCTCGTCGAACACGAGGGTGCCGACGGACCTGTCGGCAGACTGCGCCGATTTGACGGCAAGCATGAATCTCGAGAGCTCGCCGCCAGAGGCAATCTTCTGGAGGGGGCTAGGTACTTCGCCTGCATTTGCACTGAACAGAAATTCCACGGTGTCCATGCCATAGCGGTTTAGATCGGCTGGACGTACTTGGACATCCACCACAGCACTCGGCATACCCATCCCATGAAGGGCCTTTGACAGTTGTGGCGACAGTTTGGCTGCTGCCTTCGTCCGATGCTCATGTAACTGCTGGGCTATGGTCATGGCTGCATGGGTGCAGTCCTCGACCTTGTGCGCGGCCTGCTTGAGAGAATCGTCGATATTCTGCAGATCTGCTAGCTGTTGCTCTGATTCCTGCAGCTGTCGAATGGCATCTTCGATGGATCCATACTCTCTGGCCAGACGCTGCAACGACGATAGTCGTTGCCGCATCTGCTCTACCATTTCAGGATTGTAATCATCAGCGTCGGCGTACATGGCTACGGCTGACGCTGCTTCCTTGCATGCCGTGAGTGCTGATTCAAGCTCCTGAACGTAGGCTGAAAGGCGATCGTCAAAACGTTGCAGGTCAGTGAGTAGCGCAATGGCACGACTGATCTGCGACTGTGCACTCTCGTCCGCATCTACGAGCGCAGTCCGCGATTGTGATGCAGCTTCCAGAATGTGTTCACGAGCTTCATAGCGACGCAGGTCTTCTTCGAGTGTCTGTTGTTCACCGGGTATCGGCTGGACCGACCCGATGTGCCGTTTGATGTACTCACAGCGATCTCGAACATGAGATGCCTGTGCGGCGAGCTGTTGAAGTTCGGTCAGATGACCACGGGCATTGAGTAGAGACTGCCATGCCACGTGCATGGAGGCAAGCAAGTCCGAGGCTGGTAGAATACCGTCAAGTAGTTCTCGGTGACGGTGGACATTGAGGAGGCCATGCGTGTCGTGCTGACCATGGAAATCAAGCAAGTAGCCACTGAGCTCGCGAACGACTGCTGCCGTGGTTGGTATGTCGTTAACAAAACATCGCGTTGAACCTGCTGACGAGACTTCTCTGCGAACAAGCAGTTCTTCGGCATCCCACTCAAGCTCGTTCTCCTTGAGTATCTGCAGGATGTGCTGGTCTGCCTGAATATCGAAGGTTGCTTCGACTACGGCCTTGCGAGCACCCGAACGTACGATGTCGGCCGATGTTCGCTCACCCAGCGCAACCGAAAGTGCCTCGATGACAATGCTCTTGCCTGCACCTGTTTCTCCGACGAGGATGGTGAGTCCGCTCGAAAATGAGAGGTCAACCTTGCCAATGAGAGCAAAGTCACGGATGGACAGTGAACACAACATGCCTGGAGGTTGTGCTGTTAGATTTTTGTTACTCTAGACTGGAAGAGCTTGATCGCTAGATAGCCCAGTCCAATGAATAGGACAACGGCGATGAGCGGATGATACTCCTCACCAATTACGACGAGCGTAATAGTGGACAGGTAGGCCGCAATTGCAATGATCGTTATCCAGAATAGTGCCATTGAAACATCCGTGTTATGAGGTGGTGTGTTGAGGAACAGCAACGAGGTACGCTGCGAAGCGTTGCTCAAACTCTGCCAATTTATCAGAGGAAATCTTTACAGACAACGACATTCCTTCGTCACCGTCCGTTCGTTCAATCACTTCGGCAAGGTCGTAGATCTTTGATGCAGCCTGCATGTTCTCCCATGGTACGACTAACGACCGCATGGTTGATAGCCTGTCGGCCACGTCGACCATTCGCTGCAGAAGCACGTCGATGTTATGTCCGGTTACAGCCGACACCGCAATACAGCCAGGGTAGGTGTTGCCAAGATCGGCAAGCAGGAACTGGTCATGAACGAGATCGGATTTGTTGAAGACCAGAATCGTCGGAATGCTGTGTGCACCCAGCGAGGTAAGCGTTTCTTCGACCACGGCAATGTGGTCAGGGTAGAATGGGTTCGACGCATCCACAACGTGAAGGAGTACGTCGGCTTCGACTGTTTCGGCAAGCGTCGAACGGAACGAAGCCACCAGTTGCGGCGGGAGTTTTCTGATGAACCCAACCGTGTCGGACAAGAGAGCACGCTTGCCATTGGGTAGCGAGAAGGCCCGAACCGTAGAGTCAAGCGTAGCAAACAGTCTGTCTTCCACCAACACTTCTGCTTGAGAAATGGCCTGCATGAGCGAGCTTTTCCCTGCATTCGTATAGCCAACGAGTGCAAAGCGCGGTAGGCCTTCGCGACCTTTCCGTTGCACCTCACGTTGAACATCAAGCTGGTTGAGCTTTTCCTTCAGACGCTGAATACGCGTCCGATACATACGCCTGTCGGTTTCGATCTGCGTTTCACCAGGCCCCTTGGTGCCAATCCCACCAAACTGCTTGCTTAGGTGCGTCCACATCCTGGTCAACCGCGGCAAGAGGTATTCCAGCTGTGCCAGCTCGACCTGCGTCTTGCTCTCCACAGAGCGGGCATTGGCAGCAAAAATGTCCAGAATGACGCCTGACCGATCCAGAACCTTCACGTTGAGTTCCTTCTCCAGATTCCGCACCTGGAGTGGGGTAAGCTCATCGTCGAAGACTACCATCGATGCATGTTCAAGCTCGACGAATTCCTTTAGCTCCTGCAGCTTTCCCGTCCCAATAGCCGTCGCCGTCTCCGGTCGAACGCGCTCTTGATAAATGCGCAAGGCAACATCGGCACCCGCCGTGTCGAGCAACTGTTCGAGTTCGTCGAGATGTTCAGAAACTATATCTGGATTCGTTCCTTTGCGAACGACGGCAACAATGATTGCCCGTTCGCGTGGCTTCAAGCCAACTTCATGCATTAGACGGTTACCTAGTGTACGGGATGACAAAGCTACCATCTGGGCTGTACTTTTGGAATGTATGCGCATGGTAATGTTTCTCTGCTGTGTTCTTGTTGCAACATCTTCTCTGTACTCCCAAACGGTCGTTTCCACAAGCGCGCCGATTGTTCTGGAGTGGGCAGATAGTCTCGTAGGGTCGGGTGGCCCAGCCGGAGGCATCCGCGAGTTTTTTGGGAATGTGCGCCTGCGGCAGGGGAATGTGTCGGTCCGATGCGATCGTGCCATCCATGATCCTGCACGAAACACTGCCGACTTGTTTGGTAACGTTCGCGTGGTCCAGGACGCCCTCATCTTTGAATCTCCTCAGGCTCGGTACGATGGCAATGCTCACCTTGCCACTGGCACAGGAGGAATTTCGATCCGCGAGAACAATCGCACTGTCAAAGCATCGAGCGGCACCTACTCAACCACCCTGCGTTTTGCCACGTTTACCGGGAAGGTGCATGCCGTTGATGATACCGCGCTGATCTGGAGCGATAATGCCACCTATTCACGTGAGTCAAAGCAGACACATGCATGGGGCAACGTCGTGGTGTGGGATACGGTTGGATTGAGCCGACTCCGAGCAGACTCGCTGTTGTATCATCCTCGCGCCTCACTGTATCGCCTGATGGGTAATGCAGCGTGTTGGGATTGGGATTCAACACAGGCCGATACCACGTACATCATTGCCGATACATTGGAGCGCAACGGAGTCGGTGAGGCAATACTGATTGGGAAGGGGGCTGTGGAGTTTGTTCATGGACCAGTAGCAGCACGGGCCGATTCGATGATGTACGATCAAGCAACAGGGAAGGCATCGCTGGTGTACGATCCCGTGCTTTGGTCTAACGAGATGGAACTCCTTGCCGATACGATCCAGGTGCGGGCACCTGACCAACAACTCTCTACGATTACTGGTATTGGACATGGAATGTTGGTAAGTCGACAGGATTCCTTGCACCCTGAGCGTTTTGACCAGATTGCTGGACGTTTGGTGCGGATCGACGTAGCCGAGGATACCGTCCGCCAGATCACGGCCATCGAGAATGCCCGCTCAATTACCTTTCGGTATGAAGAGCATCGAGGCGAAGGAGTGGCCGTGTTTACCGCCGATTCCATCAAGGCAACGTTTGAGCACGGTGAGCTGACCGATGTGTACTGGCTTACCGGTGTTGAAGGCAACCATCAACCTGAACACCTGGTTGCGGGACAAGAAGGAGTTCTTCGACTACCCAATTTCGAGTGGCGACTGGACAAGCCGATTGCTCAGCCCCTTCCCATTCCAGACGGACCAGTACCGACACGTACTCCTCTGCGGAAGAAAGAAAACAACGAAACAGCACCACGAATGCCCAAAAAGCCGTAACGTAATGGCTGATTGAGTGTTATCTGATTGTCTGTTTCACCTGGAACACCTTGTGAAAACCTGTTGGGCTTCGGTTGTTCTGTTTGCGTTCTGTGTCGTCCTTGGTACGGCACAGGTTGAGCGTGTGCTCCCCAACAAGGGTGCAACCACGCTTGAAGGAACATCGTTTGTCGTAGCCTTCATGCAGAACGAGATCATTGGCATTACCGATGATCGCGTGCTTAAGGTGTTTGTAAGCTCGCAGTTTGACGCTCATATACAAGTCGAGTATGCTACCGGGACGATGCAAGACATCACGGTGGCTGCTAATAGCGTAGCCGTGATCGACTTGCCGCAGATCTACATGATGTATGAGAGCGAGATCCCTCGGCGCCGCTCCATCTTTATCACGAGCGACGTGCCTATTGTCGTCTATGCCTTCAACTCCATAGCGCTATCCACCGATACCTATACAGCTATCCCCATCAAGGCGCTAGGGCAGCAGTACATCACGGTCAATCGGCCCAACGATCAGTATCTCCCGTCCGATGATCCGATTGGTAACGAGTTCAACCTTGCCGTCAGGCAGAGTGAGTTTATGGTTGTTGCCGTCGAGGACCAGACGGAGATTCAGGTAACACCGACGTTTATCACGGAGGGTGGACTTCCGGCAGGGCAGACGCGGACCGTTGTACTGGACCGAGGTGAATGCTACCTCGTAAAGTCTTACGAAGTGCCTATCGGGATGGGTGACCTAACAGGCAGCCGCATCGTTTCGGATAAACCCGTTGCCGTGTTGTCCGGTGCCGTAAGAGCCGGAATCCCTGTTGTTCAGTCCTCCAGTAAGGACCACATCATTGAAATGCTTCCTCCTGTGGAAAGTTGGGGACGGATGTACGCCGCAGTGCCCTTTGCCATTGTGAGCGAGACAGCCGTCAACAAGGTCCGACTCGTTGCTGCTGAAGACAATACCGACATTCAAATTCACGACACGTCTCGCGTCATCACGCGTACGCTTGCTCGTGCGGGTGATTGGATCGAAGTTGACCTTTGGCTGCCCACACTCTACACCAGTAGCAAGCCATTCCTTGCAGCTCAGTTCATGCCAAGCAGGCAGTTTCGAACGTCGGTACCATACTCGGCGAATGGCGACCCATCAATGGTCGTGCTTCCTGCTGTTGACCAGTATGTTGGAAGTACGATGTTTCGCTTCCCGGAACTCCTACCGCAATCCATGCTGACAACACAGGATTTTCTGTACTACGTAACCGTCATTGCTGAAGAAGCAGCCGTCCACACACTCAGAGTCAACGGCGTACTGGCCAGTCAGCTTGACCCGATGATGTACTGGCAGACCATTCCAGGTACGACCATGCATTGGACGAATCTGCAATTGCCATTGGGAACCTACACGATTAGTTGCGATTCGGGAAGCTTTGGTGGCATTATGTACGGTCTGTCTCAAGCAGACAGCTATGCCAACATCTTTGGTGCAACGTATGACAGGTCGCAACGCCATACGCAAACACCACCCAAGTACAATCTGGTCGTTGATTGTGGCAAAATTGATGGCACCATCGTCGACCTTCCCCAAGACTCGGGTAAAGTCGTCGACGTTCTGGTTCAAACTTCCCGATGCATCAACTACAGCTGGGAAGTGCAGGGTCCACTCGATGCATCCGGCACCACCGACGTCCACGCCTGGGTCAAGGATCTTTGGAAGGATGCCCGATTCGTCATTCACGCCTACGATTCTTCCGGTGCTGGTAGGGAATGGTTGTACGAATACTTTGCCCCATCACTGAAAACACCGGTAAGGGTACAAATCGACCCTGCTTCGACGGGTTCACCATGCACCCTGATTCCTATCGTCAACACGGGGACTAAGCCCCTTCACATTCATGGTACTGTGTTAGCAGGTGATGAGCGTCTGCATACGGTCCCGTCCGTTATTCCTGACACCACCATTGAACCTGCCGACACGTTGTGGGTTCAGGTGTGTTTTACATCAAATGGAAAGCTCGGACCAGCACAAGCACGGATGGTCGTTCAGCTTGATTGCGGTCTGCAGAAAGACATTGTTGTCGAATGTCTCAACAACGTGCAGTTCACAACCAACGACCTTGACTTCGGAGATGTGCGAATCGGAGACACTGCATGTGCCAAGGTACCTGTGGTGAATACCGGCACCTCCACGATAACCATCACGGCGATTCTGCTCTCCGCCATCCTTGAGCCATTTCACCTTGATACACAGAGCATTGCTCTACCCGTGGAACTGATGCCTGCAGATACGCTATGGCTTGACGTATGCTTTACGCCCCAGGCGGAGACAACCTACGTGAGGACGGATACCGTGAGTTCTGCCGAGGCCGGTTCCTTGTGGACAACGTATCGAGGGCGTGGCGTACGGCCGCACGTACCCCCAGTGGTTGTTGACTGGGGCAAGCAGCGCGTCGGTAAGCCAACCGATATGACCTTTACCATTGCCAATACAGGGACGGCACGGTGTGTTGTTGACACCACGTTGATTGCAAGGCAGGTGAAGGAATTCATGGTCACCAACGCCCCCTTCCCTCAGCAACTCCTCCCTGGTTCCACCATGCAAGGACAGGCAAGGTTTGCACCAAGTGCTGTGCAGAGTTACGCTGACACCTTGCACCTCAGCGTGGACTGGCCACTACATGAAAGGACCTGGGTTGCCTTCATTGGAGAAGGCACCATGCCTGACGTTCGGGTGTTTGACGTCGACATGGGGAAGGTAGTTGTTGGCTCAACAAAGGACAGTACTCCTATTGTGCTCTCAGCCGACGGTAACGAACCACTTACCATCGGTGGTGAGCAACACAGTGGCGTCGACCTTGCTGCCTTTAGCTTCTCGACAGCCCTTCCTGT
>JAGFIZ010000015.1 GCA_024103135.1 Bradyrhizobiaceae bacterium | reverse complement strand
CCCGAACCCGAAGAAGGCGTCCTTGTCTACGTCCGCGGTAACGGTCTGCAAATCACCGGCTACGCCGAAGAAGTCTTCACCAATGCTAGCTACATCTACTTCAATCCGAATGGACAGCTCAAGCAATTGAGTTTGCCGGAGCGTGGACCCGGAAGTGGTAAGGGACGTCGCATCCTTTGGCACAGCAACAAGTGGGATCGGTTGGTCTTTACCGACGAGTATGCATCGGGGCTGTTCATCATCAAGGCATCGAACGGCATTCCCATCGACACCGTAGAGCACCTAAGCATTGCGGCTACAGCACCACTGAGGATTATCAGTGCAAGCGGTAATTCAACAGATCGCTGGATGATTACGCATGCAAAGACAGCCGACAAGAATGCGCTTGTACTATGGGCCATGCCCGACTTGAAGGAAGTCACCACGCACCTGTTCGAAACCTCCGATCCTGCCCTCAAACAATTGCCACTCTCGCCATGGTCAGTAATCTTCCCATTCCTTAGCGTTTCGCAAAGTGGTAACGCTCTTTATGCATGGGATCCGCAGGACATTCTGGACGTAGCCGAAGACGTACAACATGAACGCGTAGTAGCAAGCCCCCTTCCAGCATCGCAAACCGTACGCATTGCCGTTCCATCAACCGATGCATTGCTACGATATGCCGTGTATAGCTCAATAGGTCTGAAGATGTTAGGGGGCGAAGGTCTCGCGAATAATGGTGAGCTGACAATCAACGTCGGCGAGTTGCCTGCTGGATTGTACACCGTAACGGTACAAAGCCTGCAAGACACGGGTCACCCCAATACAAGCAACACTCCACCTCTCGCATGCAGGATCGTTGTAGCTAGGTAGCATTGGTAGTTTTGTGTCTCATTTGATAACGCAGGATAACACGAAGGATACTATGAGCATTGCAAGCATTGCAGTAATAGGTGGCGGTACAATGGGTAATGGCATTGCCCACGTTGCCGCACAAACAGGATTGAATGTTGTGTTGGTAGATGTGAGCCAGGCAGCAGTAGATAAGGCAATGGCCACGATCGACAAGAACATGAGTCGACAAGTCTCGAAAGGCACACTAACTGAGGCCGACAAGAATGCCGCTCTAGCTCGCATCACCACGAGCTTGGAGCTGTCTGCATGTTTCAACGCTGATTTGGTAATCGAGGCGGCGAGCGAACGATTGGAGATCAAGCAGCAGATCTTTTCGACGCTCGACGCAGGATGCAAGCCAGAAGCAATTCTTGCAAGCAACACGTCAAGTATCAGCATTACGGTATTGGCTGGTGGTACGAAGCGGGCAGACAAGGTTATTGGCATGCACTTCTTCAACCCTGTGCCAGTGATGCAGCTCTGCGAGAACATTCGTGGTCTTGCAACTAGTGACGAAACATTCCAGACCATCGAAGCACTGGCGAAGCAGATGGGCAAGACGCCTGTAGAAGTACAGGACTATCCCGGCTTTATCAGCAATCGCATTCTTATGCCCATGATCAACGAAGCAGTGTACTGCGTGATGGAGAACGTTGCTTCGGTAGAGGACATCGACACCGTGATGAAGCTAGGCATGGCTCATCCCATGGGACCGTTGACCTTGGCTGACTTCATTGGTCTTGACGTATGCCTGAGCATCATGGAAGTGCTTCATGAAGGGTTAGGCGACAGCAAGTATCGTCCATGTCCACTCCTTCGTAAAATGGTCGCCGCAGGACACC
>JAGFIZ010000099.1 GCA_024103135.1 Bradyrhizobiaceae bacterium | reverse complement strand
GGAAGAACATGGTGACCTTGCAGCCGTTCATAGCCAGGGCAGCCGCAACCTCTGCACCTATAAAGCCGCCACCAATCACGAGACAACGTTTGCCAGCCTGTGCTTGCTCGCGCAGTTTGCGATAGTCGGCAAACGTGCGGAAGTAGGTAATGCAATCGTCACCAAACGGCAGGCGTCTTGGCGTGCCACCGGTGGCCAGAAGCAATCGATCATACGTGTACATCGTGCCGCCATCATCGGTTACGGAGTTCTTTGCTGCATCAAGTGACGTCACACGTTTCCCAAGATGTATGGTCACATTGTGCTCGTGAGTGTTCAACCATACGGTGTCTCTATCGTCGGATTTCCATAAGGCTTTTGAAAGGGGCGGACGAGCGTAAGGCGGATCATGCTCTTCACTGATCATGCCAATCGTCCCACTGCTATCCAACTCACGGATTCCTTCGACGGCAGCATGGGCTGCCATGCCACCACCAATGATCAGATACTTGTAATGCGACATGTATGCTCCAAAGGATACTGATGAACATCGTCCGTACAACCTGCACAGCTTGTGTAGACGTGATGAGGTTGCCTGTGCTGGAACTTATCAAAATTCTGCCTTGTGTGTTCCGACACATATTGAGTTGTTTATGGACTTATGTCCTTGCACCGTGAAAAGGCGATAGAGGTGGTGTTGATGTATTACTCATACGTTGCTTCTTGACAGGCCTAGCTCACGTGTGTCCGTTCCGCCATACATGGCTGGGTGACCGTGGTAACCGCCAATCATGTTACGCAGAATCCGAACGTCGCGGACAACGACGCCGCGCCAGTTGGATCGTGCATGAACCACACCACGTATGATCAGTGCAGCATGACGGAGCTGCTCACGAAAGTATTCGCGCTCATTGGGCTCGACAACACATTGAACAAACCCTGTCTCGTCTTCCACGGTGATAAACAACACACCCTTTGCTGTAGGTGGTGACTGTCTGAGGATTACAATGCCTGCAATGGTCGCCGTAGGACTTACACTCGTAGTTGCAGGAACGCTAGCACCTGATGGTGTACACTGCACTCCCGCATTGTCTCGAACTAGATTCTGCAGGTGTTCAATAGGTCGAATTTCGAACTGGTTCAATACTCTGCGGTACAACGTCATCGGATGTATGCGCGCCGCACCATGGCTGACGTAATCATAGGCAAGACGCTCCTGTGCCTTGATCGGCGGAAGCTCCGGTACATCGTCAATGGTAATGCGAAGCATGTGCGTGCTTAGGGCAAGCTGACCCGACTGTTGCT
>JAGFIZ010000087.1 GCA_024103135.1 Bradyrhizobiaceae bacterium | reverse complement strand
AAGAGTGCAACAGCAATTATTGTCAGGTGTAACCCACCCAAGGTTCAAGAGTTGAGTACGGTGTCTGCACATAACGTCGACGCCCCACCAGGTGTCAATAACGAACGGCTGGTGGAGCTGTTTGCCGCAGTTCGACGCGGCAACATCACGGCATTCGACGAGATGTACGAGCTGATTCGGCGACCCCTGATGGCCTATTGTTTGGCGCTGACGATGTCGTCCGATGACGCGAAAGACTTGTTTAGCACCACCGTATTAAAGGTGTACGAGGCGCGTGACAAGTTTTTGGGTGGTAATTTTGAAGCCTGGATCTTTACGATAGCTCGGAATTCGGCACGGTCGGATTATCGGAACAAGAAGCGTCGGCCAACGGTCGAGGTTAAGGACGACCTACCGGTGCCAGAGAACGAAGGGTTGGAAGAAGACGAAATGCAAATCATCCACAAGGCGGTTGCCGACCTCCCGGTGGAGTTTAAGACGGTGATCATGCTGAAGTACTTTGCAGAGATGAGCGTGGTGGACATTGCGGAAACCGAAGGGATAACCCTGGAGCTTGTCAAAACCCGTTTATACAGAGCAAGACAACGGCTTGCTGAAACCCTCAGACATATTGTTGAAGTGTAATCATGGATTCCCTAGACAGACTCTTGCAGAAGTACAACGACGATACAGCGCATGCTGTAGAGCCGGTGTATGCCGAGGTGCGCGCTCTCATTCATAAGAAGATGAAGAGGCGTATCCTTGCTATGTATGGTTTTGGTACAGGTGCAGTCCTCGTTATGTCGGTCGGCATCTACATGCTGCTTTCCGGGTCAGATGATTACGCAAAGGTCATCCCTCATTCAGAGCCTATTACTGGTCCTGCCGTAGTCTCGACCGTGGCCTATAATCCTCCTGCGTTGATCTTGAATCCAACGGGTGGACAGGCCATGGAGAAGGACGGACATCGTCAACCACTACAGATGTATGTGCTGCGGAATAGCGAAGCAGTAAACCAGCTGGTCGATGATCAAATGGCAATTGCACAGGTGGCCCAAGATCGTGGCGACATTCGTGCAGCTGCGCGCGCATACGTCGAGTTGGCGCGGACGCTTGAAGTACATGGGATGGACGAGAAAGCCGTGTGGGCATCACAGCAAGCTCTGACGTTAGCCCAAAAGCTTCAGGATTCTCAGTTGGTTCTTGAAGTCCAACGACTGCTGGACTCCCTCGGCAAATAACTGCTCGTTGGCTAGAACCTAGCCCCAGTCGATTTTGACTCTACGGATTCCGTTGCGTGGGATTGGTGTCCCCGTTACCATGCGTACTCACTTGGTGAGTGACTACCGCTCAATGACGAGTTGAACGGATCCAGTTGTGGCTGTATCCTGTGTTGGCATTGTTACACGGACGTGTCCTGTTGGTGCAAGCTCTGCGAGTACGCGTTTGCAACGTTCGACCGGACCCGACAGGCGGATGACCTTGGCATCCTGTACGTGATCTGCAAGGGCAGCAACAAGCCCCCTCCCTGCCTTTGACAAGTCGTTGCCTCCTCGTGCGAAGGTAGGTTCGGAAAAGTCTGCCGTCACCAAGTCTGGCACCATGCTTGATCGTTTGGTGGGACGACTGCGAATGACGACAATGCTCTGTGGAATGGATACGGTTTCGCCGCCGAAGTTGTCTGTTACCGTGCTAACGATGTTGATCGCTGAAGTATCACCAGCAAGTGAGGTGACGGGCAATTGGCGCAGCGGCCAGACGAAGACAGTGTCCGTTGCCGAGTCCCACGAATTTTCGAATGCTACGGCCCCACCCGAATAGGCAGTGACAACACCATGTTTGATGCCGGCCTCTGCCGTCGAGCGCACACGAATGACGGCCGTTGGTGGTGATGCATCCAGGATTGAATCCTTGTGAATGAGCTCAAAGTGCGTAGCATCCCAAATCGTCGCATCAGCGTCGCTTGGTACATTAGCCAGGCGGAAGCTTAAGCAATTGAGGACGTGGACGATGATGTCGGAATTCTGTCCTTTCTTGACGTCGGGTCCCGTTAGCTCAACATGCACAGCCGAAGCCAGGTACGGCTTTCGGATCAGCGTGATTTCCGGCATTGGCGTTTCAAACCTCCGCTCACCCCATACCAATGCATCTGGTGGTGGCTGCGGAGCGGTGATCATCACTGGAGCAACGTCCTTTGGTACGAATACCCACGAAGCCAGTCGTAGCTGTACGCCAGCAAGTGTGCTAAAGGATCGGATATCCATCTCTGATGCGTAGGAGTACGGGATAATGTTGGCTTCGACAAATGGAACCACGTCGAAACCTTCTCCGATGGGTATGCGATAGGCGCAGCGCAACGAAGCCAACAAGGATGTTGTACTTACAACACCGCCACGGAATCGTGTACGCCTTGTTGCATATTCATCATACGTCGCACCGCTTGGCGAAAGAATCTCTTCCGTCGCCAGTGCACTGATTGATCCTGGAAAGAACACACTCAGGCCTGGTTGAATTTCTACCTTGCCAAGGATCCATTGAAGACGTGCCGACATGGTAAGATTCCACCAGTCCAGATCCAGGGTCTCGCCAAACTCGACAGGGATGGGGATGCCACGTGGACTCACCGTTCCAGGCACGGTGGTGTAAAGACTAGAGCGCTCAAAGGCAAAGCCAATGTCGGTTATCAGACCGAACGACTCCGACAGCGGAAGGATTCCGCCAGCTTCAAATCCAAACTCTATACCTCCCGCAACTGGAAAATCTACTATGGGATTGGCCAGGCCATACGGTCCGCGAGTGATGGGTCCTAGGTCTGAAAAAACCGATCCTGCCTTCACGCCGCAAAAGGTAACGAGGTTATCCTTTAACGATCTACCGCGACCATTCTGAGCCATGCCGTGGATAGGCATCAGATAGGCAATCAGGAGGACGGTGACAATGGATTTGCAGGACAAGGCGGACATGACCTCAACGACGTGCTGTGATGAATATAGTGCTCATGTCAGCAGTTGACTGCATATTTTGGACGCTGTTTTTTACCATCACTTAAGGGCACGCGTCGATGAGTACTGAGTTAATCGTACTTCGCATACTCCACATCGGTGGCGGTGTGGTATGGGCAGGGTGGGTTTTCTCCTTGGCATTCTTTATCTCGCCAGCGTTAGAGGGAATGGGTGCAGCTGGTGGATCGTTTATGCAAAATGTCGGGTCACGAACAAAACTAACCCAGGTGATGCGCATTGTACCTCCGCTAGTAATCCTTAGTGGATTCAGACTATTGTGGGTTGTCTCGGGTGGCTTTGATTCTGTGTGGCTTTCGTCGGCTCACGGGATAACGTTAACCGCTGGAAGCCTACTCGGAATACTTGCCTTCGTATATGGCATGATCGTGATGATGCCCAAGAGCAGTCGCATCGCAGCAATTGGAAAGGCAGTGGCAGCAAATGGCGGAGTACCCACGCCAGAGCAGGGAGCAGAGCTTGCTAAGATCAAGGCAGGCATGAAGCAGGGTGGCATCGTCATTGCGTGGATTGTTGGCCTAACGGTAATCCTCATGTCCATTGCTCGAAACGTCTATTAAAAGAAAAGCGTGTGGATCACCACACGCTTTGATTGTTGACGCTTCTTCTGCCTAATCAGCAATGACCAACGTTACGATGCTGCAATAAGGTTCAATGCACTACCTGCCTTGAACCATGCAATCTGATGGTCGTTCATGGTGTGACGAGTTTCGATGGAGCAGGTAGTTCCGTCGGCATGCGTTACATGGATGGTAAGGGGCTTGCCACTCGCCAGTTGATTGATATCGAGTGATATCCGATCATCTTCACGAATCTCGGCATAGTTCGTTGGGTCTGTGAAGGTGAGCGGCAGCATGCCTTGCTTCTTCAGGTTCGTTTCGTGAATCCGTGCAAAGCTCTTTACAAGGATGACCTTGCCACCAAGGAAACGTGGTTCCATTGCAGCATGTTCGCGTGATGATCCTTCACCGTAATTCTCGTCGCCCACGACGATCCAGCTTACACCGCGCGCCTTGTAATCACGGGCAACGGCAGGTACTGCTCCATACTCGCCAGTGAAGGTGTTCTTGATGCTGTTGGCAGCATCGTTGACGTAGTTGATGGCACCGATGAACATGTTGTCGGAAATGTTGTCCAGGTGTCCTCTAAACCTAAGCCATGGACCTGCGGCAGAGATGTGGTCAGTAGTACACTTGCCCTTTGCCTTGAAGAGCAATACCATGTTGGTGTACTCTTCTGCCTTCGGAGCTTTGAATGGGTCAAGTTTTTGCAATCTGTTCGACGTGGGGTCAATCACCACTTGTATTCCATCGCCGTTCTCGGCAGGGGCTACGTAACCGTTTGGATCGGGGATGAAGCCGTCCTCAGGTAGCTCTTGTCCCGTTGGTGGTTGAAGTAACACGCCATCAATCCTTTCGGTAATGAAGTTATGTGTGAGCTTGCCAGCGAGGACAAAACCCGTAACGGTTTCTGGTGAGGCAACGAATGCATGGGTCTCCTTCATGCCGTCATTCCTACCAGTGAAGTTGCGGTTGAACGATGTGATGATGCTATTCTTTTCGCCAGGCTGTACGTCGTGACGCTTCCACTGTCCGATGCACGGTCCACAAGCATTGGCCAGCACCGTGCCGCCAATCTTCTCGAGTTTCTCGAGGATTCCGTCACGTTCGATGGTAGCACGTACTTGCTCCGACCCAGGAGTGATGGTGAATTCGCTCTTGGCCTTGAGTCCGTGGGCTGCTGCAAAGTCGGCGATTTCGCCAACACGACTCATGTCTTCATACGACGAGTTGGTGCATGATCCGATGAGGCCTACGCGGAGTTCTTCGGGCCACTCGTTCTCCTTGACTGCGTTGACGAATTCACTCAACTCCATGGCGCGGTCTGGAGTGTACGGACCGTTGATGTGGGGCTCGAGTTTGGCAAGGTCGATCTCGATCACTTGATCGTAATAGGCTAGTGGGTTGGCAACAACCTCTGCATCGGGTACCAGGTGCTCTGCTGCTGCTTGTGCCAGACTTGCGACGTCGGCGCGGTCAGTAGCACGCAGATACCTGTCCATCGAGGCATCATACGGGAATACCGAAGTGGTGGCGCCAATCTCTGCACCCATGTTGCAGATGGTTCCCTTACCTGTTGCAGAGAATGATGTAGTACCATCACCGAAGTACTCAACAATCGCACCGGTACCACCCTTGACGGTGAGGATGCCTGCGACCTTGAGGATCACGTCCTTTGGCGACGTCCATCCGCTCATCTTACCGGTGAGCTTCACACCAATGACGCGAGGCATCTTGAGTTCCCATGGCATGCCGGACATGACGTCGACAGCATCGGCCCCACCAACGCCAATGGCTACCATTCCCAAGCCCCCTGCATTTGGGGTGTGAGAATCTGTGCCAATCATCATGCCACCAGGGAAGGCGTAGTTCTCGAGTACGACCTGATGGATGATGCCTGCACCTGGCTTCCAGAAGCCGATGCCATATTTCTTGCTAACCGATGCTAGGAAGTCAAACACTTCCTTGTTCTCGCCCAGACTTGTTTCAAGGTCTGTCTTCGCGCCATGTTCGGCGCGGATAAGGTGGTCGCAATGCACGGTGCTGGGCACGGCCACACGTGGTATGCCTGCACTCATGAACTGGAGCAAGGCCATCTGTGCCGTTGCATCCTGCATGGCTACTCTGTCTGGCCTGAAGTCCACATAGTCCTTGCCACGTTGGTGAGCCGTTGTCGGCATATGATCAACGTGTGCGTAGAGGATCTTCTCTGTTAGTGTTAGCGGCTTACCAAGTACTGCACGAGCTGCAGCAATTCTGTTGGGGAGTTCGCTATAGAATCGAGTGATCATGTCGAGATTATGTGTCATGGCTGTTCTAGCGAATGTGTTTGAAATATCGTACTGATGGAAGTTTCATGAAGTCTGCATCCTGTGTAAGCAGCTCGGCATCATGAGCAAGTGTTGTGGCGTAGATGATGGCGTCGGCAGTCGACAAACCATGTGCGCGACTAATCATTGCTGCTTCTCTTGCTCGGTTTGTTGATAGCGTGTCGACCGTGAACGCCTGCATGCTCATCGTTACGGCAAGGGCTTCCTTCACCGATACGATGCGCTCGATCGAGCGATACACTTCGAATATGCATACGGACGGAACAATGATTCTGTGAGCTGGAGCACGCAAGGCTTTGGCGTAGTGCACGGCATTGGGTCGGTCCAATATGTACTCGATCCATGCTGTAGAATCAAGAACAACGTTACGGGCTGTCATGGCTCTAGATTCTCCTTGTCGCGCAGTAACCGTATGTCGTAGTCCTTCAGATAGCCCCGCAAATCATCAACGGACAGGAGTGGCACCAGTACCAGCATGCCCTCGTGAATCATCCACTGCAAGCGCTGACCTGGCTTGACGTTGAAGAAATCACGCACCTCTTGCGGGATCACAACTTGGTACTTGGGCGAGACGGTGACGGTGGTACTCATATCGATGCTAGTTCGTTGTACGACGTGGCTATCGATGCAAAATTGGTAAAACTCGGATGTAAAGTCAATATGGTCGCAAAGTCAATATCTCCACGAAAGCAAAAAGCCAACCGACTGGCTGGCTTTTGGGGTTCGTTGACGTAGATAAAGTCAGGGGGCTAGGCAGTGATTGTTCGTTCCTTGCACTACCTTCTGCACCTGCCTAGGCTTGAGCATCGGCAAGGTGCTTGGCCTGGAGCGACATAGGAATGCGCACCACATTCTTTACCAGCCGGAGCTTTTCGAGGATGCGAACAACCATACCCGTAAAGTCCACCTGCCACCAACGCATGCCATGAAATGCACTTGATGGGAAGGCATGATGGTTGTTGTGCCAGCCCTCGCCCAAGGCAAGGAGTCCAACTAGGAAGTTATTACGGCTTTGATCCTTGGTGCGGAACATCTTCTTGCCAGCATAGTGACAAAGGCTGTTCACGCTCCACGTGATGTGCGAAGTAAAGAACACTCTTACGAGTCCACCCCAGATGAATCCTGTCCATGCGCCTGGCCAGCCCCCTGCCAAATAACCAATGAAGGCGGGGAGTACGAGGCTGAAGATGGACCAAGCAAGGAAGGTGTTGGAGAAGAAGCGGATCATCGGATCCTTCATATACCGTCCGGCATACTTGGCCTTGATACCGCCAAGTCTATCGGAGTTCATTTCCAGCAACCACTCGAAGTGGGCGTAGATAAAGCCGCGGACGGTGGGTGTATGGGGATCGCCCTCTTCGTCGCTATGGGCATGATGTGCCGTATGCACGCTTGCCCAGTTAACGACTGGTCCTTGAAAGGCCATGGATCCAAGAGCAAGTGAGATGGCTTTCACCACCGGGTGGGCAACAAAGGAGCGGTGTACCACCAGTCGGTGATATCCAAAGGTTACGCCAAACTCGATGATGAAGGTGCCGAGGAGGCACATGGTTAGATCGAGAGCCGATACGCCATCGGTAAACAGCAGAAAGATGGCATAGAAGGTGGCAATGAACGGTAGAACGATGAGACCAACAATGGGAATGTTATGCACGGATGTCAAGCGTTAGAAAATGAAGCCACAAAGATACGATGCTATGAAGCTTGCTCTAGCCAGAACGTCTTCATTTCACCCTTACCCTTGACCTCGATGGTACCACGCATTTTTAGAACAAATCCGTCGGCATAGATCAAGATATCGGTGCCTTGGAGGACGGGCTGCGCACCCCTTGAGAGGAGTTGAGCGAACTCATCGCTAACCTGGATGCGATTGGCGATGGAGGTTTGCTCCATTCGAGCAGCTACGTTCACGGCATCGCCCCAGATGTCCCACACCATTCGCTCCGTGCCGATTACTCCAGCAACTGCAGGGCCTGCATGCAGGCCAACGCGTATGGAAATCTCTTGCGTGGCATTGACTAGTTCAACTGCTGCGCTGGCCAGCCGACGGGCGCTTTCGTAGGCATCGAGAGGGTCGGGAGCACCAGCAACGGCCATGTAGGCATCGCCAATGGTCTTGATTTTCGTTACGCCGTGTTGGTGGACGATCTCGTCGAATTTGGAGAAGAGACCGTTCAGGAGCGAGATCAGGTCCTCGACTTCCATGCCGGCTGCCTTTTGTGTGAAGCCTACGATGTCGGTGAACAGCACACTCAGACTATCGAATGAGTCGGCGATACCGGTTTCGCCATTCAACAAACGCTTTGCAATTGATGCAGGGAGCATGTTGTAAAGCAATCGTTGGTGTTCTTCAACACGAAGGCGTTCTTCACGCATGCGCTGGTCGGCTTCGAGAAGGATGAGTTGACGTTGTCTGTCGTCGCTCTCGATCTTCTCCTTCACGGCCACCCACTGTTCGTGGTAGTGCAGGGCTTGTGAGGGGTCGGCCCTCTCCTTGAACATCAGGTAGAGTTCCTTGTGAATGTCCTTCTCTTCGTTCGCCAATCCGAGCTCGCGTGCTTGGTCCACCAACTGCGCGAGGTTATGTACATCATCAACGCTGTTGCTGAGCTTGTAGGAGCTCAGTATTTGAGCAATCGAGAGTAGGAGTTGTTCTCTCTTGAGGCCCACCTTCTGTGCGATGGGGGCAGCGGAAATCACAAGATCAATGGCTTGCTGGTATTCACCTCGTTGATGGAGTACGGCTGCAAGGGACGATGATGCAGTGAGCCACTCTCTGTCCATCCCGTGGGCCTTGCACAACTCCATGCCGGCTGCCAGTGTGCTGGTGGCATCTTCTAGCTGTTGCAACCGAACGTACATGTTGCCTAAGGCAACGGTGCTTCTGGCAACACCTTCTTCGTCGTTGAGCGACTTGCTTATCTGCAGCGATCGCTCGTAGAACTCACGTGCTCGTTGTACATCGCCAAGTGAGGAGTAGAGGATGCCGATGTTGCCCGATACCCGTGCTACGCCCATCATGTCGTTGTCGGCTTCACGTGCATCAAGCGACTTTCGGTACCAGAACAATGCCTCGGGATAGTTGGCCATGGTGTGGTAGACCACGCCGATGTTGTTCGTGATTCTGGCTACAAGCGGATGGTTGTGTTGCTGGTCGATAATCTCCAGACCGTGTTTGAAATGGGTCAGCGCCCCTTCGTAGTCGGCCTGTAATGAACACAGCGTTCCCTTGTATCGAAGCAGGTCGGCACGAATGCCTACATCTGCATCATTGCCAATGCAGCGCTCGAGCTGCTCAACGGTGTTAGCAAGCGTTGTTACGTCGCCTGCACCTACGGCTCGTTGAGCAACCTCACGAAGCTCCTGTATGGTTGGCTGGTCACTCACCTGCTTTGCGTTAGTCCCCTTCGTATGCGGAGTAGTTCAGGTTGTAGGGACGTCGTCCATTTGGTAGTGAAGGGATTCAAGGCGCAGCTTCCATCGTTCGAGTATGTGGCTGTGCGGACCGAAGTATCACCGATTCGCTGATGGGTTCAAGTTACCAATGGATTCCACGATAGTCGTGCGTGAAAACTCATATTTCTTTGGACGTAAAGAGGTGGACGTAAAGATGGTAAGCAAACATGTGCTTTCAACATTGCGTTTACGAATAGGCGCTCATTTGCCGTATGAGGCCGATAAGATCAGCTAACAAAAAAGTCCTGTCATGCTTGGCATAACAGGACTTGATGTTCTTGCTTTTCTCTATCGGGTCAAGCGACAGCCGTCAGACGGCTTATTACTTGACGATGTCCAGAAGCTCTACTTCGAAGATGAGGGCTTCGTTTGGTCCAATCGAGCCACCAGCACCATTCTCACCGTAAGCCAATGATGGTGGAAGGTAGAGCATGTACTTGCTGCCAACGGTCATGAGCTGCAGACCTTCCGTCCAGCCAGCAATAACACTGTTCAAACCGAACTCTGCTGGTTCACCACGATCAACAGAACTGTCGAACTTCTTGCCGTCAGTCGTTGTACCAGTGTAATGAACCTTCACGGTGCTTGTTGCTGTTGGCTTCTTGCCTGTGCCTTCCTTGATGACCTTGTACTGCAAGCCAGATGGCGTTGTCATCACGCCTGGCTTTGTCTTGTTCTCTGCAAGAAACTTCTCTGCCTTGGCCAAGTTGGTGGCTCCTTCCATCTTCTGCTTCTCCTGTTGTTTGGTTGCCATTTCCTGCTGGAGTGCTGCAAGACTTGCTTGTGCTTGCTGGTCTGTTAGCAGTGCCTTCTCTGCAAGACCATCACGGAGTCCAGCAGCGAGCATCTCTGGGTTGATTGGAACGTCCTGCTGCTTGAAGTTCTTGGCCATGTTCATGCCGATAGCGTAAGAGGCAGAGTCTGACTTCGACGCTGGCTTTACGCTGTTGACCTGTGGCTGTGCGTTGCATGCAACCGCAACAAAGGCGGTAAGTGCAAATACAAAAATTGTGCGCATGTATCCTCGGTTGAAAAAATGGGACTGCAAAAATAGATAGGAATGGGTGTTGTCCACTACCTACGTAATTGACGGAAGGGGGCTTGGTAGTTGGTTGGTAAGCACAGACATACCGGTTGGACGGGTTTGCCAGGATTATTCCGGTAGACTCTAGTCGCCGTCATGGGTCATGTGGAGTTGTAATTTGAAGTATGGCAGCAGCAGACTATTTCGACCAGGTGTATGCACTGGTAAGGCAGATTCCGGAAGGGAAGGTCTGTACATACGGACATCTTGCTGCAGCGCTGGGTATTCGTTCTGGTGCTCGATTGGTGGGGTGGGCGTTGAATGGAGTGGCAGGCAAGGGGAGGGACGATATACCATGCCATCGTGTTGTGAACAGGCTAGGTGAACTTTCGGGCAAGATGCACTTTGAAACTCCCACATTCATGCGCGAGTTGCTCGAGGCTGAAGGAGTAACGTTTGTGGGCGATGCCGTTAACATGCAGGAGCATCTCTGGATACCAACATCACTGTAGACCTTGTGCTGAGTCCGCTTCAAGCGTCGGACGCTGCCTACGTGCGCGTGGCCGCATTGCAAGAGGCAGGGATTGCTGACAGCCCAGGCCTCCACGTCCGCATACTCAAACGCTCCATCGACGGTCGTGCTCGGAGTCCGCGCATCCGTCTTCGCGTCCATGTGAGTACGCACCCTCCCGAAGATCCAAAGCCCCTTACCACTCTTCGGCATGCGAACTCTAACAAACGAGTCATCATCGTTGGTGCTGGGCCAGCTGGATACTTTGCTGCGTTAGAGTTGCTCCGGCAGGGGATCATGCCCATTGTGCTGGATCGTGGGAAGGACGTTCGTAGTAGGCGCCGAGATCTGCGATTGCTGCAGCAGGAAGGCATAGTGAACCCTAACAGTAACTACTGTTTTGGGGAAGGGGGCGCAGGAACGTATTCTGACGGCAAGCTCTATACGCGTGCGCAGAAGCGTGGGAATGTGCGTGATGTGCTGGAGCTGCTCGTTGCCCATGGGGCGAGTGCAGATATACTGGTCGACGCTCATCCACATGTGGGGTCGAACAAGCTCTGGCTGGTGGTGCAGCGGATACGCGAGTCCATCCTGGAGCATGGTGGCAGCGTCCACTTCGATGCAAACGTGAATGCATTTTTAGTGAGTCAACAGCGGGGTCAGCCTACAATCAAGGGCGTAGGGTTGCTGGATGGACGTGAGTTCCTGGGTGATGCGGTGATCCTTGCAACGGGACATAGTGCTCGTGACATCTTTACCCTGTGTGCCGATAGTGGAGTGAGCATAGAGGAGAAGTCCTTTGCACTTGGTGTACGCGTTGAGCATCCGCAGGCATTGATCGACGAGATTCAGTATCATCAGTCACCCCGAGACTTGCATTTGCCTGCAGCCAGTTACGGTCTTACATGTCAGAGCAACGGCCGAGGAGTGTTTTCCTTCTGCATGTGTCCTGGTGGCATTATCGTCCCCGCAGCAACGGCACCCGGCGAGATCGTCGTCAACGGCATGAGCATGAGCAGACGTGACTCGCTTTATGCCAACTCTGGAGTGGTGGTCGAGGTCACCGGTGGTGTGGCCTTGCAGCGTTCTGTGGAGCAACGCGCCTTTGCCTCTGTAGACGGACACACCCAACGTGCACCAGCCCAACGACTAGTTGATTTTGTGAATCAGAAGCAAAGCATCAACCTTCCCAGTACCTCATACATACCAGGCGTTGCCTCAGTCGAGATGGATGCAGTACTTCCATTTGATGTTGCGAGCAGACTTCGCGATGCATTCCGGCAGTTCGACAAGAAGATGCGCGGTTACCTAACGAATGAAGCCATCGTCGTAGCAACTGAAAGTCGCACGAGCAGTCCTATTCGCATTCCACGCGACTCGCAGACACTACAGTCAACATCAATGGTAGGTCTCTATCCCTGTGGTGAAGGAGCCGGCTATGCAGGTGGTATCATGAGCGCCGCACTAGATGGACAGCGCGTTGCCCGAGCAATCGGAGAGCAGTGGTAGGGGGGAGTCTGGTGAGATGTCATTAAGCGAAGTGATTCTGAGCAAGTATGGTACACTAGAATAGTTCTCTGCTTTCTAAGTTGAAGGAAGTCCACTAATCTGACTTCATTGTTGCTTCCGTCTTGAGCTTTACTAGGTATCGGCATCGCATTTGAGTATGAGCATGATTCACAAGTACGTAATCCGAAAGCACGTTGTAATGCAGCGACGTCTTGTGTTGATTGCATGGCTGATGTTCATACTTACCTGGGTAGCAGCTCCGGTGTGGAGTCAGGAACACTACACCATCAAGCTTCACCTACGAGCTGAGTCGTGTGTACCTTGCATAAAAGGACTATTGTCGCTTAAACTCGATCGAATTGGAGCGTTGCAAGACAGAATTGGCATCCAGGTGATTACGGATAGTAAAGTTGCCGTGCGTAGGGTGCGAGAAGTGATCGAGGATACCAACTTGGTTAAGATCCATTCGGTCTCACGACTGCAGACCAATGAAAAAGGTGAGGTGTTTGTCTCAACTTCACCCAAGCCATTGTCCGCGTTCAAGCTTCCGGAAGGCGTTCATAGACTTGTCGACTTTATCGACTCTGTTGATGCACTGGGCAACCCCATCGTGGTGGATTCCGTTGTCAGCGACCGGACGTATCAACTGAAGACGTACCTGCAGACCAACCAAGCAACACAGGTTCACATGTTTGATGATGGACAGTGGTTTGCCTTGCTTGCCAAGGACAGAGCTGCAGTTGTACGCAAAGACACGGCGTTCGTGTTACCACAATATCTGCGCGATTTCCCTGATTCGCTTAAGCAGTATCTGGTAGTTCCACAACGCATGGCAGTTGTCAATCAGGAAAGAGCTGTTTATCAAGTCATCACAGCAGAGAAACCCATTGATACAGTGATCAATGGTGAAGTAGCAAAACTCTATACTGCTTCGCGAACCTGGGAATCAACGATTAGCACAGCACCAACACTGGTGAATCGAGTGGTACAAGTTCCTCCCGCACTGCGTGTTTTTGGAATGTGGATGGTGAGCAGTACTCAGATGATGGTTGTGCCCGAAATTGAATCCGAAGAGGTACCAACACATTTTGCATTGGAATCCTGCAACCCGTTTTCTACAGCAGAGCGCACACCGTTTGCTGACAGCATACCAGCAAAGTACTTCCCGATAAGTCCTGCACAAGCGGACGGAACATCGGACACCATGTACCTATGTTCAAGTGATTCTGGTTGGGTTCGTATTACGAAGAGTGAAGGACTTCTGCACCTTCATACGCTTCCATACCTACATCGTGAGTCAAGTTTAATTCGATGCATCGCCTTAAACGGCAAAGTGCTACTTACCTATGAAAATGGCGACGGCATGCTAGTAAGTGTCCTGGTCTCTTCTCTTGGTGTTAGAAGCTCCCCGCTAGTGTACCACCCTGCAAATGTTATCGCAGTTCCCAACTACGATAAAGGTGGCCTGGGCATAAGAATGTACCAATTGCGAGAGAATCAACTGGTTTCGATGCACGTGTGGCAAGCACTGAACAAGAAATAGCAGATCAGGAATGGCAGCTCAGGCACAACTACTCAGCAACAACTGCTCTGGAATAGCACCCCTTGAATAGCTACCCTGGGATAGCAGATTAGGAAAACAGCTTAGGAACAACTGCTCTGGAATAGCATCCCGTGAATAGCTACTCTAGGATAACATCGGTCTTTACTTCCGCAGAATCTTAAAGACCGTACGTCGGTTCTTTGCGCGTCCCTCTTCGGTATCGTTGGAAGCAACGGGCATGAAGAAGGCGAAGCCCTTGATGCGAAGACGTTCTGGTTCTACGCCACGTTGGATAAGGGCATTGCGAACGGCGTTGGCGCGATCTTCCGAGAGCTTCTGGTTGTAGTCGGGTCCGCCTATGTTATCCGTATGCCCCTGAACCTCAAGCATCACGCGAGGAAACCGCTCCATATCGGCAGCGATTTGATCGAGCATTGGATTGGACACGCTATCAATCTCTGCGCTCTTGTAGGCAAACAGGATGTACTTGGTGAACTCCGATCCAACGGTATCGAACTGTTGCATATCGCTCTTGTCGTACATCCCTTGAGCCAGCAATGTATCGCGTGTAGGAATTGCGACGCTTACGTCGACGTGGTGTATGGTTGGCTTATTTGGTGGCGTGTAGGTTATGCGATAGAAGTTCTGGAGTGATCGATAGATGTCCATGAAGATGGCCAGCAGATCGGCTTTCGTGTAAGCACGGTAGTACTTGCCTCCAGTGTAGAGAGACAGCGATTGCAACTCCTCGTCGTTCGCATAGGCAAAGCCCACGCAGTAGATGCTGATGTTATGTCGGGTTGCATACTCGTAGATATCGGCACTCTTGGCTTGTGACGTATTCTCGTCACCATCGGAAAACACCACGCATACCTTTGGCTGGTCCATAGGCACATCGGAAAGCGATTGAAGGGCGCTCATGATGCCATCGTTTGCGCGCGTGAACAGTCCTTGCGACGTGAGCTTGTATCGACGGAATTCAGCCAGAGCCATCGTCGTATCGGCCGTGAGTGGAAAGACGCGCTGTACGTCCTTGTTGAAGCCCGTAAGCGAGATGAAGTCGCACTTCCGTTTCATCCCGATAAACATCTCCGTGCCATAGTCAAGTACCTGTTTGACGCCTTTCATGCTACCGCTTTGGTCAAGCACAAGGGCAATGGAGGTAGGGATGCTATCCTGTTCGCCAAACTCGCGAACAGTGAAGGGGGCTATGGAGTACGTTTTCTCTCTTCGACGTGAAGAGCCCACGCGTTCAACCAGTTTTGCGAAGTAGTCGGGTGCGGAAGGTATCTTGTAGGGCGGTGCCATGTGGGTGACCACATAGCCATTGGTATCGAGCACACGCACAAACAGTCGTATGCTATCGGGGAAGGTGTAATGTTCGATACGCCAGATGTCCGTCGTGATCGCCGCAAGGTCGGCAGAATCGATATGTCTGGTACCAGTAAAGCGGAGGACCTTTCCTCGTTCGCCCCCTTCCCTCAAATCAAGAATTTGACCCAGCGTGTGTGAGCTTTTGCAGGCGTTGGTGCAGAGTGTGATGCATGCAACAGCACAAGCGAGTAGGATGACGCGAAGAGTCGATGGAGTTGCGAACATTCGTACCGTCATCGAACGACACCTATGGTGATACCGTCGCCTTGTGGAATCAACGTGCTGAGTAGTTGTGGGTGGGCGGACATGGTGTGATTGAACGACCGCATAGCTTGAACATTGTGCAGCTCATCAGCGGGCGGGTCCGAGGCGATGTATCCGAACCCCAGTGCGTTGTCGCCCATAATCAAGCCACCCTTTCGCACAGCAGGGAGGACCATGGCGAGGTAGTTCTCGTAGTTGGGCTTGTCGGCATCGATGAACACCGCATCAACGGGAGTAGACGTATTGAAGCGTTCTTGCAACATTGAAATGACGCCTGGAAGAGTGTCGAGAGCAGCACCCTCAACGACAGTAATGGTATCGAGACTCGCTTCGGCAACCTTCTTGCGAATGAAGGCAGCATGACGTGGTTCCATCTCCAACGCCGTCAGCACTCCATCGTTCGGAAGTGCTCTAGCCATCGCAATGGTGCTGTACCCTGCAAGCGAGCCAATCTCAATCACCACTCTAGCGTCGATTGCCCTGAGCAACACCTGCAGCAATCGAGTCTGCTCCGGCGCAATACTGATAGGCGGTATGCCTTCCCGCTCAGCCTCCTTATTGAGCTGCTGCAGGAATGCGTCCTCACTGCTGAACAGCGATTGAATGTATGCGTTAATCTCTGGCGTTATCGGCGTACTTGAGGTTGACATCGTGGCTTTGATTGATTGGAACTGCACCACAGACAATGGTCATGTAGAAAGACGGTTGCTACGTCAGGGTGCATGCGAATTTCAGCAAACATAGCTGGGAACAGTGCCGGGGTGTGAACACCCCGGCACTGAAAGTGGTACTTGCTGCGAAATACTTAAGTACAGTGCCGGGGTGTTCACACCCCGGCACTATTTTCTCGTTTAATTGGGTAACTCGTTGAAGGTTATGACGTTAGCCCCTGTAGTGCCGAACATGCCTTTCGGAGTTATTCATGAAACAGTGCCGGGGTGTGAACACCCCGGCACTGTTGTTGGCATTTTCCACGTAAAGCATCATTTCATGCCGGGGTGTTCACACCCCGGCACTATTGATGCGGTAGGGTAGGGATCCTAACGCTCTTGGTCGTAACCAAGCCTGTGAGACGGAGTTTTGTTTACATCGCAATTCAGAAGTCGGGTGATTGAGTATTGCGATTATGGGAAGTCGGATAGGCTGTCACATGAATGCAACAACCAAGATCGTGTGGGTGACACCTGTACTTCCAACTGCTCGAACCTTTGGAGCGTTAGAATCAAGACGATAGATTACGCGGAATCAGCAAAGCAACTCTCCGCCGAAACGTTTTTGCAATACTGTAGAGTGATGTGGAGTTCGCTATGAGTACTTATAAAGCAATGATTGGCAGGGTCGTTCTTACCGTTCTTGGCATGTTGTACCTTCCAGTGATGGTGCTATGTGCAGACGGGTGGACCATGGAAAGGGTAGGTCAGCGTGATATAGGATTTGTGTGGACAGCCCCCTTACAAATCGGCGACTATTGGCTGGTTGGTTCGTCTAACGGTACCGTAGTGAAGCTGTCTGATGCAGCAAAAGAGATTGAGCAGTACGACATCGGTACATGTTCTGACATAGTGGCAATTGCCAAGGCAGGAACAACGATCCTCGTAGGGTGCATGGATGGGACAATCCACCAAAGTACTGATGGCGGTGTAACGTGGTCATCACTTACCGATATTGAAGATGTAATCACAGCCATGGTTGGTCTGGACGACAACAGTGTTGTTGCTTGTTCGGACAATGGCGTTGTTTACTTGATCGATCTTGTCAAGGGCAATCAACGACCACTCTATTCGGAAGCGGGAATACAGTTCAGAGGTTTGGACTATCATCAAGGCGAGTTAACCGCAATAGGCCGTCGTGGAGTCATGGTGCACACCACCGACAGAGGAGAGTCATGGCAACGCACGCCTTTTGACAGTACAGACGATTTTGCTGCCTGTTATAGAGTTAACGACTCAATCCTTGTGCTGTCCTGTTACAAGACGCAAGTACTGTTAACGACGAACAACGGTCGACTAGTCAAGGCAAGAAAGAAAATCAAGTCCTATTCTTCACAGAAACTAAGAGAAGCAGATGCACTCTCGTGTGTTTCGCATTTAGGGAATCGGGTGTACTGTACTGGGTTTATCACGCCGATTTATGACGAACGGCATTTTAATCTGTATTGGACTGACGATTGGGGCACAACCTGGGATTCATCGGCATACTATCTGCACGGTATGACCGCCTCTACTATTCATCCGCAAGCGCTTTGCCTTGACGCCGACTCAACAATGCGCCTATACATCTCAGACCCAGAACGTTGTGTGATGCTTTCGTGTGTGCACCTCGAAACCTCTGATACTCTACATCCTGACACTATGGTGCTCGGTGCTCCTTCAAGGTACTATGCCCGCTACGGCTCTCCAGAACTTGTACAGCAATGCTTAGTAGCGGCTGACACCTCAGATGGAATATTGTATGGCCTTCAACAATGGAGATACGCAGTTGGCAATGAAGTAGCAGAAACAGAACTTGTACGCAGTACGAACAAAGAAGAGACTTGGGAGGAGATAGCTACGATGCCATCAACCTGTTGGTCAATCGCCGTGGCAGGTAGTTCAATCCTTGTAAGCGCTGATAGTGGATCTGTTTACTTGTCGACGGATTGGGGAAGTAGTTTCTCCGAACGAATGTTTGTCGACACCGCATTCAAGACCAACTTTCTGGCTATTGAAGGGGGCATCGTAGGCGGCGAGTTTGTTTTGTTCTCCAGCGTAAGAAGATCAAGCGATAGTGGTAAACGTAATGGCAAAATCATGACGCTCAACAAACTGGGCGAGATCACGGTCTGTCCACTGCCAAACGATGCTCATAATGATGTTGTTACCAAGCCGTTTGTAAGACATAACACGGTGTATTCGATGTATCATGTTACAGATACAAACTGGATCCCGCAAACGTCGCACATCATAGCGTGGGACGTAACGGCGAATCAAATCCACACGACCGACATAACCGACCTTATCAAGACCGACGTAGGATACGGCGCTACAATACTATTCGTCGACGACACGAGCATTTGGATTGGATTGCGTTCAACTGTTGTGCGGTACAATCCTTCAACGCACCAGGTTGCCAGTATAGACGGATTACGATTCAACCCTATGATGACTGCTCCAATCATGAAGCTGGTTGTCGATCATGGTGTTGGGGTCTGCGTGAATGAGTTTGGCGTGAAAGTATCGTCGACTCCCTATGCCACATGGTATGAACTCGACCGTTGTGGTTCAGTCAAACAGAACATTCTCCGACTAAGTTCATTCACTTGTCTAGGTAACAATCAATACTTCGCTGGCGGTATACGATATAACTACCTGATCACGGGACCAGGGGTGCCGTCCGATGTTCCCGAACACAGAGCGGAAAGCCCACAGCATGAAGCGCGTGCTGTAGTCGTGGGAACGATGGTAGATGTTGGCGCAATCAATGCCTCGGAAGCGTCGGCAACTGACATCAATGGTAGGTGCTTTGCACTCTCAGTGTATCCCGAGGGCGACCACAGCTACTTGCCACCACAGGACTGACTCCGGGCGTGTATCACGTTTCAGCAATCAGTGATAGTGGCGCAACACAGATGACCATCCTCGTTCTCAGCAGCTGGTAGCATTCTGTACATGCTGCATTCATGCCACGGTCATTCCAGGTCCCTCGCTACGCCATCCCCGCGAAAGCGGGGATGCAGGTTGTGATGTTGAATCTTCGGCTGCACCTCAATTTCTCCTAACTGTCTGATTGAATCTGTCGCCAAGTCAGTGCCGGGGTGTGAACACCCCGGCACTGAAGGTGGTACTTGGTGCGAAACTCCTAAGAACAGTGCCGGGGTGTGAACACCCCGGCACTGAAAGTGGTACTTGGTGCGAAATACCTAAGTACAGTGCCGGGGTGTTAACACCCCGGCACTATTTTTTCACTCAATTGGGTAACTCGTTGATTGTTATGACTTTAGTCCTTGTAGCACCGAACATGCCTTTCGGATTTGTTCATGAAACAGTGCCGGGGTGTGAACACCCCGGCACTGTTGTTGGCATTTTCCACGTAAAGCATCATTTCATGCCGGGGTGTTCACACCCCGGCACTATTATCAACACTGTTATCTGCTTCTGCCTTTCGCCCAGTTGTCTAGTTTTGCGTATGATACTTACCGATGGACAGATACTTGCCGAGATTGAAGCCGGTACAATAGTCATTGAGCCGTTTTCGCCGGCTTGTCTTGGAAGCAATTCGTACGACGTGCATCTTGGGAGGACGTTAGCCACGTACGTCGACGCTACGCTGGATGCCCGTAAACACAATACCATTGCGACATTCGAGATTCCTGACGAGGGATTCGTGCTCCAGCCAAATATGCTGTACTTGGGGGTGACGCAAGAGTACACCGAGACGCATAATCATGTTCCGTTCCTTGAGGGGAAGAGCAGCGTTGGCAGACTTGGCATCGACATCCATGCAACGGCTGGTAAGGGCGACGTCGGCTTCTGCAATTTCTGGACGCTTGAAATCAGCGTTAAGCTTCCGGTGAGAGTGTATGCCGGTATGCCCATCGGACAGCTTATTTACTTCGAAGTACAGGGCGCGGTTATTAACCCATACAATCGGAAAGCATCGGCAAAGTATACAGACAGACAGCCCCTTCCTGTTGAGTCGATGATGTTTAGAAACACTTTTTGACAAGGAAGGAATACGGTCTGATGCGATACATCCTATGCATTCTTGTTGTGTTGGGCTTTGGCTGCGGTACCAAGGCACAGGACGGCTTTCAATCGGATCGGGTGAAAGAGTTCAGGAAAGAAAAAAATCGCGCCTTCATCGAGGAAACGTGGAGTCCGCTGGTTATTGATGACCGTATGTCATTCAAAGGACTCAACTACTTCCCCATCAGCGCAACGTGGTACGTCAAGGCACGCTTCGTTCCTGCAGAACATGTCGATACGGTGCTCATGAGTACGTCGAAGGACGAGCTGCGGACAGCGATCAGACCCGGGAAATTCGTTTTTACGATTGCCGGCAAGGAGCAAACGCTCTGGGCATTTCAACTTATCGAACCAACGGCGTCCAGCGAATACTTTGTGCCGTTCAAGGATGTTACCAATGGTGCAGAAAGCTATGAGCTAGGTCGGTATGTAGAAGTGCCAATGCCAATCAAGGGCGTATCAATGATCGATTTCAACATGGCCTACAATCCGTTCTGCGCCTACAACTACGACTACTCTTGTCCGCTAGTCCCGTACTACAACACGCTCTCCGTACCCGTCACCGCTGGGGAGAAATCTTGGCACTAGGCATCGTTGCGCGACGTTCGCTATTAGTCTCTTGTTTGTTGATCGGTGGAGTGTGTCTGCAATCATGCCTGTTTGTAAAGGCACCTAAGAAGGAATCACCGCAGGTTGACCACGTAGAACAAAGCCCCCTTCCAGCCATCCTCATGGGCGATGAGTTGGTAAGGACAGCAAAGGGCGATATGATTTCGCTTCTGCCAAAGGGATGGGTGCTGCTGGACCCGACCACGGCAGGGAGCGATGATGTGCTTGCCGTTGCCGTGGATCCTGACTATACGATGTCGGCCGTGTTTGCTTCGATCCCCGTAACGCCTGCAACGACGGGCGCTGTAGAGGCCGACGGTTTGCTGGGGCTGGCGCGCATTGCATTCGGCAATCATCAGCGCAAAACAGGTGGTAATGTTTCGTTGGTCCAGAGCTATGCAATCGATACGCTGGGAACTCGCATGTTCGGCACCTATCGCTATGCGTCTGCAACAACGAGTGCACGATGTGCGGTGTATACGAGCACGCTTGGCAATCACTATGAGTTCGCAGTGATTCCGCTGCAAACGCAAGGACGCGAGCTTCCAACGGAACGCGTTCAAGAACAACTCTTCAAGTCCATCCTTGCCACAATTCAATACTGATGCAACTCTCCGCCGATACCGAAGCAGTACTCACCCACTTGAGCGAGATGGTGGAAGGGGGCTTGCGTAAACGCAATGATGTTGGTGTGCTTCTGGAAACGGGTGCTGCATCAAACCAGCCCGATCTGTTTAACAACATCGTGACTGCAGGCACCGGTGTGTGGAAGGTGTACGGTGTGCTCCGCCATAAGAAGCCAGGCGATACTGGATACCGTCAACTCGAAGAAGAGTTCGCCCTTCAGCTGAACTCGCTAAGAGAGCTCATGGCTACGCTGCTGGAGCCGGTATCGGATGACGTGCTCAAGCGGTTCGATGATGTGTACTTCGGACTCACACAAGGGGTGATGAGAAATCTTGTGGATCTTTCGCACGACTTGGCGCGAATCAAGGATCTTCAACGCGACGCTCGCAAATAGCAACGGCTGGCAAGCATTGCTGCTTACACATTGTAGATGCGGCGCAGTGTCATAACAGTGACCTTTACCAGTACCATGGATAATCGGTTGTGAACGTGACCGTTACCTTGACCTGTACATTGATTAGTCCCGTGTCAACGTGACCGTTACCTTGACCAGTAATGGATAGTCGGTTGTGAACGTGACCGTTACCTTGACCTGTACATTGATTAGTCCCGTGTGAACGTTGCCATTACCCTGACCAGTAATGGTTAATCGGTTGTGAACGTTGCCGATACCTTTACCTGTACATTGATTAGTCCCGTGTGAACGTTGCCGTTACCTTGGCCAGTACGTTGGTTCTTATCCTGTGAACGTGGTCGTGACTGTCCGCCACTAACAGTGTGCATGAAACCAACAGTCCTCGTATGTTACCGTCGTCAGCTCGTACACTCAATGGTTGTTTGATAAGAGGACACGTGATTACACGCCAATACCAGTGCATTGATCAACGGTGGATGCAACGATGCGCTACCTGAATCTTGAAGTGACGTTGGGTATCGTAGCCCTTGCGCATCTAGCAAGCCAGGCGCTAGGCGTTACCCTTCCGTGGACGTGGTACGTGATCGTGCCACTTGCAACGTGGGCACTCTACACGGTTGATCGACTGTATGATACTCGCGCAGCGAACAGTCAACCAGAGTCGGGCCGACATGCCTTCCACAGAAAACACCGTAAACCACTTGGACTGCTCGCTGCGTTGGTACTGGTGGTTTGCCTGGTGATGGCATGGGTCTACTTTCCGTGGACGTATTGGGTTGCTGCCGGTGGACTGGGCATGCTGCTTGCCATGCATGGCTTGCTACAACGTAAGTATTCGACTGCAGTGGCTGTAACAAAGGACGTGAACGTTGCTGTTGCGTACACTGCTGCAGCATGGATCATCCCGGCAATCATCCGCCTGCACGAGAACCAACCGCTGGACATTTCGCTGCACATCCACGGTACGGTGTATGCCATACTGGTCTTCATTGCCTTGCTCTGTCTGGTCCTTGCCGACGTTGTACTGCTTAGCCGAATCGACGCACAAATCGATGCTGCCAAAGGTATGCCGTCGATTGCCGTAGCTCTTGGCAAGCATACGTCCGTGGCAGTCATCGTGCTGATTGCCCTGGCCGTGGTCATTAGTCTGACCCTATGGCTTGCCTCGTCAACCGGTGGACTGTTTATTGGAGGACGTTTGCGTCCGTCCCTCGTACTCCTTGCCATGTCGGCCTCCTACCTTCTCTTGCTCTACCGTCAGCCGCGTTCACCTGATTTTGCGCGACTGGTTCTGGAAGGCGTCCTACTTCTTGGCTTCCTTGCCTGATACCCACGAAAGGAGCCTACAGAACGGAAATCCTGATACGCTCATCGGCTTTTGAAGGGGGCATGCAGAGCGAGAATTCTAACGCGTTCATCGACTTTTGAAGGGGGCGTTTGGAACGGGAAATCTGATGGGGTAATTGGCTCATGAAGCGGGGCATGTAGGACGGGATTCCTGAAGCATCCACTGGCTTATGAAAGGGGGCTTGCGCAGCGGGAATCCTAGAGCATCGCCGAACGTCACAATCACGAGGTGTCAATACGATTGTCCTGACCTCGCCAGATTGGGCGCGTATGCAGTGAGTGCGAGAGTCTAGCGGCTTACCGCACGAATGCAATGGCCGTACGTGTCTCGATGGGCGCGGTGTGAGGGCAATGACCGTGAACACCTCGCCAGATTGGGCGCGTATGCAGTGAGTGCGAGAGTCTAGCGGCTTAACGCGCGAATGCCATGGCCGTACGTGTCTTGATGGGCGCGGTGTGAGGGCAATGATCGTGAGGACCTCGCCAGATAAGGCGCGTATGCAGTGAGTGCGAGAGCCTTGCTGCTTACGGCGCGAATGCAATGGCCGTACGTGTCTTGATGGGCGCGGTGTGCGTACAATGACCGTGAACACCTCGCCGCTTATGTTGTCAATGCAAACACTGCATGCACTGTACCTAATGTCCGCATACAAACATCCCTGCTGTGAACACAGCTGCATTCACCTAACTCAACTGACCCCTCATGCTCAACGCGTGTAGCACCTGACGCACAACCCACCTGGCCCCGACGCTTAATGCGTCTTGCATCTAACGCCCATAGCGCATGGCACCAAACACCCAACGCACCTAGTATCTAGCGTCTACCGCGTCTAGCGTCTAAGGCCGACCATCCAATGTTTCAACTCGCTTGGCACACATCATTTAAGGTTCAAGGACCAACGCCCAACATCCAAGGCTCACCGCTCTACGTCCAAGGCACCTAACACCTAACACCTACCGCCAATCACTTCTTTTTGAACGACTCCTTGTCTGACTTGAAGTGTTTTCGTGCCCAGTTTAGTGCACGCTCATGTCTCTTACATCCAAGGCGCCTAGCACTCACCGTCAATCACTTCTTTTTGAACGACTCCTTGTCTGACTTGAAGTGTTTTCGTGCCCAGTTGAGTGCACGCTCATGTCTCTTGCGCACACAGGCAGCCGTAGCACCGATGTCCTGGGCAATCTGTTCAAGGGTTTCGCCTTCCAGGTAGTGCCGACGCAGCACTTCGGCGTAGTGGGCTGGACTCTCGTGCAACACCGTTTGTGCATCCAGGTGGTTCTGATGCTCGGGGTATACCATGAGCTGAGACACCGTGGCCTCCAGGTTGCTCCATGCCCCGCAATCATCGCCGTCGGGATACTGGTACTTCGTCCGCCTTCTCATCGCACTCCACACATACCGCTGTGCAACGCAGGTGGCAAAGGCGCGAACGCACCGAATGGTCTGTCCTCTGCGTTTTGACAGCCAAAGGGCAATGCGTGCCTCGGCCAGTGCATCTTCCACATCCTCGTTCGTGGCCATGCGATACTTATTCCGAACATTCCGATAGACGTCGTAGAATTCAGCATTCATGGTGGGTACTCCTTGGAAATAATGGGTTGCGAACATCGTTGATACCCGGTCACGCATCAACCCGTTATTAGCGAATGCGGCAATTCAATTCACGAAAGTGGCGTATCGTTGTATGAGAATGAGGAATGATCATGGTAACAACACCTAGTACCGATGAAGATCTTGCTCGACTGGGCTTTTCGTTCCTCAAGGGAACCAATGCCCAGCTTGTGTACATGCCGGCGGGGACGTGGGTTTTCCGCGAGCATGAAGGGTGTGGTCGCGTCGGTTTCGTCCGCTCGGGCAGCATCCGTGTGTTCAAGGAACATCCCAGTGGTCGGTCGATCACGATCTACCGTCTAGGAAAGGGCGACGCCTGTACACTCTCGATGAGCTGCGCACTCCATAGCCCCATTCATCAAGCATCAGCGATTGTTGAAGAGGATGCCGAGGTCTATACGCTTGGCCTGGAGGAGTTTCAGCATTTGCTTGACAAGAACAGGGAAGCACGTGACTTTGTACTGGAATCGTTTGCAGCACGATTGACCGATACGATGCTGTTGGTCGAAGAAGTGGTATTTCAGAAGATGGATGAGCGTCTGGCTGCCGTACTGTTGGAGCATGGCATGCGCTTGCAGACGTCAGACATTGCCATTACCCACGAACAGCTGGCCGAAGAAACCGGTACGGCGAGAGAGGTTGTTACGCGACTGTTACATGACTTTAGTCAGCGCGGCTTTGTAGCCCTCTCTCGAGGCAACGTGAAGATTACCGATCGCAAGGCTCTGGCCCGAGCATGTAGTCAGCACCATCCATCGGCACATGCGTAGGTAAGGTTGCAACCATCACCGTTTCAATGAAAGAGTTCGATTACCATAACCGTTAACGAGTTTGACCTATGTTTTTCAAGCAGATCTACGAACCAGGACTTGCCCACGCATCGTACATGATTGGTTGTCAGAAAACCGGTGAATGCCTGGTGATTGATGCCAAGCGCGATGTGGATACATACCTTGAGATTGCCAAGGCAGAACGACTGCGTATAACGCATCTGACGGAGACGCATATTCATGCCGACTTCCTCTCGGGTACGCGAGAACTCAATGCACTCACGTCGGCGCCAATGTATTTGAGCGATGAAGGTGGACCCGACTGGCAGTATGAGTTTGATCACATTGGGTTGCGCGACAATCAGGTGTTCATGGTTGGCAACATCAAGGTGGAGGTGCTTCACACTCCTGGTCATACACCGGAGCACATCTCCTTCCTGGTCACGGACGTTCCTGCAAATCCAGATGTGCCAATCATGTTGTTCTCTGGTGATTTTGTGTTTGTTGGAGATGTAGGCCGACCCGACCTGCTTGAGAAGGCAGCAGGCATACAAGGTACGATGGTTGCTGGAGCACACCAGTTATGGTCATCCCTACAACGCTTCCGCGCATTGCCGGACCACGTTCAAGTGCACCCAGCGCATGGGGCTGGTAGTGCTTGCGGCAAGGCACTTGGTGCCATCCCGTCCAGCACGGTTGGTTACGAGAAGTTGGTGAACTGGGCATTGAAGCATACGGATGAAGAGGCCTTCATCGCGGAGTTGCTCAGCGGACAACCAGAGCCACCACACTACTTTGCCATGATGAAGAAGCTGAACAAGGTGCCACGTCCACTCTGCACGCACGTCCCCGAGCTGAAGGAAGTACAGGTCCAAGACATTGCTGCATCACTTGAACGAGCCGAACCAGTTGTTGACACACGATCAAAGCTTCAGTATTCAGAGCGACACATCCCTGGAACACTGAGCATACCAAACACCAAGTCGTTCAGCACGTGGGCTGGCTGGCTCCTGCCATACGACAAGCCCTGTACGCTCATCGTGGACAAGGAGCATGCGTCCGACGTTACCCGCAAGCTGATGCGCATCGGAATCGATGCCATTGCCGGCTACTTACCCGATCCAGCACCGTGGTTCACGCAAGGAGGCACAAGTCAGGACGTCGAGCTTATGGACGCTGTCACCCTCGGTGCCGAACATCAGAATCCAAACGTTACGGTGATCGATGTTCGCGGTGCATCCGAGTATGAGCGTGGTCATATACCTGGCGCCATCAACATACATGTTGGACATCTTGAGCAGAATCTCGACAGAATACCGCATAGTGGGACGGTTGTCCTAAGTTGTGCCGGTGGCGACCGCTCCAACATCGCAGCAAGTGTGCTGCAACGTGCTGGCTATACCAACCTTGTGAACTTCACACCCGGGTTTGCAGGATGGCGTGCAGCGAACATGCCAGTCGAGACCGAAGAGGGCGTTGTTTCAGAATCGTGAGTAAGGAACCGATGTTTACACAGATTACTGCAGCACAGGTTAAGCAACGCCTTGAGGCTGGTGAGAAGCTCACCATCCTTGATGTACGCAGACAGGAAGAGTGGGACGAGTTTCACATCGATAATGCCATCCACATCCCACTGCATGACTTGGAAGACCGGTGGGAAGAACTGTCCGAACACAAGGACCACGAGATCGTGGTCTACTGCAGGTCGGGTAATCGTTCTTCGCAGGCATGCATGTTCCTGCAAATCGTTGGCTTTACCAATCCTGTGAATATGAGAGGTGGGATTCTTACCTGGTAATGCTCTTCGTCATTGCACTGCTCCTTGGGATAACGCTAGGCATGCTCGGTGCAGGCGGAGCGATCGTGGCCGTACCTGCCTTTGTGTATGTAGGCGGGGTTGACCCAACCGATGCCAGTGGCTATGCATTGTTTGTGGTGATGGTGGCAACGTTCGTTGCAACCATACCGGCCTTACGACGCAAGGCAGTGCATTGGCCTGCTTTCCTGACGTTTGGCTCCACGACCTTCCTTACAGTCTTTGGTATTCGCTATTGGATCATGCCAGCTCTTCCAGAAGAGTTCATGATGATGTCATGGAAGGTCGACGTGGACGTACTCCTCATGCTGGTCTTTGGCATAGTACTGCTTACGGCCGGTGCTCTCATGCTTCGGCATAAACCGTCACTCCACGGACAAGCACCCACACATCCACTCAAGCTGGCTGCAACTGGCGTCGGCGTTGGCACGATTGCCGGTTTCCTAGGTGTGGGTGGTGGCTTCTTGATTACACCTGCCTTGGTGGTATGGGGCCGAATCGAAATGAAGGTTGCCGTGGCAACCTCAATCGCTCTCATCTGCGTGAATAGTGCGGCTGGCGTGGTAGGTGACCTCACGCGTGGTGCCGCCTACGACTGGCCCTTGGTGCTCACCTTTACCGGTATCACGACTGCAGGAATCATCATCGGCGGATGGCTACATCAACGAGTTCACGCAGATGGTCTGCGTAAACTCTTCGGCTATGTAGTCATTGCCATCGGTGTTACCGTCCTGGCCATCGAACTGTATGATGGCTTGTTAGGGTAGGGGGCTAGGTAGTACGCAGTGTTCGTCGTCGGCGCTCGCCAGCAGTGCTGGGCAGTGCTCGTTGGCAGTGCTCGTTGGCAGTAATCGCCAGCAGCGTTCGTTGGCAATGCTCGGCTGCAGCGACCTTGGTAGCTATGCTGGCAGTATGGCTGATCAACGTGGATGTGAATGCGTTACGCTAAAGGCGGACGTTGGTGAGCACACCAACTACTCCCTGTCCTTGCTCTTCTTGCGGAACAGAAACGATATTGGCACGCCTTCGAAGTCGTAAAGTTTTCGAAGCTGACGTTCGATGTAACGCTTGTAGCTATCGGGCAAGAGGTCGGGGAAGTTCAAGAAGAATGCAAATACTGGCGGCGCACTGCGCACCTGTGTAACATAGTTGATGCGAAGGTCACGACCACGAATGCTTGGTGGTGGAGTCTTTTCCAGAATGTCAATCAAGCGCTCATTCATTTCATGAGTCGGTATGCGCGCAAGCCTTCGCTCCTGGATGGCATTGGCCATCTCCAACACCTTGGTAATGCGCTGTTTGGAAACGGCACTGATGTAGACGACTGGTACGTAGTCCAGGGTGCGGAGCTCTTCACGGATTTTTGCAGTAAAGGCATCGGCAGTCTTCGTGTCCTTCTCGACAAGGTCCCACTTGTTCACGGCAATGATGATGCCTTTTCGTGCTGCCTCGACTTCGCTGAGTATGCGCTTGTCCTGATGCTCCAGACCCTGGGTGGCGTCGATCATGACTACGGCCACATCACAACGCTCAATGGCTCGGGACGTACGCATGGTGGAGTAGAGCTCGACGCTTTCCTTGATCTGACTACGCCGACGTAGACCAGCGGTGTCGATGAGGACGATTTCCTGGCCGTAGTAGGTGACGATGCTGTCGATTGCGTCACGCGTTGTTCCGGCAATAGGTGTTACCACCATCCTGTCCTTGCCAAGCAAGGCATTGGTCAGCGAGCTCTTGCCTACGTTAGGTCGGCCCACGACGGCGATCTTCAATCGTGAATCTTCTTCGTCATGTTCCGTTGGCAAGTCTGCCACAACCTGATCCAGGAAGTCGCCCGTACTGCGTCCGTTCAACGCGCTAATGGGGAACGGATCGCCTAGACCAAGACTGTAAAACTCCGATGCATAGAGGTCGCTATTTGGTGCATCACATTTATTCACGACAAGCGTCACGGGCTTCTTGCTCTGCCTTAGCAGGCTGGCAATCTCTGCGTCGACGGGTGTTACACCATCGCGTGAATCAACGACGAAGATGATGTGATCGGCCTCGTCAATGGCCAGCATCGCTTGCTCACGGATGGCCTTGTCGAACAACTCTTCGCTGTCCGGCACGATACCGCCTGTATCCACAAGCTGAAATGACTTGCCGGCCCACTCACCCTTGGCATACAACCGGTCGCGCGTAACACCTGGTTCGCTTTCGACGATTGCATGACGTTCTTCGATGATTCGATTGAAGAGTGTACTCTTGCCAACATTGGGTCGGCCAACGATTGCTACTAGCCCCATGCACAAAGCTACCATGAAGCGGATAAACCCCACCGGAAAGCCAGACTGTTCGGCATTATCGGTGGGTGTGTCGTATCAACAAAGCTTTGCAGTACATACCACAGCAACTCGTGTTTCAGCAACCCGTGCTACGACGACTTGTGCAACAGGAGAGCTCATGCTAGCACTGGTTGTGGCTGCTTGCTGAACACGCTGGTGCGTTGTAGTTGATGAATATGGTAGCGACGGTGACGTCTAAGTCGCTCTACCTACAGTACACAAGACATCAGCAGTTGTTGATCATGCCAAGGAGAGATCTTAGGATGCCTTGCCAGCAACACACTCTGCAATGAGCATGTCGGTAGTAACGCTTTCGGCTTCGGCGTTGAAGTTGGTTACGATGCGATGGCGTAGCACGGGTAGGGCTACAGCATTCACGTCGGCAATCTCTGGCGTTGGTCTGCCACTCAATGCTGCACGAGCCTTGGCACCGAGTACAAGGTATTGCGAGGCGCGTGGACCAGCCCCATAGCCAACGAAGTCGTTGACGCGCTTGGATGCATGTGTGCCTGGACGTGTAGCATGGACCAACCGAACGGCATGCTGGAGTACGTTGTCGGCCACCGGTACACGACGTACCAGGGTTTGTGCAGCAATGATCTCGTCCGCCCCCATAATACGCTGCACCGTGGCCATCTTCTCCAACGTTGTGCTGCGGACAACGCTTACCTCTTCTTCAAACGAAGGGTACTCAAGCCGGAGGTTGAACATGAAACGGTCTAGCTGCGCTTCGGGCAGCGGGTAGGTTCCCTCTTGTTCGATCGGGTTCTGTGTTGCCAGTACGAAGAATGGCTGCGGCAACTGGTACGTAGTGCCAGATGCCGTGACGTTATGCTCCTGCATTGCCTCGAGCAAGGCAGCCTGCGTCTTTGGTGGCGTACGGTTGATCTCGTCGGCAAGTACGATGTTGGCGAAGACCGGACCCTTCACAAAACGGAAGGCCTTCTGTCCAGTAGACCGGTCGTCCTCGATCACCTCCGTGCCAGTGATATCACCTGGCATCAGGTCAGGTGTAAACTGGATGCGCGAGAACGACAAGTCCAAGGTGCTCGCCAGTGTGCGAATGAGCAAGGTCTTTGCCAGACCTGGTACGCCCACCAGCAGACTGTGTCCGCCTGCAAAGAGCGAAATCAGCAACTGGTCAACAACGTCACGCTGACCAATGATGACCTTCCCGATTTCCGTTCGTACATCGTTAATGCGCGCCGCAAGACGCTGAATCTGCTCTAGTTCACTCATGGATTTGTAGGGGGCTTGGTAACTGTGCGAAATGTCATGCAGAGGGCATCGTGGTGTGATGTCGGATGACCTCGATTGCTTGGTTGATCGACGAGATCAACTCGCTCACCTCTGCATCGGTGCTATAACGACCGAAAGAGAATCGTAGTGAACACTCGGTTTGATCGGGGGTGCGACCCATGGCCGTAAGTACATGACTTGGTTTGGTCTTGGCGCTGGAGCAGGCACTGCCCTGACTGCAGGCAACATGCTCCATCTGCACCTGGAGTTCGTGTCCGTGAATGCCTGGCAGGGTCAGATTACAAATGTTGTAACTGCGCGGTGCGCCGCGTCCGTTGATCGTCGCGCCCAACTCGATCATGGCTTGTTCGAACCGCTCGCGCAAGGCATTGATGCGCGCTGATTCTTCCGTGTGTTCGGTAAGTGCAAGTTCACCGGCTGTAGCAAGGCCAACGATGCCGGGGACGTTAAGGGTGCCACTGCGGACGCCACCTTCTTGTCCGCCGCCATACTGCAGTGGCTTCAACTCCGTAACCGTTCCTCGCATGCGGTGGTACAGAGCCCCAGCCCCCTTCGGTCCATAAATCTTATGTGCCGAAAAGCTCATGAGGTCGATACCAAGTTCATTGACGTTGAGCGGAATCTTGCCGTAGGCCTGCGTTGCATCGGTCATGAACAAGGCGCCATGTTGATGGGCTATTGCTGAGAGTTGCGCCAGATCCTGGCAAACACCAGTCTCGTTGTTTACGGCCATGACGGAGAGAAGCAGGGTCGACCTGTCCACCACACGCCGCAACTCGTCCATGTTGATGAGGCCGTTATTGTCGACGCCAACGATGTGGACGGTGTATCCTTCTTCCTTGAGCTCATTGGCAACGTCGATCATGGCAGCATGTTCGGTGGCGCAGGTTACAAAGGCATTGCGCTCCGGTGTGGCCATGCGACGGAAGAGTCCAAGGACGGCCAAAGAAATCGCTTCGGTTGCTCCGCTGGTAAACACAATCTCGTCCATCTTGCTACCGATGTGCTTTGCAATCATATACCGAGACTTCATCACGGCATGTTGTGCCGTAAGTCCGGCTTGGTGGACGCTTGATGCATTGTAGAACACATCGGTCATGTACGGAAGGATGGCGTCGACCACTCTTGGGTCGACCGGAGTCGTTGCTGCGTAATCAACGTAGATCATGAGACGTGTAAAATAAGTCCCAAAAGCATGGTGGCTATCACCGAGGCAATCATGCAGGGGGCAACCTTGCGTAAAAGGTCGACGACGGGAACGTCTGAAAGGGCGCTGCTGAAGAGGACGACTGCAGCAACCGGACTCATCGTTCGTCCAACGTTTGCGCCAATGGCAGCGGCCACGCCAGCGTTAACGGCCGTATCAACGTTCTGCGCTGCAAGGTCGGGCAACATCGCCTGCGAAAAGGCAACGCTCGGTGCGGTACCAGACCCGCCGACGGCAGCCATGATCCACGTAAGCAGTGGAGCAAGGGATACGGCTAGTGCACTGTTCGCACCCATGATGTCGGACAAGGCATCAAGCGCGCCAATGGCGTTGAGTCCGCCAATAAAACACGACGCTGCAATGATGATGGAAATCACCTTTGCAAAGGCATAGCCCATGCCGTCAAAGAATGCAACCGTTATGGAGGTCAGGTGACTACTTAGCCCCCTCCAGCCAGGCGACGTTACGAGCATCACCAAACCCGTACATGCCACCATGACCATGCTCACATGCACACCTGTTGGATAGCGTGTGTTGAGGAAGGGGGCTAACCCAATCGCTGGTTGAAGGACGAGTAGGATGACGACGGGGAGCGGACCCATGAGGGCCTTGACAATATTGACTTGCTCTTGTTCATGGTGCTCGTCGGCATTCACCGTGGGCTTGGGCGAAGTAAGGACTAGTGTTATGGTTGCCACCGCAAGAGCAACAAGATTTGGCAGCAGTGCTACGTTGATTACCGTTCCGGTAAGCGCATGGGTAGCTGCGCCGATGGCCACAATGTCCGGCTCACCAGGGTTAAAGAGGTTGCCACCTACACTACAGCCAATAAGGATGGTGGCAGCAGAAACAACGGGCGAGTGTCCGGCTGAACGTAGAATTGGATAGAGGATCGGACCAAGAGCAGCAGCCGATGCCGTCTGACTGGTGATGGCCATGTTCGTGAAGAAACCTGCAACCACACCACCAGGGATCAGGAGCCATCCTACACGTTGGAGTGGACGCGTGAGCAACATGACCATGTGCTTGTCGCATTCCGTTTGTTTGAGCACATAGGCATAGCCCATGGCCGAACAGATTGGTCCGATGATGCCGCCCTTGCTGAACATGCTCTGAATCGTATCGAACAATGCCAGCGGATCGCCGGCAATTGATACGAGGACAAAGCCGGCCAGCATGAGAACCAGTCGAACATCAATGCGCGCAAGATGGTGTAGCGCAGTACGAATCATTCTTGTTGAACTGGTGATGCGGGATCCCATATCTCGACTGCCGCAGTGTACTCTGCTAGAGCACTCCGTAGCACGTCAGGGATGCCGCTGCAGCCCACGACCCAGTTGTCAGGCGAGAAGTATCGCTGCTGCACAGGTATGAGATCATCAGGCTGATAGGACTGGAGCCGTGCAACATGCTGCTCGTAGTAGTCCATTGGAAGGCCGAACGATACGATGGTAGAGACCAGGCTAGCCGTCTGCTGCGGCGTCTCGTTACTGCGAGCAAACGAACCCAGGATCTGCTGCCGAGCATACTCCAGTTCTTCGTCAGGAATACGCTCTGTTGCAATGGCTCGTAGTTCTTCGGCAATGGTCTTGATCGTGTCGGCCGTATGCTCGTTGCCTACACTGGTGAAAATGTCAATGGTTTGGGAATGGTGACGGATACTGGGTGTACAGTATGCACCGTAGGTGTACCCTTTCTGTTCACGTAGCACACTAAACAGTCGTGCCAGGGTGTAGCCACCCAACACCGTCGAAATCAACTGTATTGCGGAACAATCGGCATTGTGGTAGTCAACCGATGGTAGTGAGATACGTAGGGCACTCTGCACAGCCTCGTTATTCACGGCAACGACGGCATGCCCTGTCCGCATCGTAGCCATAGGAAGCGTAGCATCGAACGATGCCGAGGGGAGTCCACTCGTCAACTGCGCAAACAGATCGACGCCCTGCTCTACGTGGACATCGCCGGCAACGACGATGTACCGATGGCTCCTGATCACTCGTTCGTAGGCATGGATGATGTTGTCACGGCCGATGGCCATCATCTGCTCTCTTGTGCCGGTAATCGGCCATGCGTATGGATGTCCGTTATAGCACACACGATTACTTGCCTGACCAGCAAGCCAATCAGGATCACGTTCATTGATGCTGAGCTCTGAAAGCTGTCGGCCCCGCAACGTCTCCAACTCATGCTCCGGGAACGACGGGTTGTGCAAACAGTCAGCCATGAAGCCCACGAGTGCGTGCAAGTGCTCGCGCAGACCAACGCCGGTAAGGGTGACGCTGGTACGTCCGCCCGATGCGCGAATGCTGCAACCGAGCGACTCGACCTTATCGTCGAACTCTTCGGGAGAAAGCGACGTCGTTCCTCGCGTAAGCAGCTCTGCCATGAAGTTCGTGGCACCAGCATAGACGTCGTGTGCCGCACCCGACCGCAGATGAACCTGCACGGTAATCAAATCTTCGTTGGCCTTTGGCACGATGTAGACGGGTGTTCCATCGGGTAGAACGACGGTTTCTACCCGTGGCATGGTGAACTCAAGAGGTTGTGTTGAAAGTGGGGGCGTTGTATCCATTCGATAAATTTACCAGCATGAACGCAACAACAGTACTTGTAACCGGAGCATCATCGGGTATTGGCCTGGCCTGTGTGATGCAATTCCTGCAACGCGGTGCCAACGTCATCGGATGGTCCAGACGTCCCGTAGAAGTGCCGGAGCACCTAGGCGGACGCTTTATACACCAGCACGTGGATGTGCGATCACACGATGCAGTCAAACATGCAGTCGAGCAGTTGCATCGCGGAACGTCGGCTCAGGGCAGACCGTGGTCGGAGATCGACATTCTTGTGAATAATGCTGGGTTGTCGAGAGGACTAAATCCTTTGCACGAGGGAGTCGACGAGGATTGGGAGGAGATGATCGATACCAACCTAAAGGGTTTGCTCTGGGTAACCCGCGAGATACTTCCCGGCATGGTTGAACGCCATCGGGGTACGATCGTGAACATTGCATCAGTGGCGGGTATCGAGGCCTACCGTGGCGGTAACGTGTATTGTGCTACCAAGGCAGCAGTCAAGATGCTTAGCGATACCATGCAGATCGATCTCCTGGGCAGCGGCGTACGTGTGTGCAATGTTGATCCCGGCATGGTGCATACGGAGTTCAGTCAGGTACGATATCGGGGCGACATGGAGCGGGCAGTTCGGGTGTATCAAGGGCTTACACCACTCTCTGGTGATGATGTGGCCGACGTTGTTGTCTTTGCCGCTACACGTCCGCAACACGTAACCCTGCAAGACATCCTGATTATGCCTACCGATCAGGCAACCATTCATCACGTGAACAAGAAGGTCTAGGGTGGCAACAGTACAGTACTTCATTCGCGGACGTGTTCAAGGCGTCGGCTTTAGACGCTTTGTCCTCCACCATGCCATGCAGTTGGGGTTAAGGGGCTTTGTAACAAATAACGACGATGGTTCCGTAGAGTGTGTGGCGCAAGGGGATGTAGCGGACATCAACACTCTGGAAATGCTCTTAAGGCAAGGTCCGATCCATAGCGAGGTGACCGATGTTGAGTGTGTAGATCTCGAAACCTCGTCACGCATATACACTGGATTCAGAATTCTATGAAAGCAGTTATCACGGGTGCATCGTCTGGTATCGGCGAAGCCCTAGCGCGGCGTCTTGCCAATGGCAAGGCAGAATTGATTCTCGTTGCACGGCGTGCAGATCGGTTGGATGACCTGGCATCAGGTCTACGCTCAAGCGGAAATATCGTACACGTTGTTCCGGCCGACCTCGAGCAACCTGCAGAAGTGTTGCGTTTAGCGGCACATATACTGGAAACCCTAGATCGTATCGAGGTGGTTGTGCACAATGCAGGGAGAGGACACCTTGCCTCGGTCGAGGACACGTCGCTCGAACAATGGCGACGCATGTTTGCGCTCAACGTTGATGCACCATACTTGCTTACGCAGCAACTGCTCCCGCGATTCCGGAAACAACAGGGTGGACATCTCATCTTTGTGAGCAGCATGGCAGGAAAGATCGGCTATCCCTACAATGCTGCATACGTTGCAGCAAAACATGCCCTGGTTGGCTTCGTTGCTGGCTTACGGTCCGAACTGATCGGAACCAACATTCACGCCACCGTGGTGTGCCCAAGCGGTGTTGCAAGCGAATGGGGCGATGCCACCGACGGAGGATCGATCAACGACCTCTATGCCAAGGCCATACCACGATCAAGAGAGATTGCCCGTGATAATCAACTGCCGTTGGCACCGCTGAAGAAACTCATTAGCTCTGACTCCGCAGCACAGTGTATTGTTGAGGCAATTGAGCGTGGACGCTCGAACGACGTGTATACTCACGACGGGACCGAAGAACTGGCCGTCATGGCAAACGTCAACAGGATGCACCTGGAAGATCAGCATCGAGCATTGTGGTTGGCCATGACCGAGATCATGGAAGGCAGGTAACGTCAGCATACCACATCGAATCTCGTCTTGCCTCTACCTTGCATGTGGTCTCGAACAGCTGACGGTGCACTTGGTATGCGTGTATAAAAAACCCAGTGCTTGGTAGTCTGTTATGCACGTTCATTCCGTTGTTTTGTACTCGAAAATGCGTCACCATTTAGCACATGTATTGCGGTGTAGACTACTCCTTGTCCTGCTTTTGTTAGGGGGCTATGGAACCGTCTCCACCACTGCACAAGACGTGCGTGTGGCATTGGTCCTCACCGGTGGCGGAGCTCGAGGTATGGCTCAAGTAGGAGCCATCATGCAACTCGAGCGTATGGGAATAACCCCATCGATTGTTGTCGGCAGTAGTATCGGGGCTGTGGTAGGCGGACTCTATTCAGCAGGATATACGGGGGCCGAGCTCGACAGTGTGATGCGCACGGTGGATTGGGACTACGTAACGAGCTTGGTGGACGATACAAAACGTGAAACGCTCTTCTTCTCACAAAAAGCAGAGGACGACAGGAGTCTGCTCAAGCTTCGTTTCCGCGACTTCTCGTTCTTACCACCAAAGAGTCTTGGTGGCAGTGCGCGGTTTTCGACTGTACTTCAGTCGCTACTCTGGAACAGTCCATACAACTCTACATCCAACTTCGACGAGCTACGTTTTCGGTTCCGACCCGTAGCCACGGACCTTGCACATGGCTCATGGGTGGCTCTTAAGTCCGGCAACCTTGCCACAGCAATACAGGCAAGCGCAACATTCCCGCTCCGCTATGCACCGGTTACGATGGACTCGGCCGTACTGGTAGATGGCGGACTCGTTGCCAATATCCCCATTGATGCTGCGCTGCAGATGTCGCCCGACGTTGTCATCGTCATCAACACCGTAAGCGATTACATCCCGGCCGACAAGTTGCAGAACGCACTTGATGTAGCTGATCAAGCACTGATGGCAGCCATGAAGCAACGAGATTCCATCAACCTGCAACGAGCCGATGTTGTGGTGACGCCTGAGCTAGCAGCCATAACCACGTTCGACTTTAGTCAGGTTCCGCAAAGCATCGAAGCAGGTGTCGAAGCCGTGCGCCAGATGGCACCGCGCATTCAGGCAGTCGTCCAACGAGCACGGATTCGCAACCGGCAGCTCGAAGAAACACTAACTCCTGAACAGTCGGACAGTATACTCAAGAACAGCATGATCCTGGGTATCGACGTGAGCGCACCACCAGCAATCAAACAGAATCGAACGATCGACTCGCTCATAACGGAAATGTCCGGTCGGTCCTGGAGCGACCACTTTGCACGACATTGGCGTTGGACCTTGCATCGCACCTTGCATGAACAAGGATGGCCCTTTGCCTACATCAGAGCCATGGCCTTTGACAGTACGCGGAATCAGCTTACCGTTATCATCGACCCTGGACGCTTGCAGGCAGTGCGCATCGACAAGCAACGTCCGGTGTCGTACAACGACGTTGTCCATGAATTCTCCATGTCCAATGGCGATGCCATCACCAATACCGACCTCTCACGATCGGTTGACAGGTTGCGTGCAAGCGAGTTGTTTGCCGACGTTGACCTTGCCCTTGTGCCTGCAGCTGACAGTGGCATCGACGTACTTGTAGGTGCTTCCGACCTTGGCAATCAATTGCTCCGTGTTGGCGCACGGGTCGACAACGAACGATATCTTCAAGGTAGCATCGACTTCATCCATCAGAACCTTGCCAGTACCGGACTCCGAGTGAGCGTGCATGGACTGTACTCAGCTCGAACGGGTGGCTTGTCCATGAACCTCGAAATGCCACGCATCATGAACTCACTGTGGACTGCTAGTCTGCGACCATACTACAGTGTACGCCATGTGTGGATTTACCAGAACGACCTGACCAATGCACGAACGGATGTAACGCGCAATCGAGTGAACGAATACTCGGAAGATCGCATCGGTGTTACGCTCAGTGCCGGACGTCAGCTTGAGCGCAACGGTGTAATCCTTGCAGAGCTACGGTACGAAGAACAACGGTATCGCGACCTCGACGCCATTCCTGCTCCCGAGTTCCAGCCACTCACCACCGTGCGTGGCGTGATACGATGGGATGACAGAGACAGGATTGACTTTGCCAGCCGCGGACGCGTCATCGACCTCGTCTTCGAGTCGTCCGTGCTGCAGTACAGCAACGGCATTTCCTTTACAAAGGTCTACGCCAAGCTTGGCTCGGTCATCCCCATGGGCAAGTTTGCCTTGCTACCGTCCATGTTTGTTGGCGCTGCCGACAAGACCTTGCCGGGTGCAGAGCTCTTTTCGCTAGGTGGACAAGACCTGTTCTTTGGAATGAGGCAAGACGAAGAACGTGGAAGGCAGATCGCCCTAGGAAATCTAGCCGTGCGTTATCGCTTGCCTATTGACATCATTTTCCCAACCTACCTAAGTCTGCGCTACGACCTTGGTGCCGTATGGGCCGTGCCCGAACAAATTAAGTTTGCAGCGTTCCAGCATGGCATTGGAGCAACCGTCGGACTCGACACCCCGATCGGTCCAGCCCGGTTCTCTCTTGGCCAGCGGTTCAGATTCCTCGAGAACCCTGCAAGCGTTGCCACGGCAGACCCCATGCTATACTTTGCCATTGGCGTCAGACTGTAGGGGGCTTTGTACCACGCATCGTATGTCCATACTCGATCGCATCCAACGAATTCTTGCAGCCGAAATGCAAGACAGCCGCAGTCGCCGAACAGGAGAGCATGGATCGTTCTCCATGGATGATCTGTTTTCTCTCGATGGTGATGATGAGCTGCGTCGGGCAATTGACCAAGCCGTAGTCGAAGCAAGACAGAAGCAGCCCGATGAGTTTGATGCTGCCTGTGCCTTGCTGGGGATTCCGCGGAAGCACAGTCCCGAACAACTTCGATCGGCCTGGCGTTCGGCACTCCTCAAATGGCATCCCGACTTATTCGTCAAAGCCACGTCAGCCGAGCAACAGGAAGCTGCAAGGAAAACTCGCGAGATCAATGCCGCCTACGTTCTACTACGGAGTCAACCATGACCATCTTTGAGCGCATCATAGCACGTGAAATACCTTCAACGATTGAGTATGAAGACTCCGACGTCATTGCCATCAGGGATATCGCACCCAATGCACCAGTGCACATCCTGATCATCCCCAAGAAGGTCATCCCAAGCATCAACGAACTGCAGGCCGAGGATCAAGTCCTCGTGGGAAAGATTTTCCTAGTTGCCCGCGACCTAGCACGAAAGTTTGGTGTTGACGAAGACGGCTATCGAGTAGTAAGCAACGTCAATGCTCATGCAGGGCAGACGGTGTTTCACCTCCATTTCCACCTGTTGGGCGGATCGGAGCTAGGTCCGATGACCCGGCACATCAATGTCTCCGGAGAGTCAGCTCCAGCATCTGTCGCTCAGTCGCCAGCGCCATCGTCAACCACAGCCACAGCCACAGCCACAACCACAGCCACAGCCACAGAAACCACCGCTACCAAGCCCCTTTCCAAACTCTTTAGCAAGAGCATGGCTCGCGAGGTGGCGATCATTACCGTAGCAGCAATTGGTTTGGCCATCGGCTTTAACCAGATGAATCCAAAACAGATTCCGTGGGTGAAACCGGCCTTTGAGAAGACCGTTGCCACGGACGAAATGCTTGGATTATCCACAGTTCCTGAGCAGCCGCAAACCCCTGTGGTTGAGGGAAAAACCAGTGCGTCAGACGTGCCCGAAACCCTGCCGGAAAAAATTCCCGAGAAACCAAACGCCGCAACCGGCGTTGAGTCTACAAAGCCCGAAGTGCAGTCATCTGAAACCAAGGCACCTGCATTCAAAGCACAGCCAGGTGTGGTAATGGAGATCAACATGGCGCAGTTCGAGCAATTACTTCACCGATCGCACTACCTGATCGACGCGCGGACGCCTGAGTCGTACAGCAAAGGACATATCGGCTCTGCAGTGAACGTTTACGGTGGTGAGGTCGAAGGGCGAATCCCCGAACTCTTGGGGATGGTTCCCACAGACAGGGTTATACTCATTTACTGCGACGGGGGAGAATGTGAACTCAGCCATCACGTGGCAAATGCCCTCAAACAGTTCGGGTATGGACCCATCTACATCTTCACTGGTGGATGGGCTGAATGGTCGCGCAAAAACTCGTCAAAACAATAGTTGGCACTGGAGAGGTCAGTACACCATGCCAGCGTTAAGCACAGACATCTTACAGCAACTGGAGCAGCGTTTTGGTCTGGTAGGCGAGAGTCTACCCATGGCAACGACCATGGCCAAGCTCGTGCAGGTTGCACCTACCGATCTTACGGTTCTGCTTACGGGTGAAACGGGGACAGGTAAGGAAGTCTTTGCGCAATCGCTCCATGCAATGAGCATGCGCAAGCGATACCCGTTCGTGAGCGTGAACTGCGGAGCAATACCCGAAACGTTGCTTGAGAGCGAATTGTTTGGTGCAGAGAAGGGCGCCTATACGGGGGCTGACGAGAAGCGTAAGGGCTTTTTCGAAGCAGCCGATAGAGGCACCATTTTTCTGGACGAGATTGGCGAGATGCCAATAGGTACGCAGGTAAAGTTGCTGCGCATTCTTGAGAGCGGCGAGTTCTCTCGGCTTGGCTCGTCGACGGTACAACAGGTCGACGTACGCGTAATCGCAGCAACCAATCGCGACCTCCAGTACGAAGTCAAACAAGGACGTTTCCGTCAGGACTTGTTCTACCGATTGAACAGTGTAAACATCCACCTACCGCCGCTGCGCCAGCATCCGACCGATATCCCACGGTTGGTCGAGTTCTTCGGAACGCGTGCCAGTGCAAAGGCAGGCTATGTGTACGAGGGGATCGACGACGAGGCCCTACGGCTGCTGGAAATGCAACCGTGGCCTGGCAACGTACGCGAACTGCGCAATGTTGTCGAAACCGTCATCGCTCTCGAACGTGGCAAGAAGATTACGGCACGCATGGTCGAGCCATACTTGAACCCAGAACCAGAATTTCCTCAATCATCTACGGCGTTGGTACGCATGTCGGAAGTGCCAACCACGCCAGATTCAATCGACGCTACTATGTTGTACAAATCCATGCTACAGCTCACGGCCGATGTGAGCGAAATGAAGAACGTGCTAAGGCACTTGCTTTCGATGACCTTTGAACCACAGCAAACCAATGGCTATACGGTCGGTGATGAATCGGCAGCATCTAATGGACATACTCCTAAGAGCATGATTGGTGACGACGAGTTGAACCTCGAACGCATCGAGAAGGTGGCCATCGAACTTGCTCTGCGTAAGGCTCAAGGTAAGCGTCGTGAGGCAGCTAAGTTGCTTGGTATCAGCGAGCGGACGCTGTACAGAAAGATTGATGAGTTCGGCTTGAACTGACGCTAGAAAATACTTTGCCGACAATCGCAATTGATGGCCTCTTGCTTGCAGGAGGCCTTTTCTTTTTGGTGCTGCCAGCAAGCGATGCAAGGATGCATTGCAAGTGTCGATTGAAGGAGCCCTACGCCGGTAGTAAGGGTGGCAAGCGATGCGTGGATGCATTGCAAGCGTTGATTGAAGGAAGCCCTACGTTTATGAAAGGGGTGACAACAGATGCCCTCGACGAGGCTTGCAAAACGCTGCTATGCAGTCCGTCACTACACCTTACAGCACGGCAGCCGGATAGAGCGTTATCGTGCTTGGTGCTGCGTCGGCGTCGAACGGTGCTATGCCAAAGCTCACACCATACATCCCGTCCGCAAGTGTGTTGGGTACGTACACCAGTTCGGTAATGGTACTGCCGACCCGAGGCGCATCTGGCCATTGCCAAAAGATGTGGTGTGAGAGCAAGGCTCCACCGTCCTCTTCCGGATCTACGCTTGGCAGGTCTACCACAAGGTGTTCTACACCTTGGTCAACAATCCACTGCATGGCATCCGGGTGGATGTACGGCGGCTCGGCACCCGACCACTGCATGGTGCGCTTGGCAACGGGATTAGGCAAGGTTCTGATGATGAGGACGGGTGCGTTGATGGTGGATGTTGACTGCCGGAGAGCATCCAGCGAAACCATCAGCCCCTTATCGGCATTCACAAGATCAACACTAACAAGCTGAGCCATGCCCAGATACGATGTGAGCGTTCGGCGAAGACTGTAGCTGCTGCCGGCGATGTGACCAACACATTCCGTGTGCGTGCCATTGCCGTGAGGCGCAAGGGTTACGACGTCACATCGTACTGGTCCACCCTGTTCGACACTTCCTACAAACGTTCCCATGCGGAACGGTTCGAATGATGCCGGTGGAAGATGGAAGGCGTTGACCGTAGGGGCCGGCGCTACGGGGATGGTAATGTCGGCAGGTTGCGAGAGGTCCACCGCATACGTCACTGAGTCGACAGTCATGGTACAGTTCATACACAAACATGTCACGTTTTTTACTGGAAATGCTACAAGTGTGGTACAGCGGGTGAGGTTGCTCACTATATTCGACAAAACATCGCACCACATACGATGGTCGGTGAAACTCAGGGAGGTATGCCATGTCTCGTACGCTCAACAAAGCAATGCTGATTGGTAACGTGGGAAAGGATCCCGACGTGAACTTCACCAACACTGGTATCAAGGTAGCACAGTTCCGTATGGCGACGACGGAGACGTGGAAGGACAAGGAGGGGGCACTACAAGAGCAGACCGATTGGCATACCGTTATCGCATGGCGTGGCCTGGCCGATGTTGTCGAACGATTAGTGCATCGTGGATCACGCGTCTACGTGGAAGGGAAGATCCAGAATCGACAGTATGACGACAAGGAAGGTAACAAGCGATCCGTTACCGAAATCGTTGCCGACAACATCCTCTTACTTGATGCTCGTAAGCATGATGGTCCGGGAGTAAACGGCGAGGTTGACAAAGCCCATACCTCCGACGACGTTCCGTTCTAAGTAGCCGGTACCGTCACCTGTTCATACACGGCCAAGGCATCCACACATAGACTTCACCTTCGTGGTTGCGTGGTAAGCAAACGGATATGCAACGCAGTCGGCCTGTGCTAACGTAGTTTTGCATGCTTATGGAAGAAACGCGTCGGACAGAATTTGCTGTAGGTCTTGTAAGCATTGTTGGTGCTGCACTGTTGATTGTGGGGATCCTCCTCGGCAAGGGTTGCTCGTTTTCTGCCAACGTGCAGACGCTGCATGTGCTGTTGCAAAGTAGCGGTGGTCTTGAGCAGGGATCGCCCGTCGTTGTTAACGGCGTAAAACGTGGTAAGGTCGTTGGCGTGGAACCGCATGCCGACAAGGTGATGGCAACCGTCGAGGTAGATAGGGCCGACGACCTGCATGCCGATGCACATGCCCTCGTGAGCATCCTGGAGATTACCGGCGGCAAAAAACTCGAAATCTTCCCAGGCACTTCCACAACGCCACTTGATCCCTCCAAACCACTGCCCGGTAGAGCGGCGATTGATGTAGGGGGCTTGGTAACTATTGTGGGTGACGTGAGTGGTGAGCTGGTGACGTTGCTTCGTCGTCTTGATACCGTCACTGCAGCTCTGAATTCCCTCATGGCCGATGGTACGCTAGCAACAAACCTTAAGTCCATTGCTGCTGACGGAGCTGTTCTTGCTCATGATGCACGTGTTTGGTTACAACAGCACCAAGCCACGCTCTCTACCTCAATCACTGAGCTGAAAGGTGCCTTGGTCGATGTCCGCCGTGTTGTGAACACATCTGAGCCAAAACTTACATCCGTACTCAATAAGCTCGACAGTCGCCTTACGGAACTGGAAGGTGTTGTAAGCAATGGCAATCGGGTGATCGTACAGGCCGACAGTATGATTGCCTCCATCAATGGCATTGTTACCGAGGTCAAGACCAACCGTAGTCTACTTAATGCCGTGCTCTACGATGAATCCTTTAGAAAGTCAATGGATACGCTGGTGTCCAAGATCCAGATGTTCGTAGAACATGCCAAGGCCAACGGGATGAACGTCAACGTTGGCCTTGGTCACCGTTGACGCTTGTACACCTTCTAGAGCGACGGTTGCTCGTGTTGGTCCATCCGTGAGACAGCACAACACCTGCTGATGTGTAATGTGTGGCCTATCCTTCGACGTAGAACGTCACGTCGACCCGTTCCGTAATCTCCAGCTCTCCTGCCTCGATGGGTGTGCCGCCTTCGTCGGCCCGGCTTGACTTAGCCATCATATACGTGTTGTACTCACGTTGGTGATTGGCCACCTGATTGATGGTCACCACCTTGCCTAGCTGTGATCCAACTGCTTCGACGAGTGCCGTTGCACGAGTCTTGGCGTTAACTACTGCGGCAATGCGTAGACTGTCGCGGAGTGATTGCTCCTTACTTGAACGGAAGGCTAGTCCTTGGAGCATGTTGCTGCCACTGGCAACACCAACGTTTACAACGTGCTCGACCTTCGAGAGATCCTTGACAACTATCGTAACGATGTTGATCATGCGATATCGAAGCAGTTCCTGCTTGCCGTTGCTATAGTCGTAGACGGGGTCGATGCTCAGTCTTGACGTCTGCACATCCTTTGCTGGAATGCCTAGGCCCTTGACGCCATCGAGCAGAGCGCGGACCTTTTGATCGTTGCTGGCCTTAAGCTTGGCGATGTCCAGGCCCGACGTCTCGACGCCGATGCTCACCACGGCATGGTCAGGTACGACGCTTGCACTGGCTTCACCCGACACGTTGATCAGGCGACGAGTATCGACGTATTGGGCTTGCATTGATACAGATACCAAGCCCCCTAACAACAAGGCAACAAGCAGGGTTCTCATGACGATTCTTTCTCCAATGTTTCTTGAACTGTTTCCCATTCAGCCATGAGAGAGCTTAGAAGTGTCCGGGCGGTTTCATAGCGCGTTGTGGTTTTGTGCTGTAGCACGGGATCCTTGTACAAGTCCGGATCGGCCAATGCTGTTTCACACTCGGCGATGGTCTTCTCCTGCACCGTGATCTGTCGCTCAATGTCAACCACGCGCTGCTCAAGTTTCTTGCGCTCCCTAGCACGCGCTTTCTGCTCCTCACGCGAAAGTGCATCGGACGTGTGCCGTGGCGATGAATTGCCGTTGCCGGCCGACGTAGAGGCAGTGTTCGAGGTGCTGTTCGTAACACTGCTGGATGATGGAAAGGGGCTTGATCCATCGTTGATTGTTGCGTTGCCGTTAATGGTGGAGTTGCTGGATTCTATGGTGGTGACGCTACGATAAGCGTCCTCATAGTCGCCGATAACCTCACGCGTTTTCCCATGTTTGAAGATGATCACACGGTCAGTGAGACCGTCCAGGAAGTCTCTGTCGTGGCTGACCACGATCATGGCGCCATCGTACTCCATCAGTGCCTGCTTAAGCACTTCCTTGCTGAGCATGTCCAGGTGATTCGTCGGCTCGTCAAGTACAAGTAGGTTCACTGGCTGAAGCAGTAAGCGGGCAAGGGCAAGGCGACTCTTCTCGCCACCTGATAGCACGCTCACGCGCTTGTTCACATCGTCGCCGCTAAACAAGAAGGCACCGAGCAATGAGCGGACGCGAGCGCGCATCTCCGGAGGGGCTGCCTTCTCAAGCGACTCCAACACCGTATGCTGTCCGGCAAGCAAGTCGGCTTGCTGCTGTGCGTAATACCCAAAGCTCACGCCATAGCCATGTTTGACTTCGCCACGGGTAACGGATTCTTGCTGGATGATGATCTTGCTAAGGGTTGACTTGCCTTCGCCGTTTTTCCCGAGGAAGGCAACCTTCTCGCCACGCTCCAGGACAAAGTCGACGCCTTTGAGTACGTGCTTGGCACCGTAGTCCTTCACAACATTGGTACACTCCACAACTACTCGTCCAGACCGAGGTGCTGGCGGAAAGTGGAAGTGCATGGAGGCGGTGTCGAGTGTGTCGACCTCTACGAGCTCGATCTTCTGCAACTGCTTGATGCGGCTCTGGACACGTGACGCAAGGGATGACTTATACCGAAACCTGTCGATGAACTTCTGTGCATGTGCGCGCTCGCGTGCCTGACGAACGGATGCAGCTCGCTGCTGTTCCAAACGTTCGTCACGAAGTTGCTCGTAGTCGCTATACGCTGCCGGCACATCATACACGCGCAACGGCGTGATCTCGATCGTGCGGTTGGTGACGTTGTCAAGGAAGGTTCGGTCGTGAGAGACTAGGACGACTACGCCTTCGTACTCTCGCAAGAACTCTTCCAACCATTGAACACTTTCGATGTCCAAGTGGTTGGTTGGTTCGTCAAGCAACAGAGCGTCAGGCTTACTCAAGAGCAGCTTCCCCAGCTCGGCACGCATTTGCCAACCTCCAGAGAAGCTTGTGAGCGGCTTATCCAGGTCTTGTGCTTCGAAGCCAAGGCCAGTTAGCACTCGTTCGATACTAGCATGCATGGTAAAGCCACCACGCCGTTCAAACTGCTCGTGGGCATCCGTCAATCGCTGTACGGTTGCCATGTAGTCGTCACTGTCATAGTCCGTACGGCTGTCGATCTCCTTATGCAACTCGTCGATGCGTGCTTGGATCAGCAGCACTTCGTCGAAAGCATGGGTTGCCGTTTCGCGGAGTGAAAGACCCACGTCGACCGTCAGGTCCTGACTCAACAGTCCAATGCGAATGTTGTTCTGCTTGTGAATCTCTCCGCCTGTTGCCGTCCTGTCGCCATGGATCACACCAAGCATGGTGCTCTTCCCAGCCCCATTCCGACCAACCAGACCCACACGATCGCCACGCTGTAACAAGAAGCTTACGTTCTTGAACAGCATGCGTGTGCCAAGATCCATTTCTACGTTTTGAAGGGTAATCATGATGTGGGCCTAGAGGACGAGTCAGCACGGGTTTTCTGCTGCAGCATGGCAAAGGCAGCATCTACAACAACTTCGGCGCATGCAACCTTTGGCATGGCTGGGTAGGGGGCTATGGAATCTGCAGTAACGAGTGTAATGGTATTCATGCCTGGACCAAAGCCGCTATGCTCGATGCCAGCCTGATTGGCCACAATCATGTCGGCATTCTTTGCAACAAGCTTCCTCTGTGCATACTCCACGACATTTTCCGTTTCCAATGCAAATCCAACAACCACTTGATGGGGGAGTTTGTTTGCACCCACGGAGGCAAGGATGTCCTTGGTTGGCACAAGCTGTAGGGTTAGCCCCGTACTGCCCACGCTGTCCTTCTTGATCTTGGTGTCCTGTGGCTGCGCAGGTGTAAAGTCGGCCACGGCAGCAGCCATCACAAACAGATCGGCGGAACGGTGTTGCTGTACGCTGTGGTACATCTCTTGGGCAGTGGTTACGTCAACACGATGCACACCACGCGGAGTTGGCAGGTTAACCGGACCCGTGATAAGCGTTACCAGCGCACCACGATCGGCGGCAGCGCGGGCAAGGGCAAAGCCCATCGTGCCGGTGCTATGGTTGACGATGCTTCGGACAGCATCAATCGGTTCGTGGGTAGGACCAGCGGTGATCACAACGTGTACTGCCCGTGGTTGATCCTTTGTGTATTCCGGAATTGACGATTGATCTTGATCGTGAGCAGGAATGTCATTTACTAAGCCAGCATCGGTCGGACGTTGCCTGTTGTTGGACGTGATGTCGTGTTGGTTAACCACGTCCACAATCGCATGAAGCTCCGGGAGTCTGCCGCTTCCGATCAAGCCGGACGACAACTCGCCATGTTCTGGCTGAAGCACCACCATACCATCGGCAGAAAGGCGCTCCACATTACGCTGGGTGGCAGGCAACTGCCACATGTCGGCGTCCATTGCTGGTGCTACAATCAGTGGTGTAGTCTTAGGCAGAGAGCATGCCACGAGTACCACAGCATTGTCGCACATAGCCGTTGCAAGCTTGGCAAGCGTCGACGCACTACACGGTGCAACAAGCATCACATCGGCCCACTGGGCCAGGTGTACGTGCCAGGAGCCCCTTTCCTGAATGTCGGCAGCAAATGCGTCGGTGACAACAGGATGTCTGCTCGTAGCTTCAAGGGCAAGCGGTGCAACAAACTCCGTAGCACTCACCGTGGTGACCACACGAACCGTATGTCCAGCACGCTGTAGGTCGCGTACCAGCCATGGCGTCTTATACGCCGAGACAGAGCCAGTGATACCAAGTACGATGTTCATGATGTATCGTTGTCGCAAGAACGACTCCAGACAAAAAAAGCCATCTCGGTGAACCGGATGGCTTTTGTAAGTCGTTACGATGTTATTCAGCTTGTTCTGATTTAACGTGAATCTGACCACCCACCATTTCGCTCATTGCCAGGAAGGTTGGCTTAGGCACACGATCGAATTCCTTGCTAATGGCGATCTGATCCAGATTTGGTCCTTCGGCCTCATCGGAATCCACAATCACGTCCGCCAAACGCTCATAAATCTGCGTCTTAATCTGATCATTAATCTGACGTGACCGTTGCCCCATAGCTACGATGCTTTCGTAGATGGATCCCTTGGCGCTTTCTTCCATGCGCACTTCGACTGGGTTAACGATGTAGGTGCTCATTTGACTCCTAAGTTTAAACCGAACGACAAATATACGGGAAAGGTTCTTTCCGGCGACGGTGGCTGGAAAATTGATAACTGGGGCGTTTTTAGGGGCTGTTCTGGAAAGGGGGCGTTGTTAGAAGCTGTCTGGAAAAGGGGGTTTTTGTGGGGGCTGTTTTGAGTTGTCTGGTATCCGGGGGCTGGATTTACGAGCGAGGTCAGCCGTGGTACCATTGTTTTCGGGTGACACATACACCGGTGCATCGGCCTGGAGCACCGTCGATGTCAGCGGCGAACCGATGGATAGTCTGGTGTATGAGTAGTTTTCGGTCACTACATCGGCCCGGCACTACGCAGACGCCATACTTTGATTGCCAGGTTCGCCAATGTATCTTGTGCAGTCGTGTGGGGCAGAGTTTCCTTGTCGTTACAAGAACGTAACCCTGGATTCAACGAACACCCGAATGTTGATTATTCCATCAACGATTATTCCATCATCGACTTGAGAAAGCTCAAACCATGATTCGCTCTCTAACACATGCGTCGTCGTTCTTCGCACTACTCATCTTTTCCTGCATCATCGTTGGATGTGGATCCGATAGTCCAACCCCACCCGGAACAACGTATTCGATCAGTGGCAAGGTTACACCAACGGCAGCCGAGTCCGTTGAGGGTGTGGTCGTCACCGTCGGCTCGCGCAAGGACACCACGGATGTCAGCGGCAACTGGTCACTATCTGGTCTTGAACCAGGCACGTACACCATTAGTCCAGCAAAGCCCGACAATAGCTTCGCACCTCCAACACGAACGGCAACCGTTTCCAATGCAAACGTTACCGATCAGGACTTCGTTATTGCTGGCGACAAGATCGTTCCCTCACATCCAGAAATGATCCTCGTGCAAGCGGGAACGTTTATGATGGGAGGGACAAGAGGCAGAGTCGGTAGCACCGGGGAATGGCCCAAACATCAAGTAACATTGACGAGATCTTTTCTCGTTGCAAAGACCGAGGTCACTCAAGAGCAGTTCACGAGCGTCATGGGCTTCAATCCGTCAAGAGACACGATCGTCAATGGGCCAGTCTCTTGTGTGACATTCATCGACATGGTCGAATATTGCAATAAGCTTTCAGACGCCGAGGGACTTCAGCGTGCATACACCATCAACAGTCCGAACTTCACATGGGATCGCAGTGCAAATGGTTACAGACTGCCGACAAACGCAGAATGGGAATATGCCGCTCGGGCCGGTGACACCAACAATACATATAACGGTTACTACGATGGCAAGAATCCGAGTGCAGTTCTTGATGAGATCGCTTGGTATCGCTACAACACGAGCCCTGCACCAGAGTACTTGCCGGATAATGCAATGCCGCAGCCTGTAGGTTTGAAAAAGCCGAATGCATTGGGTCTCCATGACGTTATCGGTAACCTTTTTGAAGTGGTCATTGATGGATATGCTGATTATACTAATGATGCGGTTACCGACCCTTATGTCGAGCACGATCCTCTCAAAACAGTGTTGCGAGGTGGTGCATGTGGTAGTGAAGGGGGGCAGACAACGCTGTCTGACCGAGAGACTGGTGGTCCGAGGACTAGACAAAATTGGACAACTGGATTTAGAATCGTCCGAACCAACTAGGTCTGTTCTTAGCCCACAATACGATCTAGCGTAGCCAATGAGAAACATCAGAATATATCATGGACTTGCATTCCTGCTGTTAGTAGTGCTTCCATCTTTACTGCCTGCACAACAGATGGTTAGGAAGTCAGAGTCGACAGAGCAGGTCCAATCAACGTATCTGCTCGGGAGAACTGGTGCAGATACATTAGTTGGTAACGCGATTGAAGAAGGTGCAGACGTTAACGTTGAGATGTATCCGAGTGGAACATCAACCATCGTGAAAGTTGGCGCTTGACTGCAGTCGATTTTTCCAACATGGCTCACCTATGGGGCTTTTGGGAACAGCATCTGCCGGGTCGACCATCGTACTCTTGACCTCTGCCATTGCTTTTGCGAAACAACTTGCGTAGTTTGGCGGAAGTAAGAACAATGCGAAAATTAACCGTTACACCTGTAGGCAGGTACTAAAGACCTCCACTTGGAAACAGGTGGGGGTCAACCTTTTTTTGCAGACATGAAATACGCAACCTTGATTGACGGCGGCTATTTCAAGGCGGAATGGCAAAAACACAAAAAAGCATCAAAGGTCCCGGGTGCATCAGACGTTGCAAAACTCATTGCTGAGATACATCGCAACCTGGATTCCGTTCATTCCGGCATTCGATTACTAAGAACCTATTTCTACGATTGCGATCCGTATTCGGGCACGCAATCGCCGCCAAATGGATCCCCGGTCGACTTCAGTAAAAGCAACCAGTATCGCTACCAAAAGAAGCTGCTTCAAGACTTGTCTAAAATGGAAAGTATAGCAGTTCGAAGGGGTGAAATCAAGTTCAGAGGCTGGGATGTTAATGGTAAAACTTCAACACCCCGGTTTGTTCAAAAGGGCGTTGACATGAAGATCGGTCTGGACGTGGCTTGGCTTGCAACCAAAAAGATCGTGGATTCGATTGTTTTGGTGACTGGAGACTCGGATTTCATTGCCCCTATGAAACTAGCTAGAACGGAGGGTGTAGAGGTTTGGATTGTCGGTATTGGAAGTACCTCGTTACACAGTCTGGTTGAGCATAGTGATCGACACGTGATTTACAGCTTCTAGGTCCGACTTTTTGTAGAACGAGTCGTCTGCTGCAATACCCTAGTAAGAGCAATTCAATCAGATTCAGTGTGTGTTCTAAGGTGTTCGGCACCGGATCTAGATTATCTCGGCCGAGAATGTTTAGAAAGCCAACATGTAATGGGTTGGTGGTGGTTCGTCCGGTCAATCGTGGCGGAATGTATCGAGCGGATTGTGGTCAATGATTGTGCACATAAGACGGATGGTCTGCCGCCAATTGAGTAGAGGCAATGTATCTTTCTAGCCCCTCCCAGAATATTGCTGTAGAAGGACTCCATGATTGTATATTCAATCAATTGCTGTGTAGACAAAAGGGAACACACCAACGACTGGAGCTAGGACAAGACAGCGTGCAAGGTATCGACTACGCATATACGATCAACGGATGGCTCAAGGGCATCAACATGCCGTCGCTGCAGCCAGATCACGATCCAGGGGGTGATGGTGCGGAAAGCGGACCCAACACGGGCTTTGCACGTGGTGCCTTTGGCATGGCGTACCACCCAGCACGACTGACGGAGATCGAATAAAGCTGAATTGACAACCCACAATTCACCTAAACTCAAAGCCCCCTACCATCCCTGCGGGCCCTCCCCCGCCGCCGCCGCCAAAGTCTCGCAGGCACCAGCATACACACTCCTCCTGTCCGCTTTTGACCAGTACAATGGGTCAGCTCGGAACATGGCACTCTCCCGCCCGGCATGCATGAAGTGAGTGTGTGGAGTGATGTGTGAGTGTAGTGGTGCGAAGCATACGTTATGTGACACCACCGCCGCGATGGTTGTGCAAAGCGTTATGGCAGCAGGGGGCGACAGTTTCCGTGGCGACGAATCCCTCGACGCAATTCGCGGTGGGGAGAATAACAATAGGAAGCATGACTACTTCCGTCAGGCACCTAGCATCGTGATGGGGACAACGTGTACACCGTCGGGACGTGTGTAGGCATAGCCCACGCTGGTGATTACTGTGAGGGCCTTGGGTTCACCGCGTTTGGATGTGTCGACGGTGGCAGCAAAGTTCAGCAGTGTGGCAGCAGCGGCGTCGACAGCTTCCATGCTCAACTTGACCTCGAATGCTTGCCACGCACCGTCGGTATGCTCCACTACGGCGTCCACCTCCAGACCGTTGCTGTCGCGGTAGAAGCTAACAGTTGCGTCAATATGCTGTGCATAGACCAACAAGTCACGAATCACAAGATTCTCGAAGAGCTGTCCCAGCAAGGCAGTGTCGGTCAACAGCCCCTTCGGTGTGGCTCGCAATGCTGCTACAGCGATAGATGGATCGGCGAAGTACAACTTCGGAGAATTCCGAAGGATGGCTCGGGATCGTAAGTGTGTCCGCCATGCAGGTAGATGTTCCAGGATCATCACCTTGGAGGTTGCTTCCAGGTATGTACTGACTGTCTTCTGCGAAACAACGGTACCGTGGATGCCCTCAGTGCCATTAACGTCCTTGGTAATGGTGGTGGTCTTGATTGCTGATCCTATTCCGCGAGCGATCGAACGGATCACGGCAGCAATGCGTTCTGGGTCGCGGGGCTTCTGGCCAGTTTCATACGTCGCGATGTCAATCCGCGTGATCTCGTCAACATACTCATGTACACTCCGGATTGCCTGATCCTTGGGCTTGCCGAGATTTGCTGGCCAGCCCCCTACGCAAATGACATCGACGATGTCTGTTAGTGAGTGCTCTGTGGGCGGTAGTGCAAGCGTTACGCTGCCCGTTGCAAGATGTTGAATGCTGACCGATCCGTTGGATAAGCCTGACTCGAGACTGGTTAGGGGGCGCATTCGCAGTCGACTAAACCGACCGGCTCCGGAGTGACGCGTCGCATCGTCCGCCGGCATTGCAGACCCAGTGAGGATGAACTGTCCTGTGGATTGCCGATCGTCCACGGCATGACGGATTACGTTCCAGAGAGTAGGCACCACCTGCCACTCGTCAAACAGTCGCGGCGTTGGACCTTCAAGGACAATCGCAGGTGAGGTGCTCAACAATGTCCGTACGGTTGGATCTGCGTCGACCCGAACCTCACTATGCGCAAGTTGTCTGGCAGTTAGCGTCTTCCCGCAGGCTTTTGGACCTTCGATGACGACTGCGCCAGATCTTGCAAGCATCTCTCTAAGTTCTTGATCAACAAGGCGATTAACGTAGCTGAGCATAAGTGTGAGAAAAATAATGCCTTGAATGCAGAGAAAATAATTCCACGAATATAGAGAAAATAATTCCACGAATGTAGAGAGAATAACTCCACGAATGTAGAGAAAATGATCTCTCAGAAAAGGCTAAACAAGCCCCTAGCTGGTGGCGAAACGATGGCGAATGGGGGAGAAATACTGCTCTGAACTCGGGAGAAACTATGCTCTGAATTCAAGAGAATAAATGTGGCAGTACTTTGAAGGACGATACTCCGAAACCAACACGAACGCCAGACAGGTGGATACTGTCAGCGTCGCAATCGTGAGAAGATCAACAACTCCTTAACACTGGCTGTGCGCGCTGTGCAACCGATCGTACTGACGGGCTAGAGGGTGTTTCAACGGGGCGACTATGACTCTGGGGTGATCAACTACTGGGAGTGTCAGCTATGGAGAGATCGAAACTCAAAGCCCCCTACTATCCCTGCGGGCCCTCCCCCCGCCGCCGCCGCCAAAGTCCCGCAGGCACCAGCATACACACTCCTCCTGTCCGCTTTTGACCAGTACAATGGGTCAGCTCGGAACATGGCACTCTCCCGCCCGGCATGCATGACGTGAGTGTGTGGAGTGATGTGTGAGTGTAGTGGTGCGAAGCATACGTAGTGTGACAACGCCGACGCGATGGTTGTGCAAAGCGTTATGGCAGCAGGGGGCGATAGTTTCCGTGGCGACGAATCCCTCGACGCAATTCGCGGTGGGGAGGTGCTAGTGAAGCATGCCCGCATTCGTTAGATGCCGAGCATCGTGATGCGGACACCGTGCACGCCGTGCACACCATGCACACCATGCATACCATGCACGCCACGCACACCATGCATACCATGCATACCGTAGGAATGTGTGTGGACATAGCCTCCGCAATGATTACCGTGAGGTCCTAATGCTCACCGACAACACCACCGTGGTTCAAAGAAATCGCTTGCGTTCTTCTGGTGTTGGTAGCCGACAGCTTTCCTTCTTCCCGAACCAGCGATAACGGTTCCGGGCAACCCAACGGTACAACAAATCTCGAATGCCCCTCGGTACCACTCGTCCACACATCCCTGCTACCCGTAGATACCATGGCTGTAAGAACCCGGAGAGTAACATCACGGCATCGGACTCCTTGTACAACCGTTCGTCGTGGACAACGTAGATCGTATCAGGCGGTTCTGTGAGTCCGAACTTTTGTAGAACATGCTGACCCTCGGCACTCTGAAACGAACCAAACACTAGTCGCTCCGTTCTGTCGTGTCGGATAAGAAAGTCCACCGCAGAGTTGCAGAGTGTGCATACACCATCAAAGATGACAATCGTGTGTTCGGAGCTATGCGACATCAAGTGCTGGTCCTGCGTTGATTCACTCACGTTCAAAGGTTCTTGTGGAGAAGAAATCAGTTTCTCTGTAACAAAATTGGCGTACAGTTTGTTATTTCTTGTACAACATACCAATGCGAACAGGAGGTCGAGATGGCATCACTTGATCTGGAAACGTTCACCAACGGGGCACAGGACCCAGAACGTGCGCAAATGACGATTGCAGCAGCCCTTGAGCATATCACTGCATCGTTTAGAAAGAATCGACTCTATCCAGGACTGGCAGAGTTGATAGAGCTGACGAATGCATTGGATACGCTGCGGTCAAACAGAGCTCAATACACAACATCGCTGCCACGAAAGTTGACGGGTGTTGACCTTGACAATCGCACCTTGAAGTTCGACGCACTTCCAACGGAACCCGACATCATCAACAAGATGTTTGTACTGGTTGACTGGGCACTGCCGCTCATGCAGGCAGTTACCGAAGAAGGCGTGGTCATGTTTGACTTCGTTACCAACAGCCTCAACGTCGACGTCGTGGGAATCATGCCGCTGTATCGCGACGAAGGATATGCTCTAATACCCGATGAGCGACGTCACCTACTCCACGTACTCCGCTACGAGATGAGTCTCTACACCGCCGATGGCGATAAGTATCGGGCACTGAAAACATACGAGCTGGAACCTCGCAAACTCTCTACAACCATGCCGTCACCCGAATCGATCAAGATTGGTCTGGTGCGTGACCATTCCGATTTGCCGAATCCGGCGACGTATTACATGTCGACCGATCTGGACTTCCCGTTCGACGAGACGATACTCCCCGTTGCCAAGCGCAAGTTGATGCGTGTGCTGATCTCCTAGTCAGCAGGCACCGTCGCAGGAGTGCGGAATAGTGCGAAATAAAAACCATCGCCGTTGTCTTGACCGATAGTCGTACGCCACTCATCTATCAGGGTGGACTGACATTCTGCAAGCATGTAGTTGCGCTGTTCCGTGCATTCCTGATCGAGCAGGCTGCATGTTACATAGGCAACGTAGCCGTTTGGTTTGCAGATCGACGCTGCCCTGTGAAGTAACTGTCGCTGCGTAGACACCAACTCGTCCACTGATGCTTGGTGCTGGTGATAGAGAATGTCGGGCTTCCTTCGAATCACGCCACTGCCACTACAGGGCGCGTCCACAAGCACAAGGTCAGCCTTGCCGGCAAGTCGCTTCACCACCTTTGTCGAACTGATGTGGCGAGTCTCGATGTTTGTTGCCCCTGCTCGTGTTGCACGACGGCGTAGCGTCTCGAGCTTACCCTCGTGAATGTCGAGTGCTATGATGCGTCCACGATTCTTCAAGCACGCAGAAAGGTGCAGCGTCTTCCCACCAGTGCCAGCACAGAGGTCGACGACGTACTTCGGCTGATACTTTTGGAAGACCTGCTCACTGATTGTCTGCCCCACACGTTGCGAGTTGAGATCCTGCTGTTCGAACCACCCATTTGAAAATGCGGTGGACTTGAACATGCCAAACGGCGCATCAAGGCGAATACACTCATGGTGAAGATGCATCGGTTGGAAGGGGGCTAGGGCACGAAAGCACTCGTCAACACTCGTACGCAGCGTGTTTACCCGAACGAATACCGGTGCATCACGCAGCCAGGCGTCATCGTCAGCCGGTAACGTACACCATGACGGTCGGTATGCTCGTGATGGGTCGACAACGTAGTCCCAAGCCCCCTCCCAAGCCCCGTTGACATCGTTGTAGCGGAGAGCTTGGAAGAGTCTATGACGCAACAATGCTGCATCGTTGGCCGATGGATTGAGTGATTGAAAGAGCTGCTCGAGCTCTGTGTTAAGATGAGCTTTGTGATGAGCATTGAGGTGAGCATTGAGGTGAGCATTGAGGTGAGCATTGGCCGACGTGATACGACGGAATGCTTTGGCGAACTGGTCAGCCCACGATGGTGAGAATGTTGGTTGCTGCATCGAATGATGATGCAAACTTGGGAAGATCCGTTGCACTTCCCGACGTTGGCTGCTTGGTTACGTGTCCATCGACCGGTGAATACTGACTGTGATGATTCGGGCAGATGCAGTCCTCGCCAGGTGCTGCAGGCGGGTTGACGATGGCACCTTGGTGTGTGCAAACAGCACTAAAGACGACGAAGGCATTCTGCGCAACGCGTGAGATAAACACCGGTTGGTCGTTGTTCAATCCAGGAACTAGATCGATCCCTACGCCTCCAACAACCTGAATGTCGGGGTTGTTGGAGACGTCGTAAGTGAATGACTTGGTAGGACCAGTTGGGTTCGACTCCGTGTACTCGCATCCGTCGACGAGTGATGCAATGGTCGTTGCGCTCAAGGCAAGACCGATGGATGCTGTTGCATTGCGTAAGAAGGTGCGTCGGCTGTGCTGTTCGTTTTCTGGACTCATGATGCAGTGTGGTAGTGGTGGGAACTATCAGCGCTGGCTATGCCTGTTTCTTTTGTCGTCGCAGCATAACAACACTGAGTGCGATGACGGCTAGTGATGATCCTAACACGAAGACATAACCGCGGTATACGGTGGTGACGGCAGTGTCGTCAGGAAAGAATCCGTAGGTGAACTTTTCGACCCATTCAACCTTTTCGTGGGTTGTACCAAAGAGCTCGTCCTTCTCGAGTGTGACAACCTTCTCTCTATCCTTCGTAAGAGTGTGCGATCCATGTGAAATCCACACCGCACCACCAGCGATGATGGCGAGTACGGCTATAACGATGAGAGATTTCCAAAGCATACGGCCTCCGTTAGTAGAACACGTGAAGTTGAACGTTCCAACGAGTGTTTACACCATCGTAGAACGTATCGAACATGCGGTATTCAGGTCGAATTTCCACGAACGGTATTGGAAATAGTTGGGCACCAAGGATGACGCTTGTTAGAACAGAAGGTCCTTGTAGTGCTGCTTGAGTCGCCTGTCCATGCTCGTATCGTGCATAGAGAATCATCGGGGAGACGACCTGCCAACCGAGTTCAACCAAGCCCATGGTGCTGTTGATTACCTCTGGTAGGTCCGTCTGAGTGACCTCGGCCATGCAGTACATGGCGTCCTTATATCCAATGCCAAGAAAACCACTAACCATCGTAGCAGCACCCGTCTCCAGTATCGAACCACCCACATACGTGGCCAGTTCATTGTCGGCAAATCGATTCCACAATACCACCTTGCCCGTGAGCGTTGGACCATAGCCAGTCAATGCCCTGCTGTAGTCCAGTCCATCCGATAACGTCACCTGTCCAAGGGCAGACCTATCAAAGACGCCCCCTTGAATCGTGAGCCACTTCAGCGACTCCCACGTAACTTCAGCGCCCCATTCAGCCCAGTCCGGCGGCAGGTAGTTTGTGCGAGCCCGTGGTGTTGCATAGGAAATTGGGAAGACCGTATGATCATCATAGCGCATGCCCACTGCTGGCCGAAACAAGCCCAGGCGAATCGACGGCCACTGCGCATCAGGCTTGATCATTGCACTAAGCGTGCCTGGTTGCTGACCAGGGAAGCGGACCTGTGCGCCGCTGCGGCGGACAAATGAAGCAAGGTTCAGTGATCCCTCGACGATTAGCCATTTCGCCGGTTGATAGGCACCGTACAAGGCCACCTGCATAGGGATGTAGACTCGCGAGGCAGCACTGTCAATAAACGACCGGGTAGACTGCAGGCGCATGTCCGTTCCAAAGAGTACCGTGTTGTCGGCAAGCGTATTCGTCTGCTCATCCGAATACAACCAATCAAGCGATTCACGTGATGCCATGCCTACATCATGCATGGCATACCAACCACCCTCCGTTCGCAATCCTCCGCCGGCAGGGGATACGTGGCAGCTACTGCATCGCACGCCACCAAGCAAGGCAAACTGTGGCAAGCTCCATGCGCTGGATGCCGAAGTGAGCAGTAGAATAGAAAGGGCGACGAGTCTGTGCATCGGTTTCTTGTGTAAACACACGTTTGGACAATACTAAAGCGGCGGTCATCAGACCGCCGCAATGTTACCAACCATTCAAAGAGGAAATTGTTACAAGCGTTTTAAGAATTCCTTACTTGAGCGAAATGCTGTTGATGCACTTCTCAAAGATTGGAAGGTAGACGTTCTGTTCTGGCTTGTACCAGTTCACCGTGATGCGGAACAGCTTGTTGCCCTTTACCGTGAAGTATGCCCGTGAGCTTACCGTAGCGCTTGGATCGTAGCTGAAGTAGGCTGACTTTGCGCCGCTAAGCGTAAGTCCCTTCGGGTCCTTGCCACCATAACTTGGCTTGTTCTGGAGCAGGATCTTCTCGAGGTTCTTCTGCTTTGAAGCATCGAACACATCTACCTGAATGTTGCAGTCCAGGCGTGAGCCAAAGAAGTTCACGCTGCTAAGCATACCACCGGTGGCCGACTTCTTCCCTTCGAAGTTCTGCGGAATCTGAATGGTGAAGTCCGGAGCACTGTATGAGCGCAAGGTGTCGGAAGGGGGCTCTGGACCTGTAGGTGCCAGCGTATCTGGACCCTTTGGTGCATCAGGCCTACGTGCAAGTTTTACCGATGCAAGGATGTCCTTGAACTCGTTTGCATACTCGTCGAACGTATTGCCAAAGGCAGCAAACGTTACGATGGTTACGACGTTATCGTTCTCTGCAAAGTAGGCCTCTGACTTGTACTCACCATCTTCCTGGTCGAACTTCACGAACAACTTCTTTGCTGGCTTCCCACCGAGGGTCGAGCTTTCGATCTTGTAGCGATCGAGCTTGTCTTCGAACTCCAGCTTGCTGTTCTTGATAAGCGTATCGATGGTGCGTGTACTGTCCAACGTGATGGCACGCAACTCTACCTTTGCACCACCCTCGCCCTTACCAAAGTCCAGGAAGCGACGTGATATGCCGGGCTTCGACGTGGCAAGCACAAGGTCGCCCTTCTGCGTCTGTATGATCCAGTTCGATGGTACCTTGATTTCGAAGTGGCGCAAATCATCCTTCTTAAGCTCAAGACCATCGATAGGCGTGGTTTCTGCTTTCTTGACGCAGCCGGTCGACATGATAGAAGCCAGCAGCGTAAGAGCAATCAATGAGCGAAGCAAAGTCATTGTAGTATCCTTGATGTTGTCTGTTCGTTTCAATTGTTCATCGCCCCCTCCGCCACCCATGTTCGTACACCACGAATCTGAGAAGAAGGGATATTCTGAAAGTTACCAGAAAGGTGAGCGATTTGCTGTTCCAATGCCAGGACAATCAAACTCTGATCCGGGCTACCTTGAACTACCAGATTTGGGCGGTCGAACATCAGATTGCTGTACGACGTGAGCCGAATGCCACCAGCCACGTTGGAGTTGTCGTGGCAAGGCATGCACCGCGTGCCAAGAAATGGTTGCACGTGATTGCGAAAGCTTACCGCACTATCCGGGAATACTATGGAGTCGGGATTGTTGATCATGTTGGTGGGACATCCTGCAAGCAACAGCGTTGAAAGCACTAACAGAACACAGGCAATGCAGCGCTGCATCAGTAGCTTTCCTCTGTGCTTGGGAAATCTTTGGAGCGTACGTCGGTGATGTAGGATTGAACGGCTGACGTCATCACGTCATGCATCTCGGCATAACGGCGAACAAAGCGCGGACGGAAGGTGGTGGACATTCCCATCATATCGGCCCATACCAGGATCTGTCCATCACACTGATTGCCTGCTCCAATACCAATGGTCGGGATGTGGAGTGCAGCGGTGATTTCGGCAGCCAGCACGGCAGGAACCTTCTCGAGAACGATGGCAAATGCTCCTGCATCCTGGAGTAACATGGCATCCTTCTTCATCGCTTCGGCTTCGTCGGCATGAATACCGCGCTCCCGATACGATCCGAACTGATGGATGCTTTGCGGTGTAAGGCCTAGATGACCCATCACGGGAATGCCACTCTCCGTCATCATTCGTACGGCTTCGACGCATCGAGAGCCCCCTTCCAGCTTAACGGCTCCACAGCCAGCTTCCTTCATCAGGCGTCCAGCATTGTGGAAGGCCTCGCGAGGCGAGACTTGGTACGACATGAACGGCATGTCGGTCACGATCAAGGCCCGATCTACCGAGCGGACAACCGTTTGCGTGTGGTAGATCATCTGCTCAAGCGTCACGGGGATGGTAGTATCATGTCCCTGTACCACGTTCCCCACGCTATCGCCAACCAGCAACACGTCGATCCCGGCTCCATCCATGATGGCCGCCGTCATCGCATCATACGCCGTCAAGCATGCGATGGGAATTCCATCGCGCTTCATCTCTACCAGTCTAAGGGTAGTAACTCGCTTCCGTGTGGTTGGGGCTTGGGCCATGTAGCGTTTTCTGTAAAGACGAATAGCAAAGATAGCCGACGCGGCCCATCCCTGCATTATCTTTCGGCTATGTTCTCACCTGTGGTTTCGCTGCGACAGTTAAGGGTCGAGGTGGCAAGTACTCAACGTGTTGTGTTCTTGTCCGATGTGCATTTGGGATTGGGCAGTGCGGCGGACAATCGAATTCGTGAAGACGCCTTGATTGCTCTACTGCGCGGCCTGCCGGGGAATACGGCTCACTTGTTCATCGTGGGTGACTTGTTTGACTACTGGTTTGACTACCGTCATGTAGTACCCAGAAAACACGTTCGCACACTCGCTGCACTTGCCGAACTGCTCGACAACCACGTCCCCATAACCTACCTGATGGGCAATCACGACTTCGGTCACCACACCTACTTCAAGGAAGAGCTGGGGATCGAGGTGGAAAGGGGCGATCTAGACGTGATGATTGCCGACAAGCGATTCTACATCAGTCATGGCGATGGCAAGGCGGCCAACGACAAGGGGTATTTGCTACTCCGTGCCGTACTACGCAACCGTCTGGCACAACGCATGTACCGATGGTTGCATCCCGACCTGGGGATTGGGCTGGCTAGTCGGACGTCGCACGGAAGCCGCGCCTATACCGATGCACGGGATTATGGGTTGGACGGACTAAAACATTTTGCTGAGGCACGGATTGCCGAGGGGTACGATGTGGTGGTCATGGGACACCGCCATCGTGCCACCGTAGAGCATATTCAACAGGGTTTGTACATCAATTTGGGGGACTGGTTGGGCTCTACCATCACCTATGGGGAGTATGCTCCACCGGCGATGCCTTGCCTGAAGCAAGTGCCTCTATATTTGCCGAACACACTTCAGGGGACGCCAGAATGAAAAAGATTGGCTTGCTATTCGGGATGGAACAGTCATTCCCACCGGCCTTGGTCGAAGAGATCAATAGTCGTGATGCCGACGTATCGGCAGAGTTTGTCAAGATTGGAGGGATTACGCTCGAGGAGCTGTTCGAGTACGATGTTATTCTGGACAGGATCTCACAGGACGTTCCGTTCTACCGAGCCATGCTCAAGATTGCTGCCTTGAATGGTGTACGCGTTGTGAACAACCCGTTCTGGTGGTCGGCCGATGACAAGTTCTTCAACTATGCCATCGCCCATAAGAGCGGGATTCCCGTCCCCAAAACCGTGCTCCTACCGAGCAAGGAACATCCTCGCGACACTACGGCAGAGAGCTTCCGCAATCTGATGTATCCGCTGAACTGGCAAGAGATCTTTGATTACGTGGGCTTCCCGTCATGGCTGAAGCCTTATGATGGAGGGGGCTGGAAACATGTGTACAAGGTGAACTCCATCGACGAGTTCTTCGAGCAGTACAGTCAGACGGAGACGATTGTGATGACGTTGCAGGAAAGCATCGAATTCACGGAATACTATCGTTGCTACTGCATTGGCAAGAAGCACGTGCGCATCATGCCATACGAGCCGCGTAACCCACATCACCTGCGCTATAAGGCGGGCTTTGCACCAACGAAGGCCATGCTCAATACGCTCACGGATCTGTGTATCAAGATTTGCCAGATGCTGGGCTATGACTTCAACACGATTGAGTTCGCTGTGCGCGACGGCATACCGTATGCCATTGACTACATGAACCCAGCTCCCGATGCAGAGCGCACGAGCGTGCAGGAGGACAATTTCCAGTGGGTGCTTAAGACGACGGCTTCATTCCTCATCGAGCTTGCCGAGCAAGGACGTGCAGTGCCGTCACAGTATACGTGGAGCGAGTTTATCGGTAGGCCTGAATAATGCAGGTACTTATTGACGGAAGTCAGCTTACGATTGCGGACGTTGTACGCATTGCGCGCTCGCATGATGTGAACGTACGGCTAACCGAGGCTGCTCGCACAAATGTGCAGACGGCACGGAGCGCCGTCGAGCGCTGGATTGCAGAGGGACGCGTCATCTACGGCCTTACAACCGGCTTTGGTGAGTTTGCCAACGTCGTGATCCCTGCCGACAAGGCAGCGGAGCTTCAGGTGAATCTCATCCGGTCGCATAGTGCTGGCGTAGGCGACCTGTTGCCTGAAACAATCGTCCGCGCCATGATGGTGCTTAGAGCTAATGCCTTGGCTGGCGGTCGTAGTGGCATACGCCTGGAAACGCTCGAAACCTTGCTTGGGATGCTGAATGCCAACCTAGTTCCCGACATTCCGAGTCAGGGTTCTGTTGGGTCAAGCGGCGACCTCGCACCGCTGTCTCATCTAGCCCTCGCCCTCATCGGCGAAGGCACCTGCAGTGGTACGTCGTCGGCTGTTTGCATGCGCGAACATGGATTGCAACCAGTGGTGTTGGCAGCAAAGGAAGGTCTGGCACTGATCAATGGTACGCAGATGATGAGCGCCATTGGTTGTTTGGCTGTCGATAGGGTGCAGTACCTCTGTCGGGCTGCCGATGTTATCGGTGCACTGAGTGCCGATGCACTGCGGGGGACGGACAATGCCTTCGACGCCCGACTACATGCTGCACGGCCACATCCGGGTCAGCAAATCGTTGCTCGCAATCTCCGTACGCTTCTTGCTGGTAGCGAGATCAGGGAATCGCACAGAGTGGGCGACAATCGAGTGCAGGATGCCTATTCGTTGCGTTGTATGCCGCAGGTGCATGGCGCCTCACGCGATGCAACGGCCTATGTGGCCGATGTTCTGTCGCGTGAGATCAACAGTGTTACGGATAACCCGCTTGTTTTTGCAGATGACGATGTAGCCATCGAAGGTGGCAACTTCCATGGTCAGCCCCTTGCCCTTGCCCTAGACTTCCTGGCCATTGCAGCAAGCGAACTCGCCAACATAAGCGAGCGTAGAACAGAACGGTTGGTGAATCACATGTTAGGGGGCTTGCCCAGGTTCCTTACACCGAATGGTGGTCTGCACAGCGGTATGATGATAGCCCAGTACACGGCGGCATCGTTGGTAAGCGAGAACAAGGTACTTGCCCACCCAGCAAGCGTCGACAGTATACCAACGAGTGCCAATCAGGAGGACCACAACAGTATGGGCAGCATTGCAGCGCGAAAGCTGCTTCAAGTGGTCACCAATGCCGAACGGGTATTGTCCATCGAGTTGCTCTGTGCAGCACAGGGAATCGACCTGCTTAGACCGCTGCGTACCAGCAGCGCACTGCAAGCCGTGCACGAACAAGTCCGCAACGTTGTACCGTATGCCGAACACGATAGGGTACTGCATACGGACATCGAAGCCGTTTATCAATTGCTATCAAGACAGCAACTTACACTCGAAGTCGAGTAAGCGCTGGTCGAGTAAGCGTTGTTCGAGCAAGCGTCGTACGATTCAGCCGATGCTTAATGCCGGCGGTACAGTGACGACTATTGTCAGTACGGTTGTTCGCACTAACGCTTGATCATCGGCACGTCTACGATCACGGCATAGACGTCGGACTCGGCCACTACTTCGATCGTCGATGGGTTGACGATACCGATGGCATCGCGTGGTTGCATAGCCACACCCTCGATTGATGCAGAACCGTCAATCAGAAAGGTGAACGTTCCGTTGCCTTCTCTGTGCGAGGTGTAGTGGGCCGTCTTCCCAGCTTCGAGCTTAAGCAACGACAGCCAGGCATCTTGATGTATCCAGAGTGGACAGGATGAATTCTTCGGGCCAACGATAACGGAAACGAAATTCTGCTTTAGGTCTACGTGTACCTGCTGATACCGTGGCTCAACACCAATCTCGTTAGGGATAATCCAGATCTGCAGGAACTTGAGCGGTTGATCGCGATGTCCGTTGTACTCGCTGTGAGTGATGCCACTGCCGGCACTCATTACCTGGACTTCGCCCGTATGGATGGACTTTTCATTCCCCATGCTATCTGCGTGGACCAGAGCCCCCTCCAATGGAATCGAAATGATTTCCATGTTCTGATGCGGATGGGTGCCGAAACCTTCGCCTCCGATGACGGCGTCGTCATTGAACACCCTGAGCGCTCCAAAGCCCATTCTATCGGGGTTGTGGTACTCTCCAAAGCTGAAGGTATGATAGGTATCAAGCCAGCCAAAATTGCGATGTCCGCGTTCGGCTGCACGAAATAGGGTTAGGGTTTCATGTTCCATTCCCTAAAAATGCATCCGAAGGCGGACATACGCCAAAAAAACTTGGGTCTATCGGCTAACGATGAGTGGGTGTGACTGGTGTACACCGTTGGCCATCACGTTAAGGATGTAGGTGCCACTTTGCAAGGTATTCGTCGGCAACATCGTATCAATGCGTCCATGCTCAAGCGAGGTTTCATGCATGCTCACCACGTTGCCGCTAAGGTCTGCAACAGCGAGGGTTGCGCTCGACCCTGCATTGACGTTGTCGCGATTGTCGTTGGTTGACATTGTAACGCGTGTGACCGACTCAGCAGGATTAGGAGCAACTTCGATGGTGTACGATCCTTGCACCGTCTTGTGTTGTTGGAATGATTTGTCGTCGCTCTTCGGTTGAACTGGCGGTGCTGGTGCTTTCCCGTCCCACAGAATGAATCGGATTGCACTCTTTCGCTTGTCGGCGCCTAGCATGGACAGCATCCTGCCTGTCTTTTCTCCGAACTTCTGTTCTGCTTCATCGCGCCATGCCTTCATTTGTGATGCATGTTCCTCGAGAATCTTACGCAGGTTCTCCTTTGACTTCTCGGCGATGGGTTTAACCTGCTTGGCAATCTCCTTAAGATCGGCCATGCCTTCCTTGCGCTTCTCCTTTAGTGCTTGCCGCTGCTCGGCCGTGGGTTTACCTTCGGGTCTGCTTGCCTTGAGCTCTGCCACAAGCTGTTCGCGTTTCTGAGAGAGTTCCGTTCTCAAACGTTTGACTGTTGCGAGATCGGCAGATGTTAGCGTTGCATCAAACTCTTGTTGCCATGTTAGAAGCGTTGGGGCAACGGTAGTGGTGAACCATTGACGGAATGCTTCGACGGTTTCTTTAGAGGGACGGTGCTTCTCGTGCCGCGGTTGTGCATGCAGTGGAGCGGCAGAGACTAGTGCAAGAACGCTGGCAATTGCCAACAATGATTTTGTCATGGTGGGACTCCTTGATAAATGTTGGAGCCACAGTCGCACAAACCACCAATGAGTTTAATTCATGAGTTTGATTCGGGTGAGATTACTCTTGCAGATAGGCGTTGCGTCGGGCCAATGTGGCTTGCCGACGCTGACGTGTTTGATTGCGCATGAGGATATTGGCAAGGATGCGCTGCACGTCTGCCAACGTCTTGTACGGATGGTGCGGAATACGTTCAGCCGTACACCACGAGGCAAGGTAGCCCTTTGCAAAGACGATGTCGGCAAACTGCACGGCACAGGCATCGCTGCGACCATCACCAACGTACACGACCACCTCGTCGTCAGGTATTCCGTGAAGTACGGCATTGCGCTTGCACGAAGCACAGAAGCAAGTGCAGCCTTCGGTAGCTCCCGGGAACCTGGGAACGTATGCGTGGCCATCCCACGTTGCAACGTTGGCGAATACCGGTATGGTGTCGAGTCCGACGGATGCTAGGAGTGGCTTGATGTAGATGTCGAACCCATCGCTGACAACTCTGACTGGGACGTCCTTGATCTTGAGCCAGGAGATGAGAGACGTTAAGCCAGGGTCAAGTGGCTGTGTGGAAAGCCAGTGGGTTAGCGTATCGGGAGGACACTTGTCAGCAATCGCAGCAAAGGCATTCCGGTAGTATTCTGCAACCGTCACCTCGCCCGCAGAGAGTGACTTCATGAGTTGCTGAATGTCGGCGAACTCATCTACGAGGGCATCGCATACATCGTTGACGGCAATCGTGCCGTCGAAGTCCAGCATGACAATCATTGGTACTTGTAGAACCCTCGTCCAGCACTCTTGCCATTCCATCCAGCGCGCATGTACTGCTTGAGCAGGATGCATGGTCGGTAGCGTTCTTGCAAATACTCGCGATGCAGACAGTCAAGGGTGATCGTTACGATTGCGATACCAATCTCGTCGGCCCAAGCCAACAGACCCTTAGGGTAGTTGACGCCAAGCTTCATGGCATTGTCTATGTCGGCAGGTGATGCCACGCCTTCCATCACGGCAAAGGCCGCTTCGTTGATGAGCATTACCAGGATACGCATCTGGACCAAGGCGACTCTGTCCTCCACGAGCTCCGGAGTGTATCCAACGGCACGTAACAGCGCAGCGGCACGGTCTACATGTTCGCGCGTTGTGTTGAGTCCGCCAGCATAGTCAACCACCGTTGCATTCGCAATGATTGATGGTGCCAGAGTAACGCCGATGATGCGTTGTTCGACTTCCGACAAATAGCCGATCTCCGTTGCCGTGGTGGCTAGTACGTTGCAGATGACGGTAGCATTGGGGTTGTGCAGAGCTGCAAACTCCAGGTTGGTCTTGTTCTCGTTCGGGTAGCGAACGCTTAGGTCGACGATATGGGTAAACGCGTCGACGTTGCTGCGGATATCGTCAAACACCGTGCGGGTGAATGGTGGGAAGTCAATATCAACGTCAGGGTCCGGTGCCATGAACTCAGGGTCGAGCATGCTTACTTCCAGGTCGAGCTCATCGATCTCGTCCATCTGCGGCATGATGGTATACTTGATGTTTGCATCTAGCAAACGTTCTTCAAACTCGGCAACAAATGCATGGTCGCCACTAAGCAGGACGTTTAGTTCTCGGGCATCTGGTAGGGTGAAAACCTTCATGACACGAACTTACGGGAGTAGTTTTGTTGTCGGTATGAACAATCTCATAAAACGCATTCTGGTTGGCCTCATCGGCATCCCACTGATTTTAGGTCTTCTTTGGTTAGGGGGCTGGTGGTTTTCGGCCTTGGTAGTTGTGATCTCGGCGCTGGCCTTGCACGAGTTCTTTGTGCTTGGCGATGCCAAGCATGCTTATGCAAATCGGTTGCTGGGAATTGGCTTTGGTGTTGCACTGCAGGCGCACATTGCAGCGCTGCTTCTTGCGCCTGACATTGTCTGGCAGCCGACGGAGGTCGTGTGCATCGGCTTCATGGTGGTGCTGTTGATTGTCGAGCTGTTCCGAAACCGAGAAAACCCCGTGTTGAATGTTGCCGCTACGGTGCTGGGCATACTGTACGTAAGTGTGCCGATGACCACACTCATCGCATTACGGCAGATGTCGGTAAATGTTGATGGGAGTGCAATGCCGGTGGGGTGGACGCTTGTACTGGTGATGTTCATTGGCATCTGGGTCTGCGATTCGGCTGCCTACTTCGTCGGCATGCGCTTCGGTAAGCACAAATTGTTTCCTCGCGTAAGTCCTGGAAAGAGTTGGGAGGGGGCTATAGCGGGCTTTATTGTTTCGTGTACAACCGTTGTCGGCCTCATGCTGTGGCTGATGCCTTGGGCAACCGCGTTGTCGGCACTGGGGGCTGGGGTTATCATTGCCACCACTGGACAGCTCGGCGATCTAGTTGAATCGCTCTTCAAACGGGATGCAGGCGTGAAGGACAGTTCTGCATTGATACCCGGACATGGAGGTTTTCTGGATCGGTTCGACAGTATTATTCTTGCGGCGCCGGCCTTGTACGTCTACTTAACCATCATCACACAGTAAACAGTGCTGCTTCACATTCATACGCCTGGTTCGCATGACCATGGACATGAACACGGTCATGGGCATGGTCACCACCATCATCACCACATCAGTCAGCATGCCGACATCAGACCGATTCGCATAGCGATAGTCCTGACAACCGTTGTGTTGTTGGTACAGTTTATTGGTGGCATAATCTCGAACAGTCTGGCATTGCTCAGCGATACGGGTCATGTATTTGTTGACCTTGCGTCGTTGTTGATCGCCTACTTTGGTTTGCGCATTGCTGCCCGTAACAGGGAGCAGCATAGCGAGCGATACACCTTCGGCTTGCGTCGGCTCGAAGTCATCGCCGCCCTTACCAATGGCTTCATCCTGGTGGGGATGTGCATCTTTATCATGATCGAAGCGGTGGAACGCTTCTCGTCGCCAGAACACGTCCACGCACACGAAATGCTCTACGTAGCCATCGTCGGCTTCATCGCCAATGGCATTAGTGCGTGGTATCTGCAGAAGTCACAGCACATAACCACGCGGAGTGCCTACCTGCATGTGCTCACTGACCTGATGTCGAGTGCGGGAGTCATTATCGGAGCAATCATCCTGTTGCTGACCGACTGGACCTGGGTTGATCCTGTGTTGAGTCTGGTGATCGCATTGTTGATCATGCGTGGCGCCTTCCGCGTGATCAAGGAGGCTTCGATCATTTTGATGGAGTCAGCACCCGAAGAGATTGACGTAACGGAGCTAACGGAGCACCTTACCACCATACCAGGGGTGATCGACGTCCACGACGTGCATGTGTGGCAGTTGAGTCAGGACAATTTGAGTGCAACCGTGCATGTGGTTACGGAGGAGCATTCCGACACGATGATAGCCCGGGTTAAGGATGTGTTGAACGTGAAGTATCGCGTTAGCCATGCAACCATCCAGATTGAATCCACTAACCTGAATGATTCCTGCGGTGCTTGACAATACGCTCATCATCACCATGCCGATCTTGCTTGGAGTTGCTTACTTCACAAGCAGGACGGTCGTTGAGTATTTCGATGAACGTCGGGGCAAGGCTTACCGACGATGGGTGTGGATCCTTGCCGTTGTCTCGGCCGTCTTCGTGCCCTCGATGGCAGCGATCGTTGCGTTGTTGTTTGGTATCGTGTGTGGCGGACTTGAGTTTGCCATGGCTGGCACCGCGGGACGTGTTGATAGTGCGCAGCTAATGATGAAGAAGCGTCGCCTCAAGGCAACGCTTCTTGTTGTAGCATCGGCAATTCCACTCGTGGTTACGTTACGGGTGTTCTAGCAAGGTAGGGTCACTTGCCGTAGAATCCTTGAGCACCACTCTTCATTTGCTGGAGTTCGGACTTCACAAGGTACATCATGTGTCCAGCACGGTAATAGCTCATGCTGATGTTCTTTCGGAGCTGTTCAGGCAACCCCAGATGTTGCACCGTGTATTCCGTGGCATAGAACGGCGTTGCAAGATCGTAGTAGCCGTTCAAGACCCAGACCTTCAGGTCGGGGTTGCTCAGAATTGCATTCCGTAATGATGGTGCAACGTTCAAGTATTCGTTCTTGGCACTGCCGTAGTCCCAAGGCCATACACGACCGGTGAGTACCTCGTAAGGCAGCGTTGTGTTGACGTTAAGCTCACGAGAGAGGTAGTCGTTGATGCACGTCGAAAAGCAGCCTGCAACGGCCGGTTGATGGCTTGGATCGCGCTCCATCCATTCCGAGAGTCGGTTTGCGACGAGGCCGGTGTAGCGACTATCAAACCGACCAATAGCTAGTCCGCTGTCACGCAGCAATTCCGCACAGAACTTGTGAATGTTCAACCGCAGGTCGGTATTCGATAGATAGTCCGTACTTAGCCCCGTGAACTTTTGTAGTTGATTGATGGTTGATGTGCGGTCGGCGGCCGAGAGAGCAGAACCCTGGTGTAGGGCAACGGTGTAGGCATTCCCGGCATAGTCGCGTGCACGTTGTACGAGCGACTCAATCGACTCGGCATTAGCGGAAGCATCGAGCTTCTTGTGGTACTGTGCAGAGGCCACGTAGGTGGGCAGAAACAATGCATAGGGAAGATCGTTCCCCTCGGCAAAATCGATGGTCTGAAAGTTCAGGACGGCGCTAACGAGGATGACGCCATTCAAGTACATGCCGTACCGACCCTGAAGGTGCTCGCTCAAACCCGATGCACGCGTTGTGCCATAGGATTCGCCGATGAGGTACTTGGCGGACGCCCAACGCTTGTTGTCTGCAATCCACCTGCGGATAAAGGCACCGACGGACTCGATGTCCTGCTGATATCCATGAAACTCTTGTCCTGCAGTCTTCTCGTCGGCTGCTCGTGAATAACCAGTGCTTACTGGATCAATGAAAACCAGATCAGTAAGGTCGAGCCATGAGTATTCATTGTCGACCAATTGATATGGCGGAGGTAGGGTGGTGCCATCGTCGTTCATCTTCACGCGGCGTGGACCCAGTACACCTAGGTGGAGCCATACGCTCGACGAGCCGGGTCCGCCATTGAATGAAAAGGTCACTGGTCGTTTGCTAGGGTCTGTCTCATTCTTCTTCGTGTAGGCAATGAAGAACACCCGTGCCCGGATAGTACCATCTTCCTTGGTTAGCGTAAGATGTCCGGCCGTAGCATTGTACTCGATGGTCTTCCCACCGATGACGACGGAGTGTGACGTCGTCACAGGATCCTGGAAGATGGGTAGTGTGGCCTTTGTTGAATCGGCAGCATTGGCAACCGTTGCGCAAAGAAGCAGCACGAACAAGGTCTTGATCATGGTCATGGTGTGAAGTGCAGAGGTGTTGAACTAGTTGGGGTCGTTCTCGCTTCGGATAGAGCTTGCCTTTTGTGCAAGCGCATCAGGCGACGGTGGGTGAACGCTTTCGAGGAAGGGTGTAACGTCGTCCAACAGACCATGCATGGTTTCTTTCTGGATGTATTGGGCGACGGCTTCGATGCTTTGGGTTTCTTTGAAGACGCGGAGTTGTCTGTCGGCACCACTGCCATTCTCGAGGATGGTGTGGATGTACTCCACTTCCTTCCGAGATCCGAGGTCATCCACGACGTCGTCGACAAACTCCAACAGCTCCCTGATGAGGTCGCGGGCGGGGAGTTCCTTTTGTCGGCCCCAGTCAATGAGTTTTCCGTCCAACCCATAACGTACGGCACGCCACTTATTCTCCATCAACAGTGACCGACGGTACTGTCGGAAGGAAAGGTTACGACTGTAGAGCGAGTAGAGTTTGGCAGCGATGGCCTGACATAGCGCGGCGATGGCAATGGTTTCTTCGATGCGCATCGGAAGATCGCAAATGCGGATTTCGAGTGTAGGGAAGAATGGGTGCGGACGGATATCCCACCAAATCTTCTTGGCATTATCAATTGAGCCCGTCTTCACCAGCAGGTTCACATAATGCTGGTACTCGCCCCAATCGGCAAAGATGTCCGGCAAGGCCGTCCGCGGGAATCGTTCGAAGATTTTCGAACGGAAGCTCTTGAGTCCTGTATCAGCCCCCTCCCAGAACGGACTATTCGTCGAGATGGCCAGAACGTGCGGCATGAAGTAGCGCATTTCGTTCATGAGTTGGATCTGGACTTCGCGACTTTCGATGCCGATGTGGATGTGCATGCCGAAGATCAGCAGTGAGCGAGCAAGCAACTGCATGTCTTCCAGAATGATCTGGTACCGATCGTCGGGATAGATGTCCTGATCTTCCCAGTGTGCAAACGGGTGGGTTGAGGCAGCTCCAATCAGCAGACCGTTTTGTTTGGCGAGGTGGTTGACGATGCTGCGGATCTTGGTGACTTCGAAGGCCGCTTCCTTCACGTCCTTACACACAGCCGTACCAATCTCCAGCATTGAGCCATGCATCTCTGGTTTGATGTGCTCATGGAGCAGGACTCTGCCCTTGCTGATGAGCTCTAGGTTAACATGCGACCGCAAGTTGTAGGTCTGCGGGTCGAGTACCATGTACTCTTCTTCGATTCCCAGCGTGAACGACGGACGTTCGTAGGGGTTGCCTGCGTCAAACAACAAGCCTGGATCACCTGCTGCCATCTGAAGTCTCCTTGAAAAAAGTATGGGAAGATATGCAACCCGAGCTTCCGTAGAACGTCGTAGTTTGCTGATATGCCAGAACTCAGTATCGAAAGCAACGGTCTGCTGGAAACTACAGCAGTGTACTACAACGGCGAACAGCTTCGCGGTGTGCGGGAGCTATTGCTGAATATTGACGAGAACGGTACGTTCGATGCCATCCTCCAGTACAAGGGCTCGGACGGCCAGATGCACACCAAGAATGTGCTTCAGGAATACCTGGACAATGTGGCGACCGGGGAGCCATCGTTTACCGAAGAAGAGGCGCAAAGTCTGCGTCTTCTTACGATCGATAGCGACGGATCTCTTGAGAACACCATCGTCGCCCTTGATGGCGAGCAGCAACAGGGAATTGTCAGCCTGTACGTGCGCATCAAGGCGCCGCCAGAGATCGAGTTTACAGCCGAGATTACCTACAGAGAAGAAGATGGACAGCTTACCCGTGAAGGAGTGTTTTAACATGAGTAAACAGTTTAGACTACTTGCATCGTGGCTCATGGTCTGCGCCACACTCTTGGCGCTTGCGCCACTTGATGCATTTGCACAGCGTTCGCGCGGTGGCGGGTCGTTTGGTGGTAGTCGTTCATCAGGTCGGTCGTTTTCTGCTCCACGTTCGATGCCGCGGGGTGGCGGATCGTTTGGTGGATCACGGCGCTCGCAACCAAGTACTGCACCACGTAGCTACAGTGCGCCTCGAGCTCGTAGTACGTCGCCAAGTACCTATGGCTCGCAATCTGTCCGCAGCAATTCGTTTGGTGGAAGTCGACTGAACTCATCACAAGAGTACACCTCTCGCTATGGCGTCCCACGGAAGGTCGAGAACACCACAATCCCTGGGTCTGCCGGCAATACCACGTACCAAGTGCACCGCTATGGCGGCATGGGCGATGGCTTCATGATGGGATACATGATGGGCTCGATCCCCTGGTATTACAGCATGCCATTCCACCCGGCATTCTATTACTCACGTCCGTACACCGTAACAAATCCCGACGGTACGGTGGGTGTATACCCTGGAACGTTCCAATGGGGACAGTTGTTCTTTGTCCTCCTGCTCGTTGCTGGTGGTGGCTACATCCTGTACGTATGGCTTCGGTCAAAAAGAAGGCGCCGCGAAATGGGCGGCGCCGACATGTCGAGATCTTCGTTTGGATGATAGGGGGCTAGGGTATTCGCACGAATGGTATGCGCATCTCTTCATGCGCAAAGCGGATGCGAAGCTGGTAGGTGCCGGGAATGAGCGATGCAACTGAAAGTGACTGGTTGCCGGCTTGGTATGAACCAAGTTGTGCAACCAGTTCTCCGTTTACGTTGTACATGTCCAACGTCGCATCCGCTGGAAGTTCCACCATTAGCTCACTGCTTGATGGGTTGGGGTAGAGTCGTACGGTGTGGCTGACGGTGAAGTCATTTACCGAAACAGGTTCTTGTACCGTGGCCTTTAGCAAGCAGGAGAGTGTACTGTTTGTTTGAGCATTGGTTGTAAACGTCACGGTTGCACTATAAGCGCCAACGGTGGTTGCATACAGTCGCACACCAAGATTGTCGCTGCTGCCTGCCTCGATAATCGAGTCAATTTCAGTTACGATCCTAAAGGCATCGGCTGGTGTGCTCGCATCTGGTGTAAGCGTCCTTGATGTGATGGCAACACTTGATTCGCCTGTGCTTTCTACGCGGATGCTGCGTAAGCGGTTCTGACCGCTTTCCAAGGTGCCGTAGTCGATAACATCGGATGCTAAGCTTGCAATGCGCGTACCGTTTGGACCAGAATACTTGTAGGTGAGCAGTCCCACGTTAAGTCCTGTGGTGACCAGCGTCGTGCTGCCCGAGGTCTTGGCAACAGCGCGGGTAACGGTCATTGGCGAGCGTGAGAGGATTACTTGCCAATCCTTGCCAGCGTTGTCGCT
>JAGFIZ010000084.1 GCA_024103135.1 Bradyrhizobiaceae bacterium | reverse complement strand
CGTTTGGTAAACAGCGTCTGTAGTCCTTCAAACACATGTTTATGGCTAACCCTCAACGACCAGCGTACGTGCGCAAGCTGTCCTTTACGTGGACAGCATACATTGTTTCCATTTTCGGCATTGTATTATTCAGCAGCGTTGGTCGAGCCACTGCACAGGTGTCGTTGCAACCAGGGGTTCAGATTACACAGAAGAGCAGCTTGCAGACGCAAGTCAGCATTACACCAGATCTGGCATTTGATACCGTGGTTTCGAATGCCGATACGATGCTCGTCGCACGCCTACCAGGTGCACGTGTTAGGCAGAACAGCCAAGGCACTATCGTTCAAGCAGTGGTTTCCGTGCAGATTCCCGTCGCACATCCTGGACTGTTTGCCCTAGTCAAGACGGAACAGACTACAAAGCCCCTTGCCCTCCCTCTACAGGCTCTCACCACGCCTTTGGGCAACATGGTCCCAACGCCTCCCGTTCTTGATGGACAGTTCCAGATTAAGTATTCAGGAATTGGCAGGGGGCAATGTTATGCGACCTTGGATGTGGTGGTTGCAGAAACAAAAGATGGTGCAACGGTGATGCATCCAACCTCCGTTGCTATTGTAGAGCAGGCACTGGCTACTCCGGTTCATCCTTCGATAGCCAACAAGCAGAGTGAAACCACACAGGCCATTACGGCTATGAGTCCGGTAGCACGGTTTGTTGTACCTCAGGAAGGCGTTTACCGCATTACTGCGCAACAGCTCAGAGATGCCGGGCTTCCTACGGATGCAGCGGCGGCTCAGAGTATTAAGGTGTTTGGGTGGGGCGGACGAGAGTTGAGTGAGCAGGTTCAGCCACCGTTGAATGACGTGCCGAACGAGATTCCACTATTTGTCAGCACGCAAGGAGATGGGTCGATTGCCGAGATCGTATTCTATGCTAGCGGTCCTACAGGATGGCAGTACACCACTTCTGGCATCTCGCATTACATCCACCATTATGATCGCAATGTAAGTTACCTTGTTACCACATGGGGTAATGCCGGAAAGCGTTCACAACCACGGCAGGCAGCTCAGTCGCCTGTTATCAACCGACCACTCACCGTCAGTGGTTTTGTCTTTAACGAAGATGAGCTCGTAAACCCATATGCCAGTGGGTCAGGTAGGAAGTGGCTCGGACGAAGCATCGAGAACGGGGGAGCACTGGTAGTAACGCTACCCTTGCCAGGACTCGTTCGAACAGGAGGAGATGTACAGTATCGTTCCGTGGTGGCTCACCGTAGCTCGGTTAGTGGTACCATGACGGCGTACGAAAATGGCAACCCCATAATGCAGAGAGTACTGCCCCCCGTACCAGAGTATATGGACGCGTATAGTGCACCGTTCTCGGGTACGCTCTCCGCATCACAGCTTGCCACCGATGCACGAAGCACGTTGCGGTTTGAATACAAGTGTTCAGACCGTTCAGCAACTGG
>JAGFIZ010000083.1 GCA_024103135.1 Bradyrhizobiaceae bacterium | reverse complement strand
CGTTTGGTAAACAGCGTCTGTAGTCCTTCAAACACATGTTTATGGCTAACCCTCAACGACCAGCGTACGTGCGCAAGCTGTCCTTTACGTGGACAGCATACATTGTTTCCATTTTCGGCATTGTATTGTTAAGCAGCGTTGGTCGAGCCACGGCACAGATGTCGTTGCTACCAGGGGTTCAGATTACACAGAAGGGCAACTTGCTTACGCAAGTCAGCATTACACCAGATATGGCATTTGATACCGTGGTTTCGAATGCCGATACGATGCTCGTCGCACGCATACCAGGTGCACGTGTTAGGCAGAACAGCCAAGGCACCATCGTTCAAGCGGTGGTCTCCGTACAGATTCCCGTCGCTCATCCTGGACTATTTGCCCTAGTCAAGACTGAACAGACTACCAAGCCCCTTTCCCTCCCATTGCAAGCGCTTGCTATGCCATCAGGCAGCAGGGTACCAACACCACCAGTTCTTGATGAACGATTCAGGGTTGCGTATTCGGGAATTGGCAGGGGGCAATGTTATGCAACCTTGGATGTGGTGGTAGCTGAGACCAGAGATGGTGCAACGGTGATGCATCCAACCTCCGTCGCTATTGTAGAACAGGCACTGGCTACTCCGGTTCATCCTTCGATAGCCAACAAGCAGAGTGAAACCACACAGTCCATTACGGCGATGAGTCCGGTGGCACGGTTTGTTGTACCTCAGGAAGGCGTTTACCGCATTACTGCGCAACAGCTCAGAGATGCTGGGCTTCCTACGGATGCGGCAGCGGCTCAGAGTATCAAGGTGTTGGGGTGGGGCGGACGAGAGTTGAGTGAGCAGGTTCAGCCACCGTTGAATGACGTGCCGAACGAGATTCCGCTAATTGTCAGCACGCAAGGAGATGGGTCGATTGCCGAGATCGTATTCTATGCTAGCGGTCCTACAGGATGGCAGTTTACCACTTCCGGCATCTCGCATTACATCCATCATTATGATCGCAATGTAAGTTACCTTGTAACCACATGGGGTAATGCCGGAAAGCGTTCACAACCAAGGCAAGCAGCTCAGTCACCAGTGATCAACCGACCACTCACCGTCAGTGGTTTTGTCTTTAACGAAGATGAGCTCGTAAACCCCTATGCCAGCGGGTCAGGTAGGAAGTGGCTCGGACGAAGCATCGAAAACGGAGGAGCACTGGTAGTAACGCTACCCTTGCCAGGATTACTTCGAACTGGGGGAGATGTACAGTATCGTTCCGTGGTGGCTCACCGTAGCTCGGTTAGTGGTACCATGACGGCGTACGAAAATGGCAACCCTATAATGCAGAGGGTACTGCCCTCCGTACCAGAGTATATGGACGCGTATAGTGCACCGTTCTCGGGTACGCTCTCCGCATCACAGCTTGCCACCGATGCACGAAGCACGTTGCGGTTTGAATACAAGTGTTCAGACCGTTCAGCAACTGG
>JAGFIZ010000078.1 GCA_024103135.1 Bradyrhizobiaceae bacterium | reverse complement strand
CATCTCTTGTGGCTGCTGGTTCAGTAGTGCTGGCCGAATCTGGTAGTGGCGTTGATCCTTCCTACTGTACCGGGATAAAAAGTGATGGCAATGTCGTCATCAATGGCGGTGAACTGACGATTACGTGTGCCATAACCAACAAGGGTGGAAAGGGAATTTCTGCCGACGGCAACGTAACCATCAACGGAGGGGTTATCAACATCACCACAGCCGGTGATGGAGCTACGTATACGAACGAGTTGGGCGAGCCTGATAGTTACTCAGCAACAGCAATCACCGCCGATGGGCATATCAACCTACTGGCAGGAACCATCACCTGCAGTAGCTCCGGCACTGCAGGCAAGGGTGTTTCTGCCGATAGCACGATTACCATTGGCAATGCAGATGCGTCTGATGACCTACTGACCCTTGACGTGACGACATCTGGAAATCGCTTCTGGGTAACCGGTACAGGCAATGATGCTGACTATGCAAATCCAAAAGCCGTGAAGGCTGAAGGCAATCTCACCGTCAACAGCGGAATCATTAAGCTTCAGTGCACGCAAACAACTGCAGGTGGAGAAGGATTGGAGAGCAAGGCAATACTTACTATCAACGGCGGACAGATTACGGCAAATACATACGATGACTGCATTAATGCGGCTACTCACATCCAGGTGAACGGCGGAACGCATTCGTTGACGGCACGTGGGAACGACGGTATGGACTGCAATGGAACGCTCACCATTGCAGGCGGTTTAACGATCTCGAAAGGCGCTGGAGGTCCAGAGGAAGGCTTTGACTGTGACATGAACACCTTCAAAGTACTCGGCGGAATCATGGTTGGTACTGGCGGTAACACCAGCAATCCATCAGCACAGGTGTCTACACAGAATTCCCTCAAGCTTTCGATTCAACCCAATCAGCATATCTGCATCAAGAATGCATCCAATCAAGTTGTGTTGATGTATGCCCTTCCAAAACTTGCAGGCGGTGGTGGATTTGGTATGGGAAATGGTAAAATGATCGTGCTGTTCAGCAGCCCAGCATTCGTCAACGGTTCCTACACGATTGAGTACGGCGGTACGATAACCGGTGGTACAAACGTCAATGGGTACTATACCGGTGCAACGTATTCCGGTGGAACATCTAAAGCATTTGCCGTGAATTCAAAGCTGACGACCGTTACCATCTAAGGTGTTGACCCACCTGGTCAACACCTTGATTGTGCGAGTACCTCGGTGACACGACGCGATGCAACCAGTCGACCTACAAGACACACCCGCTCTCAGCCATGATCCATGATCCCCGTCCACCGAAGAAGGGATGCTTCAAGAAGTTGTGGATGAGTGCACCTGTGGTTGCCGACGAGGTTCTTAGGCGACGTTCAACACGTTGTCCAACGAAACTGAATGTAAGAGGAGCTTGGTAATCGTCACTTAGTTCTTTGACGTGATGTACTTCGGCTTCATCAAGTTTTGAATGGAAAACACTTCGGCCAACTTCTCTTCCGAGAGCAGTCCACGACGTCGTACGATGTCCGGTATCGACTCCCCGGTATGCAT
>JAGFIZ010000045.1 GCA_024103135.1 Bradyrhizobiaceae bacterium | reverse complement strand
GTCCGATAGACGTCTGTTGCTTCCGTTAGGTAGAGTGTATTCTGAACCAGAACCAATGACCGACTCCAATTCGAAGAGTTGATCATTGATGGTTGTGTTCGCGTGATCGGACGCTTGGCGACAAGTGGCGTGATGAGTGTTGTCCACGCATCGGTGGTAAAGTGCACACCTCGCAGACCATCAACGCACACTCCGGTGTTGGCATCAATCATGTCGACCTCACGTGCTGCACCCGGAGTGATTCCACTTGGCCACCGCTTGGTGATCCATGTTGTACCAAGATCACTACTCATCCAGAGTCGGCCCACACGATCGACAAAGAACAACTGTCCCTGTGGTGTTGCCGTACAGACATCCGTAATCGCCAGTGTATCGGTACCAACAACGACTGGTGTGAAGCTGCTTCCGAAGTCCGTGCTTCGGAGCACAACACTTGCCGCTCCGTCATACGTAAGTATGTGACCAACGGCGAGCACGACGTTGTTCATGCGAAGTACCTGGCTCACCCGCCTGACCTTGGCACCGTTAACGGTGGCGATCTTCCGAAACCACGTGGGACTCGATGGTACTGCATCATACACATCAAGTTGCTGCGAATACATTCGCACACCGCCGGTGGGCAACGTATGAAGGTCAATGATCGGCGATGTAAATCGCATCAAGGCAGCATCGTTGCCTGCCTGGAGCACTTGTACGGCAAGTGCGAATATGAGAGTAACGACGGGAATGCGTGAGTTCACGTACAAAAATACACGAGGGTCCGCGTTAGCAGACCCTCTGTCCTCTGAACGTTCACCCCATACGAGAGTAAGCTGTTCGCTGTCTTCAACTAGCAGTAAAGGAAGATGTTCCAGAAATTCTCAGTAATAGTTGCTCTCCCCTGAATCCATCACGAAAAAAGGTGGCGCACCGTAGCCACAAACGGGAGGGTCTCACAATGAGCTGAAGGGTGTGCGTTGCCGGGTTATGTGCACAAGCTCATGCGGTGTAGCTACAATGCGCCATGATGAATAGGCACAAGCGTAGCTAGACGCGTATAGCGTGGCAAAGCAGGAAGATGGGTGGAGCACCAGATTGAATGGCGCTGCGCGATTGAGGGTCAATGCCAAGAAGATGAAGGGCTGTCTCCAG